>JAKSDK010001413.1 GCA_022360095.1 Phycisphaerales bacterium
AGTTTTGGATTACGTGGACATGGTGCTCGTCATGACCGTGGAGCCCGGCTTTCCGGGGCAGAAGTTCATCCCCTCGATGGCCGCTAAGGTTAGTAGGCTTAGGGAGATAATAGACGCGCGCGAGCACAAGCCGCTTATACAGGTGGACGGCGGCATAAAGCTAGACAATATAAAGCTCATTGCCGACGCGGGAGCGGACGTCATAGTTTCAGGCTCGGGCATCTTCGGTGCTTCCGATTATACCGAAACAATAGGCGAGATGAGAAGATTGATAGGCTGATTGTACGGCTGCCGCTTTTTGGATTGTCCAGGCTTTACTTTAAAATACTAAAATACAGATGTCTGACCAAAGCCAATATATAAAAGAAGTGGAGAGCTATTTTCTGTCTCTGGCAGGTGAGGGCCTGATGCTCTCCTCACAGGACTACGCCCTCATTGCGGAGCTCAGAGACAGAAACGTCCCGAAGGAAGTCGTGCTCAGAGGCATCAGCCGGGCATTCGCGGAGCAGGAAAAAGAAGGGGCAGAGGGACAGAGAAAAATAAGGAGCCTAAAACAGTGCCGGCGTTTCATAGAAAAGAGCGCAGAGGATTTCAGCCCTCTTCAAGAGAAGAAAATGCCCTCTGACGAAGCAAAGAAGCCGACCGGGATCATAGCTGAGGCGGCGGAGAAGCTGGGCGATTTTATAAACGATGAAAAAAGCCCAAGTGTCCGCGAATATTACATTAATCTTAGAAATAAAGTGCTCGGGCTGCAGAGCGCCGGTGAGGAAAACCTCCTTGGCTGTATAATATCTCTTGAGTCGGAATGCATAGAAGAGTTTTTCTCAGGGCTCCCGGAAGATGAGAGAGAATCGATTCTCCAAGAGGCCCGCTCGAGCGTTGAGCGAAGGGGCCGCTACATGACAGAGAAGGCTTTTTCAGAGAGCGTTATATCTTTCCGTAACGAAATCATTCATAATAGGTACAGGGTCAAGAACCTCTACGGTTACGACCCGGGGTGAGCATGGAGACTAAAACTCAGCAGATAGGCTGTGACGAT
>JAKSDK010000454.1 GCA_022360095.1 Phycisphaerales bacterium
GATCGCGAAGGTGATCAACTCTTCACTGCTACAGAGAACTAACCAGAAACTAGCGTTGTGTTAATGGCCACTCGAGGGGAGAAAATATGGATCTTGAAAGAGTACAGTCCCTGAAGTACCTTTCCTAAACAAATCCGGTTTGTAGGCAAGAACATGATGGCAATATTTAATGGCGCACATGGATCACTAAATTTCAGGTTATCACAAAAAGGTATAAACAAATGATGATCAAAACAAAATGTCAGGTAAATTACCCCTGTAAACCAGTCTAGACCTTCCAGAGATTTTTTCTTTCTTTCTTTCTTTCTCCCTTTCTCTATTCCTCCCCCAACCCCCCTTTTTAATATTTATATATTTAATTATTTTTTTTACTCATCTATTTTATTGTTTTATAGATCGGTTGATCGGGCATTACCGCTTACATCCATAAAATAGTTCAGGTGAGTACTATGAAATAAATAAAGCTGTGTCAAACAGCTAAAAAGTGAACAAAATGTCATATCCGACAAAGTAAAACGTATCTTGTAGGTGACTTTTAGACGGTTCCGTAGCTGGTGCGGCACTTTCTCCGAGGTCTTCAAAGGGATGACGTCGATTGATATAAACTGATCACCGCACAAAATTTATCCCAAAATTACACTTATTCAAAACAAAATCATGAGTTTTATGTTACGTAACAGACGTGTAGCTATGATCTCAACTGGTTCCAACATAAGCTGCATACCTTTTAGTGTAAAATTTCTCAATCATTATGGCAGATGGTACCGAGAGTTATTATAATGTAAGTTCTGCTCAAAAAGCGATAAATTTCAACCTTTTGTAGGACTCCATTGAGAACCATTAATAAGTCTTGGGACTTAGAGGTTACATCTCAAGGTCATCAAGTAAAAAGTCATCACAACCGATGATCCTAGCCTTTTTTCTCACCTTACCTTTCCATTAATCTGCGAAATGGATCAAGTCTCGTGTAGACAGTGCTTTGGTGCATGATTCTCTGCCATTTTGATGAGTCACTGAGCACGTATAGTGAAGAATTTGTTCATGCTAAGCATGCGTATATTGAGTTATGGATGCACGCGGGAAGTTTGGAGAACACGAAACATGCGTAAGAGTAGCTCGAGGCGCAGCCGAGAGCAACTCTAGCTTCTTGAGTGCTCTCCAAACTTCCCAAGTGCATCCATAACTCGATATAC
>JAKSDK010001405.1 GCA_022360095.1 Phycisphaerales bacterium
CTCCGCGTGTCTCCCTCGCACCCATTTATTCCTAGCGCCTGCTACGCAGGCTAGCCTCAAAAAATCGTATTCAAACGCGGACTTGCAGAAGGTCGATCTTGTGGCTGTAGGTGGGTTCTGATAATAAAAGTTATTGGCAAAACTACCTAAGTTCTCAATAAAAAAATCCTTCCGAAACCTAAAAAGAAAGAAAACAAAGCCCAAAACAAAAAAAATGGCTAACTTACCGAACTGTTCGTCGTCAAAGTTGCTCAAAAAGGATAACGCAGAACATAGCAAGCAAGAATGACCAAAGAGGGAGTCGTGAGCGACATTACCTCGGCGATTTCATGGTTGCTTTTTAGTTTCATTTGTTCATGAAATGACTGATTCAGTGGTAACGGAGTCATCTTTCCTATATTTTAAAAGTATCTATCCGTGGCAATACTTTACTAATAAATTACCTGCTAAGCTTAGCTTCTCTCTCACTGCTGCCTCGGTCAGAAAGTTATACCAAACCTCAAGGTCGGACATTTGAAGAGTATACTGTTTATATTCGAGATTGTACGATGGCGCCTTGCCAATAAGTACTTGGTGATCCTTGCTTTGAACGTTGACAATATCAAACGTTTCTTGCTTATTTACCAGTTTCCCATTCTCAAAGTATTTTAGTCCCCAGATTGGGTCCCAGGTTATGAACACGTGACGCCAACCGCGCGGGATAACCGGCTCACGGTTGATGTCCATTTTCCACTTCCTCTTTGTGGTACTCAATTCCAATTGATATGACGTCTTGTTCTGCAAAATGTTCGATTGATAATGCAGGGAAAACCCTTCTCTTGATGGCTTTCCTTCCGATGATATTATAAAGCCAGCATGTTTGCCTTCTTCATCTAAAATAAATGCAACAAAAGGGAATTCCTTAGTTGTCAAAATCTAGGGAAAATGGGTACAAGGTTTGGGTGAAGTGATTTTTAGGATCGTTTGGGTGGACAAGCGTTAGTTCTGATTGGTCGATGGTATTCAAAGCAACCATTGACCAATCATAAGTCACGCTTGTGCAACTACACGATCCCAGAAATCGTTGCGTCGTAAGCTTGTGCCCATTCCCGGTGGACAATTAAGAATGGTCTCAATAGACTGCTCATTCCTCGGATTTTTCATGAGAGGGCGTTTGAGAAAAAACATGAATTTTGCTTAGTTATCTTACTTGAATCTACGGGTAAAAAAAATACTACGAAATGTTCCGAATGCCATATTCATTATTCGTGGCTAAAAGATGCGTCCAGAAATGACCAATATTTACTCATTTTTCTTTCTAATTGTTGTAGTTGTTGTCCAACATACGACATTATTGTTTTTGTCGTATTAAACACGTCATTTTGCTCGCGCACAGCTACGTTCCCCTTTAACTAACAAAAGCCTTTATTCTAGCACGCTCGACTTGTCAAATATAGGAGAATTTTCCAGGAGTTAAATTCTTACGGAACACATCTAAATTGAGAAAGGGTAAACGAAATTCATGCTCGTGCGTGTTTACGTCCTCTGTAAGACACAACATATGTAGACTATATAGCTGGAAATTTCTTCCTAACAGCGTGCGATCTTATTGGTTACATCGAGGTCACATGACATCTAATAATGCAACTGTTTCCCGCCAAAATCTCTGAGCAGGCAACATGTCAAACTCTATGACGTTAGAGGGTGACAGGAGAAACATTTAATTTTGTTTCCTTTGAATCTCAAAGTGAGATTCTCGGGAAGCACAATTAACTGTTTTCCGAGAGACCAGTCATAGAGTGTTGAATAAAGTGTGGGCACTTACCAACTATAAACGGAATCACTCCCACCCTGAGACAGCAGATGCTGTTACACTCGTGGGGAATAAGTTTCAGATACTTTGCTTTAATTGGTGGAAGCATCTCATGTGTAACCCATGTATTAGCATCCCAGTTGCTCGATAGTAGCTGAAATGAAATTGTAATATGTAAATTTAGCCAAGGCCAAAACGGTCTCCTTTCCTGTCTTTCTCAAGTATTAAAACGTTCGCTACAAGAAACTGAATTCCTCCTGAAAAAAAATGGACCTAAGCCTACAATCAATAGAAAACCAATAACTGATCAGCAGAGCACGTTAAAAACACGTCATCTCAACGAGTGGCACGTCCTAGCCTGCGATACAGTCATGTGACACTGGTCAGTTGATGCCCTGTTTTGACAG
>JAKSDK010001121.1 GCA_022360095.1 Phycisphaerales bacterium
CCAATGACTACCCCAAAATACAAGAATCTCTTTCGCCAGACTTGATCAAATCTAGGCTTTTACACATGGGTTTTTAGTGTAACAAATAATGTGAAATGCTTTCTAACATATCCCAAGTCTTTAACAGGACTTCACGTTTAGGAATAGCGACTGTTTTGAGAGCATTTCAAAACACTGCTTGCTTCATTGCTTACTAGGTGGAGCATGCACAGGTCGTTGAAGCGTCAGTCACTGCCTACAACAGTCCTAAATTCAGGACTATGCTCACGCGAAAGATCCTACTCGACCTCATTATTAAATGACTCCTGGGTTCAAACCTTTCACAGCATTACTAGAGGTGATGGAAAAATTATCTGTTTCTTCACTTAGGATGCTATGTTCACACGAGGTATACAAGCTTTTGCAGCAGGGTACAGGCACAAAAATGGTGTGTTCACACACTATAGGTACCTCGTTTGTCACTGTGCACACCACTAGTCCATTTAACTCAGACTGTCAGACATAGATCAGCATTTATGGGAGTTACATGTACAGATATGCAAAGAACATAAACATGACACTTTATATTACCTTCCAAATTTATAAGGAATTGGCTTGATCTTTTCCCTTTCAATCTTGTGCAAAAGAGGAGTAAAAATCCTCCAAGCTTCGGCAAGTTCATCACTATGATGGCAGCAAAAACGTAAGTGTTAAGGTCATGTAATACACAGTACTCAGATTTCAACATAATTTATCTACTCTACACATACAATATGATGTAGTGTACAAAATACAAATTATACACTATGATTGGTGATTTTTGCTTTTTTGTGAGGGACACAAAAGCCAGAAAATGAACAAAATGCTGAGATGGTGACAATATAATAGGGCCATTTATCTGATGAAAAATAAGACACAAACTATCCCATATAAATGGCACATAAAGATGTGACTGAGCAAAGACGCGTCTTACCGAAGAACAGGTGTTACAGGCTGCTAAATTTTAAACAAAATGTGCCTTTTATATGGGATAGTTTGAGTCTTATTTAGGATGCGTCCTTTGTAAGACGCGTCTTATTTTTCCTCGTTTAAACGACCCTAATCACTGATTTGTCCTGGTTTACAGTTAAGTCACAACCTTGCATTTTGGCTGATTTGGTATAAAGCAAGGTCTAGGCTGGAAAATAAACTACCCCAGGTACAGGAAGGGGACTGGAAGCAGATTTTGCTTGCCAAAATACCAAATTATGGCTTCCCAGTGAGCCCATATCCATGAAAAACAGCTCTGGTATCCCTGGGCAAAAAAAATAAGTTGACAAGA
>JAKSDK010000709.1 GCA_022360095.1 Phycisphaerales bacterium
GACAAGGATTGTTCATAGCGGTTTTCAGGACAAAGTATGCTTCAGACCTGGACAGGAATTCAGGAGAGTCAGTTGTTGTAAAGAAATTGCTTGGTTTGTCTTTACAATTTATCGATGCATTCACTAAAGAAGATCGTTTACTGCATGATCTCAATCACAGCAATATAGAACAATTTAAAGCTGTTTGTCACAAGCCAGTCGCAGTTATGCTGAAGTATCTTTATTTTGACCTAAACGTTTCGGAGGAGAGGCAAAGGTCACTTCATTATTACATTCTCTTTACTTTGACCTAACCGTTTCGGAGGAGAGGGAAAGGTCCGTTCATTACAGTTGCACTATAAGGACTCAGTGAAACAGGCCACCTTCCGTGTCAGGCAAGGCACGAATTTTTGCGAAAGTAAATTTTTGCACTGCCCGCAGTAAAAAGTTAAAGAACATTTTTGGAGCAAAAAAATTAATTTCCTGAAACTCAAAAAACGAAAGCAAAATCTGGATGACGTCACTTTGACGATTAGCGTGCAAAATCGATATTAAAATTTTGGTAATGAATTAAACCACATTCCCGCCAAAGTCCTTTAAAGGAAAATGAATTACAGGTGTATTTGGAAATTCACCATTTTGCCCCCCAAAATTCATACTCTAAAATCCTTTGCTCCCATCTAAAAGCAGCACTGATACATGCACTAAAATTAATACTTAATTGGGTAATGTAAATATTTTTAAAAATTATAAAAATACTACTAATTTATTCGTAAAACTTAACTTTAAATTTCTAAAGGTAAAAAATGAATCTACCCTCTTGGTCAATTGAGCCACGAAAGAGACATTTTCTCGGAATTTTCTGAGGTTAGGGTTAGAGTTCCCCTACTTTTTGGTTAGGGGACACAACGGAGGAAAGCCCTACAAATGTGGAACATGAATATTTGACCAAATGTAACTCCATCATCTACTTTTACATCCCCCACAATGTCTTTTGTTTTGTTAAAGTGTTTGTGTATATTCTATGTTTGTTCTCCTAGAAATCAAGTGGTGTTTTGCTACTGAGTCTAACATTTATTCACTAAAGCACTAAAAAAATAATGTGATAAGCGTTCGTTTTAAAGACAGTGCTGACAAACTGCAATTTCGATGATTTTATAGTTGTTGTTGCTCTTCATTCACTGGTGTTTGTTTCACTATAACGTTAAAATTATCGTTTTCAGTTGCCACAACCTTCCACCATGTCATGTGTATCTTTTAGTCTTTACAGAGAATAAGCCAAGCGCTTTGCTTGAAGCGAGCCGCATCCAAGGATTGTGTGTTTTCTTATTGGGTTAAACTGAGATGTAGAGGAGAGAGGTAGTCATGAAACATATTAATCATTGTGAATGTGTATAAAGAGTTTAGTTTATCATTAATTTGTTACACAATTCTCACTTTATATTGATTATACACTACAAGTCTTGTCAACTTATAATGTCGGACTGAAGGAATAAGAAATATATACTA
>JAKSDK010001371.1 GCA_022360095.1 Phycisphaerales bacterium
AAGGAAACAATCGTTTAACAGAAATGATTCTGTGTTTAGGTTGCGAAACAACAGACAGAAAAATGATATCCTTGCAGAAATAAGGAACTTTGCCCTCTTGAGGTAAAATGCCTCACAATTAACATCACCTATGAAACCAGTCATGGCAGCACCCAGCACTTCAAGTTCTTACATCGGCATGACATAAAATGACTTAAAAGCAAGATTCAACAACCACAAACACTCTTTTAGAAACGCACACAACACAGTAGTTTCAACATACCTCTGGGAACTACGGGACAAAAACATGGCATATGACATCAAGTGGCAAATCATCAAGAGGGCAAATGCCAACAAGGGAAACACTTCATGCTGCAATTTTGTGCCTTTCTGAGAAACGCTTTATCTTGACTGACTACAGCACTTCTCTCCCAAATAAACAATCTGGTAACTAAGTGTTGTCACAAAAACAAGTTCCTTGCAACCAATCACAGAACGTGCCCCTCCAACAATCCATGAATTGTAAATTTATGGCTTAACACTGACATGGATTTTTAAAACTTTTATTCTGATGATTGCTTACTGTGTGAAACTCTGACATACAACTTAATTTGTATTTTCAGTCTTTTCATAGTCAGCAGTTTCTAGTCTCCTGTTTACTGTTTAATAGTATTGTGGTGTATTGTGTCTAATTTTATCGGCAGTTCCTGGGCCCTCGGTGGAAGAAACCATCCTCGAAAAACTGCGACTAAATTGTCCAGGCTGTAAACTGCAGCACGTGCATATCCTGTCTTCTCCAGGGCCTTACTGCTCGGGACCAACTTCTTCATCCATGTCGCCGAGCAAACCCTCTTTCACTCGCACACAGCCGGAGACCTCAACCCACAATTGCAGTGATGCCACCAAAGAGGTTGAGTCAGATGACAAGGAAAGTCTGTTAATGAATAACCTGAAAGAGTGACAGCTGAAAGAGGCCACACTCCTTAAACGCAACTGCATGCAGCGATTAAAAAACATCAGTGTGGAGACAGAGCCCAGAGTCACTTCTCTTTCTTTGCTTTTTGGGGCTGCTGCGTCCGCCATGTTTTCCAGCCCAACTTACACAAGGTCTACTAACATACCACTGAACGCTTTGCTCCAAGATCCAAAATTTGACATGAGGTAAGACAACAACCAAAAATAGATTGGTTGAACCCACCTGTTTCCTCCAGCTCTGGGGCATTTGTGGACCCCAACACCACCACAGATGGCCCTTTATCACTTCCACAAGCAAAAGAGGAATCTTTTACGCTATTTTATGCATTATTGACTTAATCAATAAGCTTGTACCGAAAAATGAACATACAACTTCAGAATTGTAAATTCTCTTTGGTTGCATAGTATTAGAAGATAATTGATTTCTGTTCGCTATTATTGTAGCTGTTGATAATTGTGAGATGTTTTGTATGATTGTGTCTCCAGTATTTCTGAAT
>JAKSDK010001354.1 GCA_022360095.1 Phycisphaerales bacterium
GACAATTCAAATGAAATGTTGCTGCTATGACTGTCTCACAGGCACAGAGTTTTCAGAATTTAAAATGAAATGAAATACATGATCTATCTGATGATTGTTTGTGTGAGGCATTCTTTGGTATAAAGTGGTTACTTTAAAGCAATTCTTTCCCTAATACTTTTGGCTTTATTTCATTTTTTGTAAGTAAAAATTTACACTGCTTTAATTCGCAAAATGTGGCACTTGCAAGCAACAAAAGCAAAACTTGAGATTTTACTGTCACAATTATTACTAAAATTAGCTCAATGTCCTCCCTCCTACTAAAACACAAAAATAGAACAACATTGCTCAATATTGCTACAGTGTACCATCTCCTTCACTAACCAAAGAAGATATGGAAAACTCTTGACAAAAAATTAAACAATTTTTGGCAATAAAATTGCAAGTTTAAGATCCTCTAAAGAAGACTGATATCAATGCATGATTTAACTCAAGTAATGACACAATCAGTGAAAAATCCAAAAAACACATCCCTTGCTGATCACAGGAACTAAAGTTAGGAACATTAACCCCATGTTATCCTAATTTTCCACAGTTCCTGTGAAACTTTCACTAGTGTTGTTTAAAACTTATATTGTCTACCCTAAGGAGAAATTTGCATAAAGACGCTTTTATATGCAAATCATATGACAAGGAAATTTACTCATCTCTTTCCAATACTAACATCTAAGGCCTTAATACAGCAAATAAGGGCAGGAAGAATGAATTCAATGGCTCTTAAACTATAGTAAGGAAGTTGCCAACCTTAAGCACAAACAAGATAACATTCTGTTCACAATTATATTTTTGCTTACAAAGCTAAAAGCCGGTTGACAATAATGGGCGCAATCTTGAACTTAAATATATTTTGATTTCTTACTTGAAATTGCTGACCAAATCTCATGTCTCCCGCAGTAAAGCTCATTGGCTCATGGGAATCTAAAAAAACAACAAAAAAAGGAAGAAAAAAGTTAACCCAAGGACTGTGAA
>JAKSDK010001684.1 GCA_022360095.1 Phycisphaerales bacterium
AGTCAACATGTAGGAAAGCATTATATCAGGTGGACTGCACACACCTCACTAAGAGTAGCTAAGAGTATGTCGCCAGACTGCGTCGATAGTTAGTACTTTATGTGTACCTTAGTAATTCCACACGGTCGGTCTTAACATTGATGTCATGTCCAAGAAAATAAAGAGAGGCAAGGAGATCGCTCCACTGGAGCAGCTCATCTGTCAGTTTAGTTTGGTTTTCAGGAGCATCCATCAGCAGGCCAATAAATACCAAAATCTGCAATAAATAAAGTGCAGTTGAACTTTCCGTAAACGACGACCCCAAATGCGAAGATCAAAAAGTGGTGGCTTACGAGAACAGGTTTGGACAAATCTACTTCTTGCAAGATTTTCACATACTCTAAGTAGCATAGGTCTATACAGCAAACATACAGATCAGTCCAAGTGTCAACCCCAAAATTGGTCGCAGTCACTTACGAGAGATTCTTACTATTGGGGTTTGACAGAGAAAATTTTGGTGTCTTGTATAGGTGGTCGGTTATCCTAGGTGGTCGATTATCAGAGGTGGTCGTACATGGATATTCGATAGTGCTTTGAATATTCAAAATAAGCCTGCGCAAGCAAGGATGAGTCTCATATGCCTACTATACTGCGACGATGTTCAATATTCTCCAGATACTAAATCGTTATCTCTTTTGGGACGGTAACGCAGGTTCCTTTTTTCCCCTTAGCTACCAATTTGCATTGCAGCTAGGCGTCTAAAACAGTTAGCTACGAAGCGAGAATCTCAAGTCTTCAAGATCGTATAAATGGATTCACACCCAGTAACCAGTGTTGGCGATGAGAGTTACAATGTACCTTCTTCTCACTGCGCATGTCAATATTGTCTTTGCTTCGCATGAAATGGAGGCTGTCTTGCCAGTAAGACCACATGCTTGATATCCGCGATCTGATTGGCAGAGATCCAGGTATTGAGTTTAACTTGGAGAGTAGTTTATCAGAGTTATTCTGTAGTACTGCCTAAGACGAAAAACGAAACTTTTCACACATAAAAAATGAAGGCTATAACGGCTAGAACTCTGACAATGAACGCATGAGGATCTTCTGCAAGTGAAGTTTACCTTTTGTCTTCTTCGTTCTTTCTTTTTCATATATTTTCGCCAAGTTAACCTTGGACACCACGACTCCACCTAGGAAAAAAATAAGAGTAAATATAAGGAAAACTAAGAGTTAAAAGACTTTTGTGACAAGCGCCTGAGAGAGAAGCAGTCTTAACCGCCTGCAGTAAAAGAAG
>JAKSDK010001583.1 GCA_022360095.1 Phycisphaerales bacterium
ATTTAACTGCAAGCACTACGTCATAATGTTGTTTGTGTACAGTGCAGGGTATCAAACCAGTAGGAAGTGTGTTACGCGCGTTGGGATAAGCTACTCAGCCTTGAAACGTATATGCCTCCGCATATACCTTTTTTTCATCTCTTTGTGTATTCTGCAGATATTCGTCCTTCTCGATGAGCAAAGAGTCACTCTTAAGGCTGAAGTTGACCCGTCTCTTATCGAGCAGAATAAGGAGGAGTTCATCAGGTTACAGATTACAATATACTGTTGATGACGTTAATTGCTTATTTTAGCACTAACAGTTTCCTCGTCACTCAACATCATCACAACCTCCATTATCCTTATCATCATCATCACCATCATCATCACCATTACTTGTTCTTCCTCCTCCTTTTAGTTATACTACATTTCTTTTGATATATTTAAATGTTTCTTCTCTAGGGTGTTGAATAACGTTACGGAGGCCGAGGTAAACATTGAAGCAATTTTCAAGGTATTTGGACAAGACAGCAACGGTAAACAAACCACAAATTCTGAGGTTCTGTTCCATGCCGTTAATTTGAAAACTCAAAAGATAATGACCAATGATGAAATATTGGGGTAAGTATCATTGAAGCAATTTTTTTTAATATTTTGTGGTCATCGGAATATATATAATGCGGTCTTTGCCCTCTTTCTTTGAATGGTCATTGAATCTATCATGTACAACCTACCTAACTTTCTCGAATAATAGCCTGGGGCGATTAGTTTTATTTGCAGAAAAAGTGGGCGATTATTCGAGGGAGGCGATTGTTTTGAATGTTTTCGTCTAGGGGGTGGGGGTGGGGGGAGCGATTATAAGAGGGATGACTATTAATGGTTTTGACCTTCGCTGATAGTAGCTAGCTCTCCGTAACTTTCGGTTATTACTAGTTGAGGTAAGTAAAAGGGAGTGATGAGTACCTTTTCCACTTCTTTTTCAGAACAATTGAGAAGTACGCTGACCAGTTGGAGACACTTTACGCTAGATGGAAGATCAGAGCGCCTCTCCCAACTTCCACGCTACCACCCACAAAAGACAGTGGACTGGGAAACGCTGAACTTGCGTTAATCATTCTTGG
>JAKSDK010001034.1 GCA_022360095.1 Phycisphaerales bacterium
CGCAAATGATCATCAGCGATTAAAAGGACTTTCATTTTAAAATTGAAATGAACGATTTTCATGTGGTGGTCTAGCGGCCCCGTCCATACGTATCTAGACATCTTAGTATTGGTTCACACGTCAATGAGAAGCCAAAGTTTTCAAAAATCTCAGCGTGTGGACGGAAAACTAAAACGGAGAGAAAATATTCGTTTTAATCAAAAAATTTCCGGATACGTGCCCTTGTGGACGGGGACCATGGCTTTCTCAGTTATTGCAAGTTAACTTATGCTTACAGTATCTTTCCTTTCCTTTGTTTGATTTATTGTACCTGACGTCGCAGATGACTTCCCCATCAAAATTCAAACAAAAGAAATATCAATAGACCAATTTCGTTACATTAAAATTCACACTTGGCTCCGAGGCATGGAGGAATAAAACAAAAGAACTGTATTGTTAATCGCTGAGCCTCAAGAAGTTTTTTTCTTTTTGCCGCCCAAGCTTTGCGGCCAAGTATGAACTTCGAAATCTGATTCCGCGGGTGGAGGGAGCATAGAGTCACTCTATCAATGTTATAAGAGCTTATGCGAGGAAGGGAGAAAATTCGGCTATCATTGGTGTGAAGTAATTACAGGCCGCGCGAGGGACACACGCCTCCTCCTCTCCTTTTCTCCCCTCGCGCGTCCTCGAGCGTCCTCGAGATTTCTTCTTTCGCCTTAAAAAAACTGGCTACCTGCTTCGCAGGCAGCTACTTTAAGGGCTCTAACCAGCTGCTAACAGATCAGCTAAACGCTAGTTGGAGCTCGTCATAGAGACAGCCAAAAAGCTCTGTAGATTTGGGTAAAACTGACTTTCTCCAAGTACCTCGCATAATTATGAATAATCGCACAGACCTGAATCTTGGAAAGGCTGTTTGCAAATTTAACTTCCTACATTTTGAATTCTAGATTCTGGACTTAATGCTTTGAATAGTTTGTTTTTCTTAGTTTTGATGGCATGATAGTAAAAATCAGCAACAGGACATAAAATAACTTTTGAAGCTCGGCCGTCGTTGTTCTTACTGGCTTGCTTAGTGTTTCTTTGTTTGTTTTAACAACAGCACCTTTTTACTGCTACTAAGCTCATACATAATCCACC
>JAKSDK010000863.1 GCA_022360095.1 Phycisphaerales bacterium
ACCACTAATACGGACTCTCTCTAATACGGGCAACGGACACTAAATTTCGGCCCCAGAGAGTAAATTCATATAAACTTAACCTCTTTATTACGGACACTGTTGTGATCAGGTGAACCAGATTCCCGATCAGGTGAATCTGCACAGGGTGAATCCCGTCTGGCTGATGACCTATGCAAGGTGATTTCAAAAGCCCATGGCCAGTCGCTGTATATCAAACAACGATTTTCGAAAGGTGTACAGAGGACCATAACCGACCTTTTTTAAAGCTTGGATAACTACAGATAGCATAAAGATCTTTCTGTTACATTTTCTACTCTAGTTACTGTTTACTGCACTTGCAAAATATAGAAAGACGCTTTCTGAATTGTGATTTACGAAACAACTTTTTACTCGCAGCATTGCGCTGTAGCGCATTTCGTTTTAAAACAGTGATTTGTCTACGACTGTACTTACTTTGTAGCTGAGATGTACAATGTTGTATGCTAAAAAGACACTGTCTTTGTACTGTGAGTTAATAAATTTGAATGCAGTTTAAAGAAGCGTGTAAGCCCGGTTTTAGCTACTGACCACTAAAACTGTAAGTGGAGTCATAGAAGTGGCGTCATCGCAGTGACCTCTTTTATACGGACACCTCTCTAATACGGACTCTTTGTTCTGTCCCCTCGGTGTCCGTATTAGAGAGGTTCGACTGTATTAGTCACTTCATAAATTAACAATCACTTCGGACTATTGCTAGCAGGGCTTCAATAAATACATTACACAATGTTGAGGGAGAAGTGCCTTCAAAACGAGTAACAGGGTCGTTCTGGACAATAACCTTATATAATAACATAGCCTGACAAAAGAACCATCTCAATAAAAAGTTAGCAGCTGGATTTCGGACTGAGTGATTATTGAAAATGAACGCTTTTTCTGTTACCAGATTCAGTGATGCATCCCAGTAGCTTGATGACGTGTGGATGACAGCTTAACGTCTTCATCACTTCAAGCTGTGATAACAAGTCCGTCCTGTCAGAATCGCGGGCGTCAACTGCAAGATTTGGTTAAGATGCTTGATTTAAATTGGTGACAGCAATAGTTTCTTATTGTGTTGAAATAGAAAGGACTTGGAGGTCATACAAGAGGTGCCCTAGGTTCTCCCCCAAAAGAAAGCTAGCTTCATTTGGAACAGCTTATAGAGTAGGAATGATCGGTGAATGGTCACATATCTCAGCAGTGGGTTTTTCAGTGGACTGTTTTAATATTGTGGAATTTTATGTCCCTCTGAGATGACGGAGAAATTTTTTGGAAGCTGAGAATAATGATGATACAGCACACAATCATAATCAAACTCATAATCAAAAGTACATTAAGTGATCCGATTTGCCCCCCACCCCATTTTATTATACTGTACTCAACTGTATAGATTACCTTTTAACATCTTTATGGCCACTGTTGTCGTTCCCTCTACCCCTCGCAGCTGTAAAGCTGTCCCCTTAGCAACTTGTCCAAACGCACCTTGACCAATCACCTTTTCTATGAAAATGCTTACTCTGGGCACTTCCC
>JAKSDK010001910.1 GCA_022360095.1 Phycisphaerales bacterium
ATGCTCAAATGGGATGCACTGAAAAGGTTTGTTTTTATTGGATTAAATTCTGAATTTAGCGGCGTGACTTGGTACATACGAGCAACAACGGTCTGCGATTCCTACCATTATTTTGTCGCGGAGTGTTTTTTTTATGTAAACGCCGGTCAGTTTTTTGACGGAGGGGGGGGGGGGTCTATCCCTCCTGGCACTTAGAAGATTACTAGGGAAATTTTTTTCATTTTGCGGCATGCGATTGAAAATGCATTGCCCAGAAAAAATAAACGTTTTGGTAAAAATAGACTATTTTCTAAGGTCATTTGTACTTCTTTCGGCAGTTTCAACGCAAAAACGTGGATTCACATCTTCAATCTGCCATGCGAGAGCATCTTGACTTTGCATGTGTTAAACTTAACAACACACAGGTTCAGTTGGATGAAACTCGAGCTCAATTAAGTCGTTTAACCCAGGATCAATTAATAAATAATCAAGAATCTCGAGAAGCAACAAGAAAACTTGAGGAGAAATTAGAGGCACTTCAAAGGCAGATAGATATGAAAGTGAATACAGATAAGGATGGAAGCAACACGCGTTTTATTTGGAAGATTACATTCTTCAGTGAACGTTTGAGACAAGCAAAGGAGGGAGAAAAGAAGAAGATAGAAAGTAATTCATTTAACAGTGGATGTAACGGCTACAAATTAAAAGTTTTTGCTTATCCTTACCACACTGGCACCATTTTTTTGCATCATGCTCCGCATCTCTTGATCGGTATCGTTTTAATGAAAGGTGAATATGATGATATGTTACCCTGGCCTTTCAGCAAGAAAATAACGTTCACAATAATTGATCAAAATAAGGATCTCAAAGAAAGGCAAAACCATACTGATTATTTAAGCCCAAGTAAACCGGGACTTTTAATGCAGTCAAGAGAGATATTCTCAAGAAGACCAGTAGGAAAAACGATGGTTGAAGCTGTGCTTTGGAATTTCATATCTCATGATGAACTTCAAACAAGACGCTACATTGTAAATGACATTCTGTTTCTTCAGGTCGATGTAGAACCTGATGACTAGTTATCACCATGTTCCGTTTCTTTTCAATAGAATCATGAAATAGTTGATTAACAATACACAGGTCGAGAAAT
>JAKSDK010000447.1 GCA_022360095.1 Phycisphaerales bacterium
TTGCCTGGTCCTGTTGATTACTGGATGGCTTACTGAACATAGAGACACTAAAATAGCGAGAGGTAAACAAAAGAATACAATAGAATTAGTGCATAATAGTGCGTAGCATTCTACTACCTATTTCACGGTTTAAGTAAAATCACGCTAACATTGGAAGTACTCGCTGCTACTTTATCTAAAAGTATACTGTACTTGAAAGTCCTCCGGCAAGTACTCTGGTGTAAGGTTAGTTGACTAGCTAAAGTAAAGGAGGAAAGAAGAACGGTTATTCTGGCTAGTTGAAGTAAACTCGTGCATGAACAAGTTACCCTACGAGCAAGCCCCCTACTTGGAGAGGAGTGGGGAAAGAAAAAGAGTGCTACTTCTCCCTTTCCCGGCTTCGCCGCTCCCGGATCACTCGCGCGTTGTAGACTAGTGAAAGGGGCTTCCCATTCCCGCAAGCCACTCCATTTAAGGTCAGTTTAGCCAAGAGATCCCCTCTTGGTTCAGTGTATCAGTTACACCTTCTGATTCGTCTATGTAAGGGGAGTCCGGATTTCGGAATCCTGGAAATTCTGGATTGCAGAATTCAGTATCTATATAGGCCATTTCTGCTCTTGAATCCGGAATCCTGGGTTTTTGAATCCGGAATACAGCTTAAGGAATATCCGGAATCCGACTAACGATTGGAATCCAGTTCCTGTAATCCCGAATCTAAGACTGTCTTGGATTCCCTTATATGGGGCGAACTGATATATGCCGACGGACGGCCCTCTCTTGGTAAGCTCTTGCTACTAGGGAATGCCATTATATAAACCCCTCTCTAGGCTGTACATTTTGTTTACCAAGTGCGAGTCATATGAGAAGGTATCATGGAAGGTTTCCTCAATCTTTTAATAAACTATGCGTACATATGCACGTGAATGAAGCCAAATTTGAACTAAACAGATATCCGGGGTAGTAGATGCATCAAGTAACCTGTCAGTGAAGAAAGCAATAACGCCTATGACTTATTCTATGTTTTCTCTTTTTATAACCGGTATCACCTTTTCTCTTAGATCCGTCGAGTTCTCAGACGGAATGAGCGCGTTGGCACTAAAAACACTTTTCCAGTGATTTTGAAGAAAATAAAAGACTGCTCGCAGTCTACAGTAGCAAGAAAAAAAAGCGCAAAATCAAAGGGTGGGTAAAAGAAATACCGTTTGCCGGGTTAAATATGCCACTCCGTGGTAGAAGACAA
>JAKSDK010001909.1 GCA_022360095.1 Phycisphaerales bacterium
ATTGTCTTCGATTTGTCTTGGGACGACTGTAATACCCAGGAGAAACTGGAAAACAAGATGCATCATGGTCTATGTGAAAATGGTGAATTAAATACTCGATAACAGATATTCATTAAAGCACACAATACAAATATGAATGTACAGATCGATTGGGAGAAAGGTTATAGTAGCTAAATCAACTTTACCATAAACACGTATTGTTAATATCGCCTCAAGTAGCGAACAGTTTTTGAAACAGCAGTTTCGTTTGAGTCGATAACAAAGGATTAAATTATAGGACAAAACGTCTTTCTCATTTCGGTTATTTTAAGCATTGCCTTAATAGGCCACCCCCCTCTTCTTCGATTAAGCGCGCTCCTTTGAATAAGGACGGAATTTTAAAATATTCGAGGAGCAATCGAATACTCTTTGGAAAAGAAAGTTATGGGTGGCATTAGATTGTGTTTAATTCTGGATGGCAGACTGTATGCCAGCCCGGAATGTTTAGAGAGTAAAATGAAAAAATTCCTAATAATTTATACTTAACAACTATTGGCGTTTTTAGGGTGATGCTAATTTATTGCCCTAATTGAAAAGTGATCTCAAAGTCACTTTAATAAAACCTTATGTGATAGTATATATTTTAAACACCGACAGGTTTTGTTTAAAACCTTAGAACTGCTTTGTCACGCAAAGCAGAGCGCAATATAATTATGACCCGGGGCATATTTTGTAGTATGGTATATTTTAAAGCTTTTTCTCCAACAAGGTATGTTGCAAAAATTACCATTGCGACTGTGATAATGCTCAAGAATATTACAAGAATATTAATCCTCAAGGTCTTAGCGACAACTACAGTTTTGCTATTTTGTCAGAATTTGTCATGAACTGTCACACTTCAGTGGAGTCAATATTTTAAAAATTCACTGCCATCCCAGTGCAACAAAACCGGGAATAAAATTACCATGTGCCGGCGATTGTGTGCATTGTTTGATAACCACATGGTAGACCACGCATGACAGAGTAAATAAGAAACATTTGGCTC
>JAKSDK010001708.1 GCA_022360095.1 Phycisphaerales bacterium
CATGTATCGTTGTGTATCTCGGTGAACTAAAATATTAATCAAAACAATAGAATAGTAGAGATAGACTGGTCATTGGGGTTTCTCTGACGGTATCATGATACAGAAGTTTTGCACTTACAGAACACTTACGACTCGGATGCGATGAACTGCTTATTGGTAGGAAGAGGTTATGCGCTCGACGCTTACACAGAAGTCAGTTGCTGACCTCAAGTCGGCAGAAAAACCGTATGAAGTAAGAGATCAGCGGTTCAAGGGGCTACTGCTTCGCGTACAGCCTTCAGGAGTGAAGAGCTATGTGGTTGAGTATGGCCGGGGGAAGCGAAAAACGCTTGGAAGGGCAGATGTTCTGACTCCTGCCGCTGCCCGTGAAGCTGCGAAAAAAGTCCAGTTCCAAATCCATCAAGGTGAAGACCCACACCATGCGCGGAAGAATGCGGAGACGCTTGGTTCTTTCTTGGATCAGGTTTACGCGCCGTGGGCTAAATCAAGCCACCGATCGCCCGAGGTCACGCTTCATCGCCTGAAAACAGATTTTCGGAAGTTTAGGAGCATCAAACTCGTCGATCTCAACTATAGACGTTTGGACCATTGGCGCACACAAGAGCTGGCGCGGGGATCTAAGCCAAGCACGATCAATAGAAAGCTCGCGGACCTTAAAGCCTTGCTGTCGCGCGCAGTTGAATGGGGATACCTAAAAGAGCATCCCCTCGCAAAACTCAAACGCCTCAAGGTAGATGAGCGAGGCAAAGTGCGTTTTCTAGACTCGAGCGAAGAAGGGCGTCTCAGAAAGGCGCTTGATGATCGTCAACTACAGATTCGCGAAGCGCGTGAGAGTGCCAATAAATGGCGGGAGAAACGGGGCTATCCACTACTTGAAGATCTCAGCAGTCTAGAGTACGTCGATCACCTTAAGCCTCTTGTCATCTTGGCTCTCAATACGGGCATGCGGCGCGGCGAACTGTTCGGGCTCGAGTGGGATGATGTTGACCTTGAGCGTGCCACGCTGACAATCGTTGGAGACCGCGCCAAAAGTGGATCCACGCGATACATCCCTCTCAATTCGGAGGCTTTGAGCGTATTAGAGGTATATTGGAGGCAGACAGCTGACGATAATCCTGCGCTGGTCTTTCCCGGTAGGCATGGTAGTCGACTGGACAACATCCGGAAATCGTGGTCGCGACTCTTAGACCTCGCCAGAATTGACAATTTTCGGTTCCACGACCTGCGCCATCATTTTGCCAGCAAACTTGTCATGGCTGGCGTAGATCTCAATACCGTGAGAGAGCTTCTTGGTCATTCCGATTACAAAATGACCCTGCGATATGCGCACCTTGCGCCAGAACACAAGCTGCAGGCGGTTGAGATGCTTATGAAAAGTTAATTCTCGATATCGAGAAAACTGTTGAATCCTGGGCGGACGAGCGTGCTTTGCGGTGGAAGGAAAAAAATTTCGGCGAACGACCAACGATTGTCTAGACAAGAGAGATGAGGGCTGATTGGTATGTTGGCGCAAGAGAACATATCAAGAACAATCATCTATGAG
>JAKSDK010001539.1 GCA_022360095.1 Phycisphaerales bacterium
ACGAAGGCGCCTTCCTCCAGCAATTCGCGCACTCGCGCGTGCAGCGGGCCCGTATGCGGGTCGGTCACCACATACATCTCGGACTGCTTCAATAGCGCGATTAGTTTCTGCAAGTAAGGCTTGGGATAGAGGGCCATCGCTCGCGCATGATGGGCCAACACGCGCCCCTCCCAGCCCTGCTTGATCGTGCGCACCGCCATCATCTCCAGCGAGTGCAGCCCTGCGTCTCCGGCATCATCCACCAGCATCGAAACCGGCTTGTCGAATTCCTTGGCGATATCGAACATTGCGTCAATATGGGCCTGCACATCAGCGTCGGTGAACTCAATCCACGGAATGCCACCCACCACATCTGCACCCAATAGCATCGCCTCACGCACCAGTTCTTCCGCTCCCGGTTCCCGCCCCACGCCATCCTGCGGAAAAGCCACCACCTGAATGTGCAATCGCTCCTTATATTCGTCGCGCGCTTTGATCAGCGCCTTGACCCCGATCAGCTTGGCCTTGCTGTCCACGTCCGCAAAGGCGCGGATGTGCGTGTTGCCGTTTTCGACGGCTAAATCGAGGGCTTTTCGCACATTTGGCAGGATCCAACTCTCGTTGTATTCAGCCTTGACTCGCGATGCCAGCTCAACCGCTTTCATCGCTTTGCCCATGCCCTCGCCCTGGTAGCTCTCCAGCGCCAACTCGTCCATCCGGTCCAACGTATGCACCTTGTCCAGATGCAGGTGCGGGTTCACGAAGGATTCTGTGACCAGCATGCCCCCAGCCTCAATCTCGCTGTCTGCTTTGACCTTTAGCTTCTGGCCTAGCGCCGCTATCTTGCCCCCATCAATATGTATGTCGCTTAGGCTCCCAGCCTCTCGGCCGCGCAGCTGCGCATTCCGGATCAGAATGCTTTTTGAGCTTGTCACTTACTCTTGCCTTCTTCTTGCGTCAGCTCCCATAGACGCTTTGGGCTCAACGGAATCTCTCTAATCTCAAAGCCTTCAATCCCCAACGCGTTCTCCACCGCTTGCGCAAACAGTGGCGCCGCTGGGATTGCGCCCGCCTCGCCGGCCCCCTTGATGCCCAGCGGGTTCAGCGGTGAGGGCGTCACCAGGTGGTCACTCTCAATCCTCGGCACGTCCAATGAGGTCGGCAGTAGATAATCCATAAACGAGGCATTCGTGATCTGCCCCATGTCATCGAAAACCAGCTCTTCAAAGAACGCATTGCCTAACCCCTGCGCCACGCCGCCATGAATTTGTCCATCCAGGATCAGCGGGTTGATCACCTCGCCGCAATCATGCACCACCACGTACTTGCGCACCTTGAC
>JAKSDK010000254.1 GCA_022360095.1 Phycisphaerales bacterium
GCATCAGCCACTGTCCAGGTTCCAAGTGTGGTTTTCCCCAGGAGGCGTCAAATATCTGCTGCAGTGATACACAGAATCTCTCTGTTGTCTTCATATTACGCTTGACATTACCAGCTGATTTGCCAGAATACCAAGCATCTACCTACAGTCACAAAGCAAAGGTTACCGCAAGGGTGTGCAAGAGGCTGACGGGCCCCAAACGGTATCGGCGCTACAAGTCACTGCAAAAGGAGCTTACCAAATAACATGAAATTTTCGCGGGATCTCATTTTTTTTGGGTGTATTTCGATGATTTTGCCAGACCCTTTCACAGCTTGTTTCAAGTTTTGACAAGCACCACTTACTGTTCAGTAGCCTACGAAAACAGCCGTTTCTCCTCGCTCTTCGCCGCTGGGGACGTTTCGCGCGGAGGAACGTCTGCGACTCAGCGGCAGAAATTCCATACTGATGACGTAAAATCTGTCCGGAATCCGGTCAGAAGAGCTGATTGGTCGAAGGGGTAGTTACATTGTTTTAGCTATTGTTTACGAATGACAGACAAAAGACAAAAGGCCACAAAGGTCAAATGTAAACGGGAAGAATCTCGAGCAAAACAGTCAATATTTGTGGAATATACTCTTCTTTAGAAGAAGCGTTTGAGTTTTGCTGGAGCTCGTTGGCATATGAACTCAACACTTTATCAAAATCGACCAGAAGACACGTAAAATTTGACAAATTTGTATTTGGAACCCCATGACTACCAGATTTATTATGTAAACATTGATTTGCGTCATCAGTATGGAATTTCTGCCGCTGAGTCGCAGACGTTCCTCCTCGCGAAACGTCCTCAGCGGCGAAGAGCGAGGAGAAACGGATGTTTTCGCAGGCTACAACGTCGTTTGCATACATAGAGCTGTACCTTGACTCGGAGAAAGGTTTCGGCTTAGCTACCACCTCCAAATTACTGGAATTTTCATCGCAATTGTCTCTAAAACCATCATTTTCATCAACCACGCTTTCTCCACCGGCGC
>JAKSDK010000528.1 GCA_022360095.1 Phycisphaerales bacterium
TAAGGCAACAGCAGCTTTTCTATATAACCCCCACCCCTAATCAAGCATTTTTATATTTTCACTTTGGCCATGGCAGGATTAGCTCAGTCATTAGAGCACTTGACTGCAAAGTGGTAGGTTGTGGGTTTGATTCCCGAGGCCTCCCTAATACTCAAGGTGTTAATAAAAATAACTAAGGAATGAACGTATTTCCTTGGTCCTGTAAACAGCTAGACCTTAATATAGTGTCCTCAATTAGTACTTTCGTGCTACATTCATTGACTTTCAAATAAAGTGCATTCGGTAGGGGGGATGGGAGGGGGGGAGCAAAAAAGGTTTAATATACATTGTAACCAATTCAGCCCCAATATCCACAGACAAATTCTTGAGACAGATCCCCTGTAGGTGGCTCATTGATTAAGAAATTTCTTTGGAGAGTTTGCAACTTGAGGAGACTGCTGAAATTGCTGCCTTGCAGCTTAGGAGCAAAATCCACCATGCGTAGTGTTTTTCAATTGAAATTTGGAATTGCTTATTTTACTTCAAAAGCATGCATTTTTACTAGTATTGTCAATGCATTTTGTTTATCAAAAGTACATGTAGGTAATATGGTGCTAAGTTTTTTTGTATTTATATAACTAGGCGGTGGTGGACGCGGAGGATTTAAAGGAGGAGCCAAAGTTACAATTGAACCACATCGGCATGAAGGCAAGTACCATGATACATGGGTTGTTAAAGGAAAAACAGCACAAGTTGTTTTTAGTTGTGGTGTTCTCACAATTGCTAATAAGCTTTCTTTTGCTGTGATAGTAATAACAGTTGTTCATAAGCATAGTTTCTTCATGTTGCTTTTTTGTAAACATGTATTTGCTAATATGAAACTAAAGAAAAATTTCATTTCATTTAAAATTTATTAATAGTTATATGCAAAAATTTCAAACACAGCAATATGATATTTTTGCTTATGAGAATACATTGTCATGGCAGGGCAGGTATTAATACACTTGTGAAATTCTAAAAGTCACTTACACCCCTTTCTCATGTTTGATGTCTTGCTTTAGGAGTGTTTATTGCA
>JAKSDK010000074.1 GCA_022360095.1 Phycisphaerales bacterium
CTCGGCTCTTAATGATTTACCCAGCGGGGTTGTTCACGGAGGCGTGTCTACAGCAAGTTCCCCATCGCAGGTCAAAAATCCTACTGGGCCAGCAGTACTTCAACAGTCACTGAGGAAATTTGCCCCTTCCTTTCTTCTTGTTCCCAAACGACGCGTCTTACACAATGTACGATCAAACGTAAAGGGAATCGTTCCTGGTAATCTTTGGTTATTATCATTCTATTAAACTAAAGCAAACGTTTAGTTAATGGGTTAACAATTGATCATCTAGTATGGTCAACTTAACTGTTTAGTAATTAAAACAAAGCTTTTAATTCATTTCATGTATTATTACCTTGGGTAAAACTGTCTCACCCCAGAAGTCAGACTTATCCGCTGTTGGGTCTGGATTATTATGTAACTAAGGGATTTTAACACTAATCTTATACATTTTCGTCAATTCTGCTCTGTAGTTTTAGCATGCAAGAGTCCTAATAGATATCAGTTTGGCTGAAACAAATCTGTTTGATACAGGGATATTACTGGGCGCACCAAATAACCAGTTTCTTTGAGGTGGAATCCCATAAGAATCGCAGTACATGTGTAATACATTCACGTCACGGGGCATTTGAATTTGGAATGGTCTTAATTGCTTATTTTATCGCAATATTGGGCTAACTGGCAAAGAAAAGTTCACATATGTATAAAACAAAAAATACGGCAACATTATTACCCTTTCTAATTCATATATATCTTTAAATAAACGCTAGGAACACCAATAGGTAGGTTCAGAGGACAAATGCTTCATGCACATAACTTAAAGCGCCTTCTACATGGGGTACCACCCTTAACTGCAGACCAAAGACTCAACCAAGAGGCTCAAATGTTTGCCCTCAAGTTGGCACAGACCGGAAACATAACGCATTCTCTTTTAAAAGATAGGCCAGGTGAAGGAGAAAACATCGCTCTTCGCTGCTCTTTGACAGGTATACTCCGACTTATTCCTTGTAAGACATGAACAGAACTCTGCGTTGCAAACAAATAAATAAAGATGTTTAATCATCATATTCTCTCATTTGTGTTTACAAAATGCAGAAAATTACAAAAAACCTTATTGGGACTGGAGTATAATTCAATCATAGTTACTACAATAATTAGACTAACCTAAAAACAAATCGTAAACTAAGAATAACATGTACATTTAACTTTTAAAAGATGTTGCGTTGGCCATTAGGATAGTACTAGGGAGAAACTTTCGCC
>JAKSDK010000757.1 GCA_022360095.1 Phycisphaerales bacterium
TAACATGTTATTTTCACATGTGAAGATATCAAGTTTTCGCGCGAAAGCTCACCTGGTATTTCATTGGTGTTTATATAATAAGAATTCACCTGGATATTTTGACCACTTTAAAATTTGATGACGTCACTGTGAAAACCATCTATGCACAGGCTAACGGGATTAATCCTCATAGAAATCCGGGAAAACACTTCGGTTTGGACTTAAGTGACGGTTCTGATTAGAAACGGACTTTTTTCCTTAAAGTATGTCTAACTTCAGGTATTTGTTTACAGAGTCTATATTCATTCTCGATTGTTGATTGCCGCAGGGCTTCCATGTTACTGACGCTGTTGTTAACTATCGTCAACATGTCATTAAGGTGGTCGTAAGACACACGTTCTTGAAAGACTTCAACGAGACAGCGGACATAGTAGCTTCCATCAACATCACGCCTGTAGGAGACATAATCATCGACTGTGGAAGAAGCTACCAGAAAATCTGCATAGGTAGGTACTCTGGTTTCCGGTTCCCTTTCTTTACCAATAGGGGAATCAACTTCAGCTTGACTGACCAGGTTACTAGCGCGAAAGGGAACACCCACATCTTCTAACTCTCCTCTGCATGCCTGAATAAAAAGGAGTTTTGGTTTACCCAAGAGCGTATGGCAATTGGCTAACTCATCAAGGATTGACTGAATAGGTAAGGTTTCATCGTCGGAACAGACCACTACACCGCTCTTGCCATGGCTCATAAGCAACAGGACAAAACAATTATAGGCACTGTGATCCTCTTTGGAAATGGCATGAACTTCATTCAGGAGCTCTGTTTTTGAAAGGTTCTCTAACGTTCGTACGGTGAAAGCGAGACCAGTAAACAACTTTTTAGCGTCACGAACATCTTTGTCGGACCCAATGCGAGATTGCCACTGATCACTAGCAAACGACGCGATATTAATGATCAGTGCAATTCCTCTCAGGGGAGCTGTCATCTCGTAGTCGTATTCGGTACCAGGGTGGTACCCGGGCCGAATTTCTCTATTCCCGATCTGGCAGTCAGTTACTAAAAAAAAATAAGTGACATAAACAATGCGTATTTTATGTTAAAAATTAGCCATAAAATTACCAAATTAAACGAGACTTGCCTGTAAGTTGAAGTTTGATTA
>JAKSDK010001032.1 GCA_022360095.1 Phycisphaerales bacterium
CCTTCCAAATTATTTTGCTTCAAAGACACAAAAAATTTCGCTGCGTTATAATCTTTCTTAGCAGCATGCAATAAGAAATTCCAGCGGACAAATGCGACAGATGTCGCGTTGGATGGAAATGATCCACCAGATGATTGGTTGACGACGGGATGAGCACGGAACTCACAAACACGCACAAGGCTCGTGGATTCCCTGATCTGTATCACGTGTTCGCTCGAAAACAAAGCATTCTCTGTCCTGCATTACGTCATGTTACATCGATTCGAGATTTTTTCTGCCCCTGGAACAATCGCACACGGCTCTATTAAGCTGCCGCCTCGCAGCCTCGCGTCTTCGCGAGACTGTTCGTTGGCAATAAGTGGTATAGGATTTAACCCAAAAACAATCGTGGAATTGCACACATTTCAAGTATCTCATAGATGAACGGTTACGACAGTATGCAGTATACTGCAGGAGTAACAATCGTCTACAGTCTGTCCTCTTTCAATTACAAAGCAAGAGCAATGTGCGCACGTCCGAGAATAGTCTAAGGACTAAAAACGATGCAAAGGCCCAGGCCTGGAGGGGGGGGAAGGGTTGTTGCACTTTCGCTAGACACGAGGTGTGGCTTCAAACAAACAGCAAGATCTAGAGTTGATCCCCGCCTTACTTTAATCATCTTCTTTGACTCTATAAGGCGGACACTTCTCTCAGGCAGACAGTAAAAACCATTTTAGAAGAAATGACCGGCCAGACCAGGGTCAATTTCATGAAACTTTTACAAGTGTAACTTATTGGTGTATACACTTGTAAATCACACTTGTAAAAGTTTGATTAAATTAAACCTAGCTGGGTCGTATAGAGAAATCCACTCTTAATCAGTAACATCCAACCAAATCAGTCAGTTTCAAAATACCGTAAACTTCTGGTCCCTGTTGTTCAAAAGGTGGATAGCGCTATCCACCAGATAAATCTCTATCCACTGGATAGCGCAGTTGGTTTCCCTAACACTTTTTTCCACTGGATGGTAATTTATCCCGTGGATAGCGCTATCCAGCTTTTGAGCAACTGGGGCCTGATTACAAGCCCTAGCCTTATACAACTCCAGGTTTGTCAAAATGATTTGAAGTAGCCGGAGAATTAAAGTGAGTCGGTGGCACTGGGGGCCGGAGAGCTGAAAGTCTAATGATTCGAAAATTATAGGGATCAAAACTTATCTTTTCGAAAACTTC
>JAKSDK010001849.1 GCA_022360095.1 Phycisphaerales bacterium
AAGTTTCGAATTTCTTCGTCAGAAGCTGCTCACATACATCGAGGAAAAGGTTACTTTTTAGTAATTTTATGATTTTTAGCTTCTATGGAGTCAAGAATATACATTATCTTCGTAGCTACCTAATTGGTACATAATTTCGCTGTTACTTAATTTTGAGATTGTGGCGAGACATTATTCGTCAGGTTTTACTTTCGTGATCTTAATAGGCAACATTTAAATAAGGGTATTAAATTTCCCGATTTAAGAGTTTTCAACTTCATTTTGTTTTTCAAAATTACTCCGAACGTATTTTTACAATTTTATTCTTTATGGGGTTATGTCGAGTATGCCTCGATTACAGCACTCCTTTTTTTAGGATAATAGTAAAATTTGCCAACCGACGTAAGGAAACGCACCGTGAGTAAAAACAAACAAAAGCATGTGGAAAGTCGACATGCATAATCCACAAACTCTTGAAACCAAGTTAAGCCATCTTCGGTACAAATATGCAGAAAGTATTGCCAATTCATGAGTCGGTTTATAGTTTGGAAAGCACTTAGTGTACAGTAGAATTTTACAAACCTCCAACGGAAAAAAAAAAAACAATTCAAAACAAGTTTTGGAAAAAAAAACATCTGAAAAATTCTGCTTGTGCATCATACTTAGTACACTTCGCTGTCAAAACATGAACAAATGCACGGGCCTTGAACTACGACAACCAAGACAACTGAATCTTGAGGACTATTGTACCCGCTCTTGGGAACGATCCTTAACAATTCAATTCCACGCAAATCGCCTACAGAGGTAACGAGATAAAATAAGGCGATAAAGTTTGAAGAGGCCTAAACTCACTTTTAGAGTAAGTAATGTTTTCTCGTATAGCCTTCCTGTGGCCGCACCCTTCCCCGACAAAGGAAAAACGTTTTTCCTTGGTCGGGTAGGGGAGGGGGCAGGGTGCGGCTACACGTACAGTAGTTGTCGTCGTTTTGGTTGTTTTATGGAGCTCCCTGATATGAATCTCGCAGCCGCTCTAATGAGAGTAGAACTCATTAAAGAGTTCCAGTACAAATAGTTACAATATCAGACCACAGACATGAAGAACCACTTTTTTTAATACTC
>JAKSDK010001260.1 GCA_022360095.1 Phycisphaerales bacterium
ATGGATTTGTATGAGAGAAAAAAAGAATTTATTGTTTCTTTAGCCTATGACTGATGTGAAAAGATTTAAAGAGAATCAGCTAACCTCGCTTAGGTTGTGTGTATCTTCCCTCATGTGTCGTTTTCGAGCCGATTTTTTTTTTCCTCAACCTGCATGATCAGAGTTTGGTAAGTGTGGGGACTGTCTAGAATCAAGTCCCTTGTGCAGGCTAGCTAACCGCGTGTATATTGGCTTTATTAGTTGAGTTAGAGTCAGTGGACGTTTTATCTGTTTATTGGACGGTCATGCCTGGATCTAAGTTTGGTTTTAAGTTCGACAGGGCAAGATAGAAAAATTAGTTCAAAAGCTAATATGGACTTAAACTTAAACTCATCAAAATTTTGTTCTTTTTAACAAATACATTTCGATGTGACCACTATCAATGTTTTACATTGTGCTGAAATCATGCAATAAAAGTCATACTAAAATGTGCAAGCCATGGAGGTATGTATGGCAAGAAAAAAAATTGAAAAATTAGCATAACGTCAAAACAATGAATGTTGTAACGCGGATTTTTGGTCGGTTCGTGGTCTAGGTTTGTCTTGCAATTTCAAGGTGTTGCAGTGAATCAATCTCAATGAAGTTTCAGACATTAATGTATACATCATGGAGATTATGTGATGAGGTTTAAACAGAATTCTGTCGAGCGGTTTTAGAGATGTACAGAAAAGCGCTAAAAATCAAAATTTAGAATAAAGTTTCACTTAGACGGGTGGTGAGAAAACAGGTTAGTTTTCAGGATCGCAATAAAGAAAATACACCAAAATTTCCATACATTGAATAATGGTATGAAGCAGCCTTCTAACGCTGCTTAAGATTAATTTGAGTTATTTAGAACTCTTTTATTAAACAACTTGAAGATTGCTTCCAATAATCGGAAGGTTTCAGAGGTTTGAAAAACAACAACATTGAAAACACCCACCCCTCCAGACTAGCGATCCCTATTTGCGGAATATTGCAGACTTTTTATCCTCGTA
>JAKSDK010001341.1 GCA_022360095.1 Phycisphaerales bacterium
AAGGAAAATCTTGATGTTTAGCCGTTATCTGTAGAAAACGAAGCGCTTTTGACATGCAATTTCACCTCATAGTAGCTTCAATCTTTTTCAAAATGTGTGTGAGTTATTTCTATAGGTAATACCATGATTTTTTTTTTTTTTTTTCATAAATACCATGAGTGATATATTAGAGATAATAGACCTTTTTACCGATACTAAAGGGGCTATATTGACGAGAATATTGCTGTTTTGTGTCAATTCTGTGCTGAAGGCTTTAAATGATTACTTACTTGAAATCCATTCACAGACAGACGACTCTCCTGATCTCAGTAGTACCTTTAGTACTCCCCCAGTCATTATCTTCGCAAACGTCTTAATATTGTACGTTTAAGTTTCTCATTTATATTTTGTATTCCAGCTAACCTCAGTATTGTTTAACATAATTTATATCTTTCTTTTCGTTTGTAAATTGACGTGAATTTACTTTTATCTACTTGTGACTTTAATGTGAATGGAGCGCGTATTTTGTATAAAGACACTTCCCACCTAGACTAGCTTTTGCTATTTGTGGGTGCTTAGAAAATAAGATTGTAACTTTGAATTAACCAAATAGAATGAAATGAAATGAAGTCATTATTTAATAGTACTTTTACCCGTTAATGTTAATGTCTTTTGACTTCGAAAAATCTAGAAGATGGGACTTTTAAGTTACGGGTGTTCTTGCTTCGCTGCAAACTGAACTGGAATTCCCCAAAAACAATGGGTCAAATGTTTATGCCAAGTTGCAGAGATCGTCAAAGTTTGTCCAATAAACTTTTGTAGAATATAACGGGATAACAAAACCCAAGGTTGTCCTATGGCTGCTCTCACCCCTTCTCCGGATCCCTTGCAAAACTGTATTTCATCAGCAAGCGGATCTGGTGTAAAGAGGGCTTAAAAGCGTACAAATAATTAACTAGGTTCTTTCTTGCTAAATACTCGATGCGACAAATATTAATATATAAACTAGTTATAGCTATCGCTAAATGCCAACGAGCAAAGATTTTACCTATACGCGCGCACTGTTCAATTTGGCTAGAAATGTCACGAATAACTGTAATTTACGAAAAATAGTTTGAACTCAATTGGAGAGCATAAGCGAAAATTGAATTGAAAATAGTGAACTAAAGTGTTCTAATGCATAAAGATTTTGAAATCCCAACTTTAAATACCATAGTTTTCGGGATATTGAAATTCGTGTTTTTGGCCGAAGTTGCGCACAGGTGATTTTGCGCAATTTTTGTTTCTCTTATAAGTGAACTTAGACAACAACGACAACAACAACAACAATCTTTTATTGACTCACTCACTTAGAATTATTACAAGAAAGAAAAAGTTATATACATTACAAATTTACAATGTGATAAATAGGAATAATAATGCATTATTGGGAGCCTAGAGGCTAAAGGAACCGTGAGGTTTTCGAGTTAGACCCTAATACTAGAGCCACAAGAGGAGAGGAGCTAAAGCAGAATTAAATTATAGTAAATACCAAAATATTTATTGAGGTTACTTTCGAGTATTGTTCTGACAGCAGATAACGTTTCTCTTCGTTGGAAAAGGAAACTGTAGTGAAGTCTTTCACGTGATGACGAGTATCGCGCCAGAGATCTATTGCCTGATACGAAAACATTGTTTG
>JAKSDK010001523.1 GCA_022360095.1 Phycisphaerales bacterium
ATTTCTCCTTTAACAAAGACTACTTCCTATTTTCAAATTCTTTATTAATATCCTCAATAGAATTTTTATAGTCTTCTTCTAGCTATTTCTTCCTTGCCTCTAACTTCACTTCATTCTATTTCTTCAACAGTGGATCCTCTTTTCTCCTTCCCATCCTCCCTTGCGCTTTCCGCTCGATCACATTATCCCCACTCGCTCTTCTCCCTTATCCAGGGGTCAATTTAATAGATAGCTTTAGATTCCAGGGACGTAGCTAGGGGGGGTCCTGGGGTGCCCGTGACCTCCCCTTGGTAGGCCTTCTTTTGAGCAAACAACCTACAATATTCAGGTGGCGAAAACGCCATGATAATATCTTGGCCGTAAAAGCCATTGTTGAAAAGCCCACTTTAAATTTTTAAAATTTGTTTTTTTTTTTTTTTTTTTCGTCAACGGCTCTTGTCTTTAGTTAATATGGGCCTTCATGCCGCGATAATACGACTGAGCCCGCCGATACACGAGGGAGAGCAGCGGTATAAACCATATATAGTCGGCGATCCCCTGATGGTGACCCCTTCTTTGAAAAATTCTGGCTACGCCCCTGGTCACTATGTTATTACGGCCATGTTTTTTCGGCCGGGTAAAACGGTCGTATTTACGGGTGACAAGAATATACATACATACAGTATGTGGTCCTTGGTCCGGACGAAAAAGACGTAAATAAGTATTTCTTATCTTAGAAGAGACTTAGTGAGCTGAAATTTGTCCTGTTGGTTGCCGTAACATTTGACTAAATTGTGACAAACCGACAGCTTTTGAGCTTTTCCAAAAATCCTGGATCATAGAAAATAATGTATCGGTCAAATCGAAGCTTCAGCATGCCCCCCCGGGCAAACCCCGGGCATTTGACACCTTTGCCGTCCCGGAGAGGAGGGAATTTGATTATCAGAGTCTTCCAGGGGGTGGGGAATTTGATCTCAATGCGTTGGGGGTGGGGAATTTGAACTGCACCCACGATTTCATGTGAAATCTCTTGCGTGGCGGGC
>JAKSDK010001094.1 GCA_022360095.1 Phycisphaerales bacterium
AAAGACGTGTAAATTTTTTGTACTATTTGACAAACGAACAGGAGTGTATTATCGAGTATAAAAACTCGAAGCAAAGCCGAGAGTTGTTAAACCTGAAAACTGCGAGTATTTTGAACGGCTTCAAAATCTTTGATATAGTTCAACTCATTCTTGCACTAATATTTAGATTTGGGGTTATTTTGTTCTAACAAATAGGAAGTAAAGTCTAGCCACGTCTTTATCAGACATAACGAAGCTCATTAAACTTTAATTTCTTTTGTTTTATGCATAGTTAAATAGATGGAAGATGGATGGATGGATGGATGAATGGATGGATGGATGGACAAAAAAAGGGATGGATGGGTGGCTGGATGGATAGATAAAGGAATAGATAGATGGATAGCCAAATGAAAGGATAAATAGATGAAGGGATGGAGAAAAGGAAGGATGGATAGATGACAACCGGAACAACAGTGAGAACAGCGGCAACCGCGACAAAAAGGAAAACAGCGACAATAGAGACAAAAAACAGAACAGTGACAACAGCGGCAACAAAAACAACAGTGATAACAGGGTCAACCGTAAGAAAATCGATACATTGTAAACCAGTGAAATCAGGGACAACAGCGACAACAGTGACAACAGTGACAACAGTGACAACCGTGACCACGGTGACACCAGTGCCAACAGTGACAACAAAGACAACACTGACAACAGCAACAAAAGTGGCAAAAGTGACAACAGCAACAACAATGATAACAGGGTCAAAGAAAAAAAAAAAAAACAGAGATAACAGGGTCAACCGTAAGAACATTCATAACAGTGTACGACAGTGAAAACAGGGAAAACAGCGACTAAAGAGAAAACAGTGCCAACAGTGACAACGGTAAAAGAGGCGACACCAGTGCCAACGGTGACAACAGTGACAACGGTGACAACTGTGACAACAGTGACAACGGTGACAACTGTGACAACAGTGACAACGGTGACAACAGTGAAAACAGTGACAACAGTGACAACGATGACAACAGTGACAACGGTGACAACAGTGACAACAGTGACAACGGGGACAACAGTGACAACAGTGACTACGGTGACAACGGTGAAAACGGTGACAACAGTGACAGCGGTGACAACGGCGACAACAGTGACAACAGTGACA
>JAKSDK010001512.1 GCA_022360095.1 Phycisphaerales bacterium
CGTCGTCTTTCCCTGCCTGTTGATTTCTTCCATGCCCGGGATGATGACCAGCGTGTTCAAACACTCGGCGATCACGTTCTGATAGGCGTGCTCGAAGTTTTCCTGGATGTCGATAAACTCCTCCCACTCGGCGGAGAGCCGATCCAGCCGCCGGGCGGTCACGGGAATCTTCTCGAGCAGGTGCTCGGCCTCCAGCCGTTTCAAACACTCGGCCAGAATGGTGTAGACGGTATCCCGATCAAGGTCGGCCATCCGGTCCGCCGGGTCGTACTCCAGATCGGGGACACTGCGTTCGTCATCGTCGTAAAGAAGGAACTCGTACTTACCAGCGCCCGGCACCTGGGCCATGACCGTCGCGGCCTGGAAGAAGACACCGAGCCGCAGCATCTCCCTCGCGAGATGCGCCATCCACGCCTGCAGCGTCGCGGGAATGTCTTCAATGAACCGAATGTTCGCCGCGGGAAACCCATAAGGCTCGTCAAGACTGAACAGATCTTTTCCCAGTCCGTTGGCATTATCCGACATATTGCGATTCTCCTTATCACTGATTACCAAACGATTGCCGTCTCCCCCAAAGCCCCGGGCCACGCCCGGGGTCCGAGCACTCGCACCATCCACAGGCGCGCGCACATTCTCCGCCTTTCTCGATTCACAAGTCTTCATGCTCCATTCTCATCAGGACGGCTGCACCGAACCCGGCGCAAGAAAACGGACGCCACCCGATGCGCTAAAGACTGTGCGCAAACCGTCAAGCCAACACACAATCCCGCGCACCGGGCAGCGCCCGCATAATAAGCGCGGACGTCTGCCCGGGCGATATCTCGACGGTTGGCATTTGCTGGAAATGCTCCAGTTGACGGTTTGCCTGTCGAGACAAGGGACGTCGACGTTTCAAAGTTTGAGAACGTCGCTAAATTTCCACTGGCGCTTCAAAGCTAGGTTATCAATTTAATAAATACATCAAGTGCTTTAGGTTGTCAAGTAAAAACCATGTTTTTTACCTACTAATTCCTTGGTAGAAAGTCGGCTTTATACATGGTGAAATCGTGAAATATGGCGAAGTACACAAAACTCAGCGTACAGGTACCCGAGATCGTGAAGGAACGTTTCGTCGACCTTGATCATGGTCACAAGCAGCTAGCCTGTACTGGCGGCCTAGTCTGGTACTTGAATGCAGACGAGGAGACAAAGAAGATTTACCGAATCTGGGCACAGGACATTGCTGAAGGCAGCGCCACCATCGAAACCCCCAGCAAGATCGTCACCACAGCCCTTGCAGAACTCGCCAGAAAAGAAGAAAAAAACACACCCCGCCACAAAAAACGCGGAAAATAACAACCCTCCTTTCCCAAAAAAGTGTTGACAGCCTGTCTCAAGGTCCGAAAATACTGTTTAGTGTTGTGCAACACTATATAAAGGGGTCCGGCATGAGCACATATACGACATTTGGTGATTACATTCGGGAAGAACGTAGTCAGGTCGGTCTAGGGCTAAGGGAGGCTTCGCGGGTGTTAGGCATCTCAGCAAGCTATCTCAGCCGCCTAGAGGCGGGGGAGTTTAAGCCCCCGTCTGGCTCACTCATGCTGCAAATGGCCAAGGTCTACCAATCCGACATTAAGAAGCTAATGGACCTCGCGAAGAACCGAGAGGCCGAAGTGATGGCAGCGGACGAGGCGGTCGCTCCAGCGGTCCAAGCGTTCTACCGGCTTGCACACGATCAGCCTCCCGAGACGCAAGAGGCGATGCTCAAAGGCGCGCTCGATGCACTGCAGATGCCCGATGAGCAAAAGCGACAGATTCTGAACCATTTACGTGCGATGCTTTCTCGCGCACACGGAAACGACTTTCCACGGCTCGCAAACAACGACGACGGTTTGTTCGCTTTTGACATCGCGCCACGATGCTTGTCACAACAATACCTTCGCAATCTCGCTCGCGTTGTGCTGAAGAAGATCTTTGGCAGTGAGATTCCGATCCCGATCCCACTGGAGACGGTTGTTAACAAATTGGACCGCAACATCATCTTAGTAGTCCACGACGAGATCGAATGTGGAAGACTCCGCGATGGAAGTCCTGCTGTCCTAGGAATGTCGCGCTGGTCTCCGGATGGACGACGACGTGAACTCGTCGTCCACGAGGAGTTGTTCGAAGCTGAGGACCCACCAAGCCGTCGACGCGCAAACTTTACAGTAGCACATGAATTGTTCCACTGCATCGAACACTTGCCGCTGGTACAAGCCCGAAACCCCGCGGTCATGTTCGCGCGAAAGATCGGATATCTGACTTTTGCACCCGAGTTGTCCGGCAAACCGTGGTACGAGCAAACAAACGGGCAAAAAAAACTTTCCAGTCGGGAGGAATGGCGTGAATGGCAAGCGAATACGTTCGCGGCCGAGTTGCTTATGCCCGACAAGAGCGTGATGGATGCATTCGAGGAATTGTTTGAGGTTAGCCAACTTATCGCCGAATACGGCAACCTCCGCCAATTCGCCGACGAAGTAGCTCGCACAATCGCAACGGACAATCTCGGCGAGGAAACTTCGCTAGTAGATCGGTTTGACGTCAATCCGCAGGCTATGGCAATCCGACTGATGAACCTTGACTTGGTGGTGGAGGAGTAGGTGTCTATGAAAACGAGTCGGGCTGACAGGTATATGTGGCACACCTGTCAGCCCGTTCGCCAACGGCGGGATTGCGCTCCCGTCGCTGTTTGAGGTTGTTAGCCCTCAACGTTAATTATACATAAGTTGCCACAGAAAGGTTTGCATTATGCAAACTAAATGTCCTATAGGAACGACGGCTCGAACTGGTGAGATCTGCCCTGAGAGCGGAGTATGGAAGGTCGTGGGTTCGCCCTCAACCACCGCTCCCATCGCCAAAGGCAACACCATGCCTCCCTATCGAGGGCAGGCGGTGACTTGGCAACTCATCAAGTACGCCTGACTCCTGTCAACTCCTCCCGTCCGGTGAGTTCCGGACGGGAGGTTTTTTTAAGATAATATTCTAAAGAAGTTAATCACGTCCGCAGTCGCGGTTCGTGCCCACCTCTTGCCCGCTCGTTGACCCCGGCCTATCCTGATTTGCTTAAAAAGACGTCGCACAATCGATCCGATCAGAGCCGCGCCCGTAAGGAAGCGGTGGGGGTCCAAACGGTAGGGCCCTCCGGAATCGTAAGCCCACGCCTCCCTCACGGTCGGGGCTCTGATCGGGGCGATCGCAATCGGCTCTAAAAATTCGTGACAGGATAAGGTGGTCTCGTTCGTCTGAAGTCGAAGGGGAGGATCGTCGACGCCACCTCGGGACGATCGTTTGTTTCAAGCCCAATATTAGCAAGAGGTTATGCCCAGTGACGCAATTGGACGTGAAGAACATCGGGGAAAACGTCAAGGCCGCGAGCGAGCCGTTTGCCAGGCTGCAGCAGGAAATCGGTCAGGTCATCGTCGGTCAGCAGGACATGCTTAAGCACATGCTCATCGGCCTGCTGTCCAACGGCCATATCCTGCTCGAAGGCGTGCCGGGGCTGGCCAAGACGCTGTCGGTCTCCTGCCTGGCACGCGGCATCAACACCGGCTTCCAGCGCATTCAGTTCACACCCGACCTGCTGCCCGCGGACCTCATCGGAACGCTGATCTACCAGCCGCAGTCCGGTGAGTTTACCGTCAAGAAGGGGCCGGTCTTCTCTAACATCATCCTCGCCGACGAGATTAACCGGGCACCGGCGAAGGTGCAGAGCGCCTTGCTGGAATCGATGCAGGAACGGCAGGTAACCATCGGGGATGAGACGCATCCGTTGCCCGATCCGTTTCTCGTGCTGGCGACGCAAAACCCGATCGAACAGGAAGGGACCTATCCGCTGCCCGAGGCGCAGGTCGACCGGTTCATGCTGAAGGTGACCGTGACCTATCCGACACCGGCGGAGGAACGGCTGATCCTCGACCGTATGGCCACAACGGCACCACGGCGAGAGAGCGCCCCGGTCATGAGCCCGGCGGACATCATCAATGGGCGACAAGCGGTCGACGAGATCTACATCGACGACAAAATCAAGGACTACATCATCGCGCTCGTCGTCGCCACGCGCGACCCGGCCACGGTCAACCTCGACATCAAGCATTTGATCCAGTATGGCGCGTCGCCTCGCGCGTCGATCATGCTGACGCTCGGCGCGAAGGCCAACGCCTTCCTCGCCGGCCGCGGCTTTGTCACGCCTCAGGATGTCAAGGACGTGGCACCCTCCATCCTGCGCCACCGTGTCATCGTCACCTATGAGGCCGAGGCCGAAGAGCGAACGAGCGACGATATCGTCAAATCCATCCTTGAACACGTGCCGGTGCCGTAGAAAAGTCAAAACGTCAAAAAGTCAAAACGTCAAAAAAAGAAGGCGAAAAGTCAAAACGTCAAAAAGTCAAAACGTCAAAAAAAGAAGGCGAAAAGTCAAAAAGTCAAAACGTCAAAACGTCAAAACGTCAAAAAAAGAAGAAAAGGGAAACGGAGTAAAGGTGTGACGCGGATACAAGGGGATTTGAGAGATCGGACGTTTCAATTGGCAGGTTCCATCCTGGTCATTGTGGATTCGTTGCCGAACAACAACAAAGGCTGGGAAATTGGTCGTCAATTGATTCGATGCGGTGGATCGGTTGGAGCGAACGTGCGCGAGGCCGACAACGCACTCACGGACGCAGACTTCGCTCACAAATGCAGCATCGCGCGAAAAGAGGCTTCGGAGACACACTATTGGCTACAATTGTGTGAAACAGCAGGTCTGTTGAATGGTGCGGAATTACAAGGACTGATCCAGGAAACCGACGAAGTCGTCCGAATCCTATCCACGATCGTCCAAAGAACGCAGGAGTATCTAAATCGAAACAAAACAAGTGACCGCCCAACATCCGTCACCGGCATCAAATAGCGAAAAAAGCGAGGCGACTCTCTTATTTCCCTTGTTTTGATTTTTCGACGTTTTGAAGTTTCCGACGTTTTGAAGTTTCCGACGTTTTGACGTTTTGAAGTTTTGACTTTTTGACTTTTCCAATGTTTTGACGTTTTTTCACCATGGAACCAGCGGAGCTACTAAAGAAAATACGTCGGATACAGATCCGCACGTCGCACATGGCCAGCGACCTTTTCGCCGGTCATTACCATTCCACGTTCAAAGGACAGGGAATGGAGTTCGAGGAGGTGCGCGAATATCAGCCGGGCGACGACGTGCGCTCCATCGACTGGAACGTCACGGCGCGACAGGGACATCCGTTCGTCAAACGGTTTCGTGAGGAGCGTGAACTTACGGTGATGCTGCTCGTGGACGTGAGCAAGTCGCAGGCATTCGGCACGGCCGGCCAGCTCAAGCGCGAACTCGTGACCGAAGTCGGCGCGACCCTCGCCTTCAGCGCGATCACCAACAATGACAAGGTCGGCCTGATCGCGTTTTCTGATTGCATCGAGAAGCACGTCAAACCTGCCAAGGGCACGAGCCATGTGCTTCGCGTGATCCGCGAACTTCTGACCATCGAGGCCACGAGCCAAGGTACGAACATCGCCGGGGCGCTCGAGCACCTGAACCAGGTGTTGCGCCGCCGGTCCGTTGTGTTCATCATCAGTGATTTCGAGGACCAGGATTACGAACGCCAATTGCGCATCGCCAAAAGGCGCCACAATCTCATCCCGATTCTGATTCGCGATCCGCGAGAAGTGACGCTGCCGAAAGTACGGTTTCTGGAACTGCTTGACAATGAGACCGGCGAACGGATTCTGGTCGACACGTCCAGCGCAGCCTTTCGCGAAAACTATCGTCTTCGGGCCATACGAAGCGAGGACAAACGGCAATCCATGTTTAAGCGAATGAACACGGAAGCCATTACGTTGGCGACCGGCGAATCGTTTGTGGAACCCTTGACAAAATTCTTCCGGGCCCGAGAGGCACGAAGGTAAATCGTTGGCATGAGATCTCAGACGAAAGTCCGGCAAACGCACGTTTTGTTTCTCGTAGGGCTGATTTGCGCAATGCCGGGATGTGAGGACCACGCGGACGTGCACAAAGCGCCGACTTCACAACGCGCGCCCGAGGAAATCGTCCGTACCGCCGAGAACGGTCCGCTAAAGGTCACGATCACTGCCGATCGTGACCGCGTGGAAGTGCCCGAGCCGGTCAAGCTCACGATTCATGTCGAAGCTGAGGTCGGCGTCGAAGTGGGCGTTCCGAAGCTGGAAGGCCTGATCGGTGAATTCGGGGTCGCTGATATGGTCGAGAACGACGTGCCCTGCGGCGACTATGCGCTCTGCAAGCGGTGGATTTATACGCTGGATACGTTTTTGCCCGGCGAGCAGGAAATCCCTCCCTTGACGTTTTCGTTCCGCGATGGTCGTGAAAAAGCGGACGGCTCCAGCACGGTTTATGAAGATACCGTCATGACTGAGCCTATCGCAATCCGCGTGACCCAGGCGCTCGCGGACATCAAGGACCCCGTGGGCCTGGCTACGCCGTTTCGATATCGCCTGCTTTGGTGGGCCGTCGGCGCCGTCGCCGCGATGATCCTGATCGCCTTGGTCGTCCGCTGGTGGCGACGACAACGACCGGCTCAACCGGCGATGCATCCTTTTGCGACGCGCATCGCGGCCCACACCTGGGCTTTGGGTGAGCTGGACAGACTCGCTCAGGAAGACCTGATCGGCCGCGGACTTGTTCAGGAATTCTACTATCGCATTAATGGTCTCCTGCGACGCTACATCGAATTACGATTTGAGCTCATGGCCGGTGAGCAAACCAGCGAGGAATTCATCCGCGCCTTGCAGCACTCGGATTTTCTGTCGGCCGGGCATAAAGACATGCTGCGCCAGTTCGTGGCGTCTTGTGATCCCGTGAAGTATGCGCAACACCGTCCCGAGACGGACGAGATCGAATGGGTGCAGACTTCGGCACGCCAGTTCGTTCTCCAGACGGCCCACGATCCCGCCGAACCGAAGCAGTCTGATCTCCAGGCGAACACAACGCAGGAGGCCGCTGCATGAATTTGTGGAACGCCTTCGCCTATCCCTGGTTGTTGCCGCTGGCCCTGATCCTGATCCCCCTGATCTGGTGGGCCTGGCTGAGCAAAAAGCGCAGCGTTGCGGTTCGGTTCTCCGTAATCTCTCGGCTGCAACATAGCAACACGTCATGGAGCATGAAGGCTCGTCACCTGCTGCCGTTGTTGCGCTCGCTCGCAGTTCTCCTGCTTGTCATCTCGATCGCCCGTCCACGGAAGGCCGATGAGCTCACGCGAATTCAAACCGAAGGCGTGGCCATTCAACTGGTGGTGGACCGTTCGGGAAGCATGGCTCAGGAGGACTTCATCGGTCAGCGAGGCCGTAAACAAAGTCGGTTGCAGGCTGTAAAGCAGGTTGTCAAAGGTTTCATCGAAGGTGACGGAGACGAACTGGAAGGGCGTCCTGACGATCTGATCGGGCTGACCGTCTTTGCGAGATATCCCGATACGGAATGCCCCCTGACACAAGATCATGATCATCTGATTCGCGCACTGGATCGGATTCGAGTCCCGAAGACGCGTGACGAGGACGGCACCGCCATCGGCGATGCCCTGCTGCTGGCCGTGCAACGGATTCGCAACATCGCCCGGCGTTTCTCGAAAGATGATGACTTCAAGATCAAAAGTCGCGCGATCATTCTCCTGACCGACGGCGAGCAGAACGCCGGCAAGTACAAACCGATCAAGGCGGCTGAAGCTGCGCAGGCGATGGACATCAAGGTCTATACGATCGGCGCGGCCCCGGAATTTCAGGAACAGCGAGGTCTTTTTGCCGCTTTCGGGCCGCGCCGCGTTCCGATCGACGAAGAGTCCCTAAAGAAGGTCGCTCGCATGACCGGAGGCCGGTATTTCCGCGCCAAGGATACGGACTCGCTGGAAGGCATCTATGCCGAGATCGATAAGCTTGAGCGCAGCACGGTCGACGAAGAGCGCTACTACTCCTATGAAGAGCTGGCCTATGTATGGATCACATGGAATGACCTCCGGCTACCGCCTCCCTTGCTCGTCGTGCTGCTCCTGTTGGCCATGGAGGTCGTATTGGCGAACACACGCTTTCGAAAAATACCCTAAGATGTGGAGCCGCAGCGTTTAGACTGATGAAAGACTTCGCGATCGACAACATCGAGCAGCTCTACTGGCTCTGGCTTGCACTCGCAGTCGGCGCCGTGAGCATGTACGGGTTTTCAATGAAGCGGCGCGCACTGAGGGACTTCGCGTCGATGAATCTTCTCGATTACCTCGTACCGAATCTCAGTTGGACCAGACGATATTTCAAAGCGGGTCTAGTTCTGGCGGCGATGGTGGCTCTTATCGTGGCCCTGACGGGCCCGCGGTGGGGCACGTACCGTGAACAGGTCCACCGACGCCAACTCGATCTGATGGTCTGCCTGGACGTCTCCAAGAGCATGCTTGCTGAAGATGCCGGCATGTCCCGCCTGGATCGCGCGAAGGACGACATCAATCGTCTCCTCGACAAACTGGGTGGAGCGACCATCGGACTGGTGACGTTTGCAGGCGAGGCCGAGCCGGCCTGCCCGCTGACGGATGACTATGAATACTATCGATTGGCTTTGGAAGACGTCGGCCTTCACAGCGCCCCGCTCGGCGGGACGAACCTCGGAGATGCGCTCGCCACGGCCCGACATGCGTTTGGCGAACCGCGCCCTCGTGACCGGGCGATTCTGCTGATCACCGACGGCGAAGATCACGGTGGCACGGCCGTCGACGAGGCTCTGAAGGCACGAAAGGACAACATTATCGTCTATACGATTGGAATCGGCGATGACGCGCAAGGAGCCCTGATTCCCATGAAGAAAGGTCAACAGTCGTTCGTGAAATATGACGGACAACAAGTATGGTCGAGAATGGACCCCACGAGGTTACAAGCGGTAGCACGAGCGGGAGGCGGTGAGTATCACCCCAGCGGGCAAGTCACGGCCACTCAACGGACGCTGGAGTGGATCTACGCGCAGAAGCTGTTGCCGCTGCAGCGTCGGGCGGAGACCGAACGAAAGGTTGAGAAACAACACGTCCGATTTCACTGGTTTGCGGTCATGGCTTTGATTCTGTTGATGCTTGAGACATTGATCAGCGAGCGACGATCGAACAATGCGTCCCTCGAACGCGAACTAAGAAGCGTCAGTCCCTAGGAGAAAGTGCAACACGGATGAAATTACCGGTATTCATGCTCTCGATTGCCCTCTCGCATATCTGCGCAAACGCGGCCGCGGCGGCGGACGCTCAAAGGAGCGCCGCCAAGTTCGTCGAACAGGGCAATCAACATTTGAAAGACGAGCAATACATCGAGGCCCTGGGTGCGTTCGACAAGGCGCGAGAGAAACAGCCCGCATCGGCCGAAGTGGCCTACAACCGGGGCGTCGCGCTCTACCGTTTGGGGCGAAACCAGGAGGCTGAAACCGCATTTCAGGACGCCCTTCGGCCCGACCAGCCGGAACTGGAAGCATCGGCGAAGTTCAATCTCGGCCGGTGCGCCCACGCCACGGCGATGGCCGACCTGACGGACATGGAAAAATCCATCAACGACCTCAGCCGTGCGATCGGCTTCTACAAGGATGCGCTGCAACTGCGCCCCGATGACAAGGATGCTGAACATAACATTGCCCAGGCCCAACGACTCCAGCAATATTTGAAGAAAAAACTGGAATTGCAGAAGCAGCAACAAGAGCCTCAGCCGTCGTCCCAACCCGGCGAAAAAAGCGAAGACGAAAACCAGGAAAAGGGAGATGATCAACAGGAAGGCGAGGATCAGCAACAGGGCGAAAATTCAGAGTCGCAGCAGAATGAGAATCAGAATCGCGAAGACGAAGAATCGACAACACAACCATCCCCATCTTCCCAACCGGAGAAGGGCGATGAGAACAAGAACGAAGACGAGTCGACTTCACGACCGGCTTCGCAACCTGAAATGAAACCGCCCCAACCGGAGACTCAGCCGACGTCTCAGCCTGATGAACAATCAAAGACCCAACCCGAGATGCAACCCTCGTCGCAGCCGACGACGCAGCCTGAAAGCGAAGAAGACATTAAGATGCGGATTTCTCGGGAGCAGGCCCTGCGCATGCTCCAGGAGGCACGCGATGCCGAACGTAAACGCCGGGAAGAAAAACGAAAAGCAAAACTCCGCCGCAGTGGACGGATTCCCGTGGACAAGGATTGGTAAAGGGGAGCCAACCGTGAACCACGGCCGATCATTCCTACTGAGTGTCGCAATGGTCCTGTACCTGTCAGCGAACGCTTCCGGCACTTCGATCTCGGCGACAGTTTCCAGCACACATTGCAAGCTGGATGAAGTACTGACCCTAAGGGTCCAGGTGAAAAACCCGACGCAGGCCAGCGCGCCCACTCCGCCGGCCACGAAAATCTTCGCAATTCGCCTGATGGGCCGCCCGAGCCACTCCCAAGAAACCCGAATCATCAACGGCCGGGTCAGCCAGAGTGAGTCTTACGTGTATTCGTATGAGGTTCGCCCTCTTCGCCAGGGTCGCTTTAAAATCCCCTCGTTTACGCTGAAGGACGGTGGAAAGACCTATCGGACAAAACCCATACTCGTGAACATCGGAAAGAGTGCGCCGCGGAAATCACGACCGCTGAGCTGCGAGGTGCTCACTCAGCGCGATACGGCCTTTATCGGAGAGCCGGTCGCGTTGACATTGGAGGCCTGGGTTCAAAAATTCAGACAGCGCGAAACCGGTACACTCTCGGCGCAGACCATGTGGGGCCTTTTTGACCAAAACGCTTCGACGTTCGGTGTTTTCGCCGATGCCGCCCTGAACGTCCCTACCGTCCGGGAAGCCAGGCGCCGGGACAATCAAGGGCTTCTCCAGGAGTACTACGTGTACGCCTGGAATATCACGGTCTATCCGAAGACGCCCGGCCCTCTTGATTTCGGCGAAATCGTCATTGCCTGGCAATATCCGGTCAAACTAAGACGCAGCCTGCTTCGTCTTCATCATGAAAAAAGTCCGCGGCAACTACGGATTTCGCCCAAGCTGCCGACGCTTGAAATCAAACCCATCCCGCTCGCAGATCGTCCGGCCGATTACAATGGGGCGATCGGCACTTTTACGATTTCCACCTCCGCCAAACCAACGCAGGCCCCGGTGGGCGATCCGATCACACTCACGATGACGATCCGCTCCGACCAGCCGCTTGACGGACTCCGCCCCCCCAAACTGGATCAGGTCGAAGCCTTAACCGGGGATTTCGAAATCTCCGGTGAATCCCTCGCAGGCGAACTGTATCAGGGGCGCAAGGTCTTCTCCCAGACGATTCGCGCCCTTCGAGAGGACGTTACGGCAATCCCGTCGATTCCCATGAGCTTCTTCAATCCGGAAACCGAACGGTACGAAACCACGTGGAGCAAGTCCATCCCCGTGAAAATTACGCCCGCCGAGCGTCTGGCCCTCGCCAACGGTGAATCGGTGACCATGACACCGAGTGTGCTGACTCCTTTGGTCGAAACCACAGACGGGCTACGCGCCAATTTCGCGGACATTGACCAGATGCTTGCCGACGAGTCCGGCGGCTTTGGAACCGGTTCGATCATCCTTCTCGGGATCATGCCGACGCTTTATGTCGTCACATGGTTTATCACTCGAAGATCGGTACGGTTTCGCGAGGATGTCGCGCTTCGCCGTCGGCGGCAGGCCCACGGCAACGCGAAAAAGAGATTGCGCCAGGCGGAAAAACTCGGCCAACCCGATCAAATCTACGGCCTGGTACTGAGCTACGTCGCCGATCGTTGCAACGTCCCGGCGGCAGGCCTGACCCGATCCGATGCGATGGACCTTCTAACGGATCGAAACGCTCCCGATGATCTCCGTACAGCACTGGACTCGTTTCTCGAATCCCTGGAGCTTTCGCAATACGCCGGCGGCGCAGCCATGTCGAGAAACGAGACCGTCGGCCGAGCTCGCAACTTCATCGACGAACTGGAGCGTTGTGACCTGAAATGAGTGGTCTATGGATCGTCATCGCCGCCGCGCTCTTTTCCATCGGTCCATCCGACGTCCCTGGGGATTCCAAAGAACTGATGGGTCCGCGGGTTCAGACCAGACGCGGGATTCTTGAAACATCGCTCAAACGTTTCGATGAAGCCGTGGCCTTTCAGGACCACCGCAACCCTCAGGCCCGAAAGAAGTATCGTGAGGCGCTCGACGGTTTTCAAACACTGATTCGCGACGGCGTCAACAACGGCCACTTGTATTACAACGCCGCCAATGCCCAAATGCGCCTGGGCGATATCGGTCAGGCGATTGCCAACTATCGCCGTGCGTCACGATTGTTGCCGAATGACGCCAACGTCCGTCAAAACCTCGAATTCGCCCGCAGCCTGTGTGAAATCCAAATCCCTTCGCCGGCGGCCGATGCCGTCGCTGAAACGCTGTTCTTCTGGTATTTCGACACCGCACCCGTTGCCAGAACGCGAGTCGCGCTGACGGCCTACATGCTTTGTTGGCTGCTGCTGCTCGGCCGCTTGCTTCTTCGCCGCCGATTCCCCGTCCTGGCCTGGACGGCGATGGTGACCGCGATCGTCGCCTTGGCCGCCGGGGGCAGTGTCGCTTGGGACATGCATATCACGCGAAATCGAACCGAAGGTGTGATCATCGCGGATGAGGCGGTCCTGCGCAAAGGCAATGGCGAAAGTTATCAACCCCAACTCGACCGGCCACTGCCTCAGGGTGTGGAATTCAAAATCCTGGAGATCCGGGAGGACGTCCGAGCCAACGTCTGGTATCGCGTCGAACTACGCGACGGCAAAGACGGCTGGCTTCGTGCGGATCGTGCGGAAGTTATCTGAACCGCCTCTTCGTCAAATCTAGTCACAACATGGCCTGAGAATCGCTGCAAGAGTTGAGTTTTTTTGCTTTTTGCCGGCCTGAAGACTACTATATTCACTGCTCGGAACTGACCTGCCTATTTCGAGGCGAACAATCTTAAATCATGAGGTGCTATCTTGGCCTCCGAACCTGACAACATCCCAGACCCCGCGGACCAAGACTTTTCAACGCCGGTCCAGACCGCCCATGGAAAAACCGGTGGTCTCCTCTCAGGCAGGCTTGGGGTTCTCCTCTCCATCCTGTTTTTTTGCACCGCGGGTATCCTGACCTATCGCCAGTTGTTCAGCCCTCAGACCCCTGATCCTCCGCCGATCACCTACATGTGCTCCAAGACCATGAAGACGTTCCAGCACGTCCCAAAGGAAGGTGAAAAAACGCCCATCGTATCGCCCTATACGAAAAACAAGACCGGATATCCGGTCGAAAAATGCTATTGCTGGACCGCCGACGGAAAACGGAAGGAAAATCCAACGTACGTCATCCTGAACGACCAGCTTGGGAAAAACGGGCCGACCACCTGCCCATCCTGCGGGCTGATGGTGTACCCCCACAACACTGATTATTACAATTCCCGTCACTCGAAACCCTAGGCCAAGACCCTCTCTTCCACAGCCCTGCCTAGGCGAGAATTGCGCCCGAACAAAATCACAGGTCGTGCTTCCCGTGTGCGCAAAGGCGACTCCGTCAGAGAACGACAAATTCAGACTGTTGGCCATGCCGATAAAGGTTAAGATACCCCGGCTACCCGACGAAGACGGGTACAAGGAGCAAACATTGCCCGGCAGGCCTGACCACACATCAGAGTCGATCGAGGAGCCCTTCGAGCCGCCGGCGCCGGAACAGATTTGGCCGCCACCCCCGTCGGAGATGTCGCAACTGACTCTGCGCGGGATTGAAGAGGCCGATCAAGTCGAAACGGAAGGGCAAAACGACGGGCACTGGGAGAGCCAATCCGAACAGATTGAGCATTCGATCGACGATATTCGGCGCGCCGCCTTGGAAGGCGCAGTGGCTGATCACTCGGAAACAACGTCGGAATATGTCTATCCGAGACAGTTTCCCGAAACGACCTCTGAAAAACCTTTGGAGACGCCTTCGCAAGATTCACCTGAGATCGAGGCCGTGGAGCCCGTCGATGACGAGGCTCACCAGGGGCTGAGATTGCATGCATCGCACGAACCGGACACCGTGTTCCACGAGGACGAAGATTTGTCAGCGTCCCTGATGGAGCTTCCTGCCCCGAACCCGAACCAAATCGACAGCATGGTCGCAGGGCGAACGGCGAACGCTTCGGTCACGGCCGACCGGTCCGATGCGCCGAGCGTGCCGACGGCGGCGACTTGCGGCATTCGTGAGGAATCCGAAGGGGAGTTGGCCCGACTTTGGGACAACGTCTTTTTCTCCACGGAGCGCGCTTCGCCGCAGTCCTTGATCGTGACGGCCGTTCGCCGGGGCGACGGCGCAACGCAGATTGCCGCGTCAATGGCTTTGTTTGGAACGAAGGCCAACCCCGGACTGAGAATCCTCCTGGTCGATTCCAATTTGAGGCAGCCGGCGTTGGCCAAAACCCTGGGCATCCGTGAGCAACCGGGGTTAACGGACATTCTGAATGGCGACGCCGCGCTGGACGATGCCCTGCAATCGGTGCAGCTCGATAATGGGAATCCCTTCTGCGTGTTGACATCGGGGACAGCGGCGGACCACCCATCGGGACTGATCAAGAGTCGTCAGATGCAGTCGTTGGTTGGTGAGCTTCGTGAACGGTTTGATCACATCCTTTTCGACGTGCCCTCACCCGACGCCTATCCGGATGCTCAAGTGGTCGGCCCCTTGACGGACGGTGCCCTCCTGGTCTTGAGAGGCGGCAGCACGCCGCGAGAAGCCGCGACCAACGTCAAGAAGCGGTTGGCCCTGGCGAATGTTCGCTGTCTCGGACTGGTGTTGAACCAGCATGCCGAACATGCGTTGATCGCCTAGTGAAGGCGAGCACGATGCCCTCCAAGAGCACATCCCGTGCTCCCAAGCCTGATTCGACGACGGGTCCGTCAACCGACACGGCGGAACAGGGCACACCCACCGGGTTGTTTCGGTCGACCGCCCTCCAACAATCGATGGGCACCTATCTTTCCGCCACGGTGTCGGTTCGACTGATAAACTACGGACGCATCCTGTTACTGTCATGGTTCATGACTCGAGAGCAGTTTGGCCTTCTGGGCGTTGTTCTTCACGTCGTCAACGTGATGACGCCCTTGTGCAGCCTCGGGATGAATGAAGCTGTCGTACGGTACGTTCCGCAACATGAGCAAAACGGGACGCTATCGGCGTTTTTGAAAAGATCGTTCATCCTGCTTGTCGGAACGACGACGATCGGTGTCGGGATCTTCATCCTGTTTTCGTCAGACCTGGGAGGGTTTTTCTTTGCTCCGTCATTTCTGACTGAACCATTGACGGAGAATCTCGCCGAGACGACCAGGCTCGCTCAGTGGTCCGGTGTCGTGATCGGCCTGACGATTCTCTATTTTTATCTGATGGCCGTGATCAAAGGGCTTCGCATGTTCGGCGCCCTGTCGATCCTGGAAAACTCGCATGGACTCTTGTTTCTGGTGGGTGGACTGTTCGCCATCGCCATCGGCCACCTCGACGCGCTGACGCTGATCGCGGTGTACGCTTTGTCGCTCGCGATACCGATTGCCTATTTCGGCCTTGGATTGCGCCAAACGGTCAGGCGATGGAACGCGCAGACAAATCCGGTATCGGCTGACGACAAATTGATGCGCAGACTCCTCTGGTTCAGCATTTGGACCGCCTTGGCCGGCGTCACGTGGCAAGCGCTGCTTACGTACCCTGCATGGTTTCTCAACAAGGTCCACGGACCGAAGGATGTCGCGGTCTTTACCGCGATCCGCCAGATCGCTCAGTTTATCCTGATCGGTGGAGTCGCGGTCTCGGCCGTCGTGATGACAAACGTCACCAAGACGTGGGAGTCCGAGGGCAAAGAAGCTGCGGAAAACAAGTTATCGCTCGCATTTCGAGGAACGGGCGTCGGCCTGCTCGCTCTGTGCGCGCTATTGGCCCTCGGTAAAGATTTCATCATTCTGATCTACCGGCCCGAATATGAGCCGGGATCAGACATTTTGCCGTTGCTGCTTCTGTTCTTCTTAATGGCCGCGTTTCTCGCCTTCCTGCCCGGGCATTTCCATCTTCGAGAGAAAACGTGGTTTATCGTCTGGCCGTGGGTGATCGGTGTCGCATCCAACGTGTTTCTGGCGTTCTGGCTGGCCGGTCCAAAGCTCCTCCTGTTGAGAGAATCGGCGATCTGGGTGGCCTGTCAGCCTTTCGCATCAGCCATATTCACAGAAGGGTTCTCGAATCTCGGCAGCGCGGCATGGTGCGGCGTGTTCGCCATGGCCATCGCAACATCGACTTGCGTCGCCTTAATACGAGCCCGATGCAGCCGGCTCGATCAAGGGACCTACGTCGTGCTGGCATCGGCCTTGCTGCTGGCGATGAAGTGGTGGATCCTGCTTATCGGGTCGGTCCTGTTTATGCTGATGGCCTTCCGGACAAACCTAATTTTCCAACCCGACGAGCGCCGTAAGGTGCTCGGCTATGTGTCCGGTTCTCTTGGATACGTCCCCCTCTTGAAAATCCTCGTGCGACGAAACCAAAGAGACGAATGAGTCGATGGTTTTTTCGATAATTCAAAAAGACTTATCTACGACAAGAAATGAAAACGGTCTAAAATAACCGGTATCATCGGTGTTCCTCGAGATTAATGAGACGTCCCATGAGCGATTCCAAAGAAGAGGCCAAACAAATCAAGAAAACGGCAAAAGCGGAATCCAAAAGCCTGAAGAAGATGACCCAGGCTCAGGCGGACCCCGCCCCCTCCAACGACCCGACCGAAACAACCGGCCTCACGCCTGCCGAGCGCTCCGCGGCCGCGGCCGAGCGACAAGTGCGGCTGCAACATTTTCGCGTCTGGCTTGCCCTGGCTGCCGTCATCGTGGGCGTCATCACGATCCTGGCCACGATCAAGCCCTGGAGCGCCGCAACAAACGAACCGACCACGAAAAAAGTGTCGCCGTCCACCCAACCCGTCTCGCCCTGAGCCCTCACGGCCTCTTGCTTTTAACGGATAATTCCTGCCCCGTGTCAACTTGCAGAAAAGTCAGCTTGTCCGCCTTCACGTCAAGCAGTGCAACAGTATGAACGGCAGCTCGATACAGAGCCCCCGGATTGATCAGGCGACAACCGTTTTGACGATCGTCGGCATAGCGATGGCTATGGCCGTAGAAGAGGTAATCCAGACCCGGGTCGGGAGATAACTTCGCCCTGAAAAATCCGTTCTCGTGACCGTGATAGACCGCGATGCGTTTTCCCGCCACCGTGACATGTACAGGCGCTTCCGGCCAGGACAGGCCCAGGCTCGTCACGTATTTTCGAAGAACGGGAGACGGAGCATCGCAGTTCCCCCACACGAAAACACAGTCCCGCCCGGCCAGTTCATCCAGCACGTGATCGCCGCAAAGATCGCCGCAATGAAACAGCTTCTTCGCGCCTCGGTTTTCCAGGAGTGAGACGGCACGGGCCGTCACTGGGGCGTCACCGTGACTATCCGACATGATCCCGACCAGCATCGCCTCCCCTCAGCAATCACGTGCCCAAATCCATCGACCCCGTCACTTCGTCAGGCGTATTCCAGTTCTCGACCCACCTCACTTCGTCGCCGACCAAGGCGATCGGAGCAACGCACATCCTATCCAGCAATCGCGTCAAGCCAAACCGTTTGTTCCGGATGGCCTCCTGAATCCTCGCACGAACCGGTGGAAGATACAACCCGCAGCATGGATGCCACTTCGTCGCATTTCCCGCGGCGAGCGGCGTCGTGCAAATCACAGCCTCGAAACCGCCCTCGGCCTCGACCAGCCTCCGCATCAGACGCCCATCCAGATAAGGCATGTCGCAAGCCAGTAAAATGCAGGAATCGCTCGGTCGAGCCGTAAGAAGCGAATCCAAACCGCCCATGGGCCCGATACCGAAATGACGGTCTTCAAGCACGGACAAAGACGATAACGTCACCGGGATATCAAACGGCGGCAAACCGAGCAGGATCACATCATCCGTCACCGACCGGGCAACGTTCACCGTGCGTTCCAAAAGCGTGAGACCTTCGACTTGAATCAGAGCTTTGGGGCAACCCATTCGTCGATTGGCACCGCCGACAAGGATGCCCACGACAGGCGGCTTCATCATGAGACTCTCTTTATTTGAGGACTATGCACACGAAATACGCGTTGTCGGCGCCATAATATGAATCCCATCCTACTCTTCAATGGACGCTGCTTGAAGAGACGCACGCAGGAATTTGACCCCCAGGATTTCGCGATGTCGGTCGACATAACCGAGCAACGGCTCCTCCCGAACGGCCGGCGCAGCCGAATGAAGCAACGTGACACCCCCGTCTTCAGCATGCATGATAAGCCCCATGTGACTGACGTATTGGCTTTTATCGTTCCCCTTGACGAATTCGATGACGTCACCATCGTGTAACCGAGGCAAGACTTCGCGCAGCTCTTTGGTGCGAATATAAGCGCTCTCAAAGTGCTGTAACGGTATGTGCCGACGGAGACCGCCGAGTTTCTTCTTGAAGAATGCTGCTCGGTCGATCACCGTCTTCATCAACTGGGACTTCCCCGCCGCCAGCGTTACGGTGACATCCTCGAACAACCACGCATTGTTGATGTTCCAGTCAGCTTCCGTAAAGTGATTTCGATTCAGCATCCCGACCTTGCCATCCTTGTAGCGAATTCGTTGCAGCGTCCGAAAGAACGAGGCCCAGTCCTTTGCCAGCGCCATTGCATAGGTGTGTTCCACGAAGGTCACGCAATCGCTTGCGGACAGGCAATACATCGGATCCGCGTCCCAAAGCTCATAGGGATATTCGCCAAGCAAATAGATTTGATAGGGCTGTCCGATGTTCTTACGGGCCAGCATCACGACTCGCGCCGATCCGGTCATCGGTTCATCGGCAAGCCACTTCAGAAACGCATCCAACTCATGTTCGTTGAATGAATAAAGCGGCGCCTCGCGGAGTTCCTTGAGACTTCGCACCCCGGCCTGATGACCGCAACCCGCAAGAAACAGCAACAAGGAGCAGACAATGCCAACGTGCCTGGGCATGAACGCTGAGATTAGATCGAAGATGCTCGGAAATCAACCAGGGCGTGGTCGTGGCTCGCCCTAGTACTCGCGTCGCTGGCGGGCCGACGGAACATTCAACTGGGCACGGTACTTGGCGACCGTGCGCCGGGCGATACTCGTGCCCGTTTCCGAAAGTTTCTTGGCAATGTCGTCGTCCGAAAGCGGATTGGATTTGTCCTCGCCGTCAATAATCGCTTTGACCTTGGCCTTAATGCTGTCCCAACTGACGGTATCTCCTTTGCTATCCGTCGTTCCACCGGTAAAGAACATTCGGACCGGATAGATTCCACGCGGTGACTGGAGGTACTTTCCGTCGACGGTTCGGCTGATCGTGGAAGGATCACAGCCGAACTCCTCGGCCAGATCGCGCATCCGCAAGACATTTAAGAACTGCGGTCCATAATCGAAGAACTCACGCTGTCGCTCGACGATGACCTTGGCCAGTTCGAGCAGACGCTCACGCCGATATTGGATGGCGTCAATGATCGCCGCCGCAGCTTCAACACGACTCTTAATGAACTGCCGCGCCGTCTTATCTTCAGATTTGTCCTGCAACATCCGTCGGTATTGCGGCGAGATCTGTAGCCGCGGACTGCTTCCCCGGGCCAATCGAACGGAATAACCGTCACCATCATCGTTGTAATCAATAATGATGTCAGGCGAAACACGGGGAACATCGTCGGCCTGAACCAAGAGGCCGGGATGATGATGAAGTTTACCGATGAGCCGCAAGGCTTCCTTGATTTCCTCGATGGTCCTGCCTGTCTTCTTGGCCACGATCGGAAACATGTTCTTGGCCAGATCAACCAAATGCTCTTGCACGAGTTGAGTATGGAAAGGATCCGTATCGCCTTTGGTCTTCAATTGAATGAGTAGGCATTCCGTCAGGTCCCGCGCCGCGATGCCGATCGGCTCCAGAGTCTGGACCAAATCCAAGGCTTCATCCAAAACCGCCCGATCGACCGGCGGTGTTCGTGAAACGGCGATCTCCTCCATCAGCCGATCGGTTTCTTCCTCGGTACGGGAAATGATCAACGGCCGAGCTTCGGCATGGTCACCGTTGTCGCTGCGCGGCTGATGCTCGACTTCACTCCTTAAATAGCCGTCTTCATCCATCCAGTCGATGAGCAGCTCACCGGCCTGTTTGACAACGTCCTCCGTCTCCACGAGTGACCATTGATGTTGGAGGTTCTCCTTGAGGCTCTCACCGCGTGAGGCCGTGTTCGCCATGGCGTCGAGCTTGGCGTCCCGTTCACCATCGTATTTCTCACGCCCGTAGGCCAGATCTCCGGGGTCCAGTTCCAGGTCACTGGACATCGCATCGAGGCGATCAAAACTCTCAGCCTCGGCCTGCTGTTCCTGAGTGGAGGCCGCGTCTTCTTTGGGCTCCGATGCGTCCGGTCGTTCCGGAGCGTGGTCCAATTCCTCCAACACCGGGTTGGTTTCCAGCTCTTCGCGTACCCGAGCCTCCAGAGCAAGCAAAGGCAGCTGCAGAATCTCCATGGATTGGATGAGCTGCGGCGTAAGTCGCTGCTCAAGCCGCATCTGCTGGGAGGGAATCATGGAGAGGAACTGCGACATCGATGTACCTACAACTAGAGAAATATTAAGTAGTTACGTTAGTGCACCATCCATTATGTCGGCACCCTGCCGACACCGATCAATGCAATTATACAATATTTGAGTTAGTTTTTTGGGAACTTTCTCCAAAATCGGCATGGAATTTGCTATATAACGACGCAATCTTTTTATCAAAGCGAGGTTATGCATTGGTTAACTTAAGCGTAAACGTCAACAAAATTGCCTTACTGAGAAATTCTCGCGGTGGTGACCGCCCCGACCTGCTTGGGGCGGCGCGAACCTGTATCGAAACGGGCTGCCAGGGAATCACGGTGCACCCTCGCCCGGATGAACGCCACATCCGCCGCAAAGATGTTTACGAACTGGCCAAAATGCTTGGGAGCGACTTCAAAGAAATCGAGTTCAACATCGAAGGCTACCCGTCCTCCGATTGGCTGAATCTCGTATGCGAAGTCAAACCGACCCAGGCAACGCTGGTGCCGGACGACCCCAACCAGTTGACGTCAGACCACGGCTGGGATTTGAAAAGCGGCCGTTGTGACTGGCTCCGCGCTGCGATTCAGCGGCTAAAGACACACGGCATTCGAGTAAGCCTGTTCCTTGATCCGGACGTTGAACAAGTCGAATCCGCGCGAACCACGAATGCGGATCGGATAGAGCTTTATACCGAACGTTATGCCAAAACCTATGGGACAAATCACGGCACGGCCGTCTATGCGGATTACGTGGGAGCGGCCCAACGTGCCCAGGCGATCGGTTTGGGACTGAACGCCGGCCACGATTTGAACTTGGATAATCTCAGACACTTTTCCGAGAACATCCCGGGTTTGCTGGAAGTCTCCATCGGACATGCTTTGGTCTGCGACGCGTTGGAGATGGGGCTGGTTCCTGCGGTGAAAGCGTATCTGAAGACTCTAAATCCCTGAAGTGTCCGTCAACGTTTCTTTTTTTTCTTCGTTGCTTTCTTTTTTCTCTTTACAGTCTTTGTCGAAGCTCTCTTCTTTCTGCGGGTTCCGGTCTTGGTCCGCAACTCCTCCAGTTCCCGGTTGATCGACGCCATCTGCTCACGAAGTGCTTCCACCGGATCATGGTCGGAGGGCGGAGATGCAGTACGTTCGGATGGATCGGGGGAACCCGAGGAGTTCGGAAACAACATCCGGACCCAATCGAACGGAGCGGTCGGCGTTAGTGCACTGAATCCCGACTTCTGAAGAAAGGCATCGAATTGTCGGCGCGATCGCACGAAAGCGTCCATCGCTTGTGCGAAATACCGATCGATGAACTTCCGAACCATCTGTTGGTTGGCCTGAATGGCCTGATGCAACAGGGAGGAAGGGAACAGATCCATTTTGGGTGGATCGTGTTCGAGAATGATCTGGGTTAGCACGACATTCGTAATGTCATCGCCGGTGGACGAATCTTCAACGGAAATCTCATGTCCCGTCTGAACGAGCTCATAGAGATCCGTCAACGTGACATGACAGCTACGAGTGACGTCATAGAATCGACGGTTTGAGTACTTCTTGATCTTGAAACGCTTGGCGCCTGGTTCTTCGTTCATTTTCTTCGTGCTCGAAATCTACGCCTCTGGAGCAGGCAGCCCAGATCAACCCGGCCGTGGTGAGCATGCCGAACCGCGAACAGCCGCCGTTTCGACAAGCCCGGCTCCTGTCATCGTCTTTACATATCGTAGGCGGATATCAACCCCGCATCATCAAGGGGGTGCCGCATCAGGCCCCTTCGTCTTCTCGGGCGAAATCTTCAGGGTGCATTCGTTCCTCAGCCTCACGGCGGACGCGTTCTTCCTGCGCGTCCGAGCGTTGTTTGAGAACACGACGAATGACCAAGTTGATCAACACACAGATGATCATACCCCAAATGTGAATCGAATAGATCGTCAGGCAAACAAGCCCGGCCGCGACGGAAGCGATGACCGCTGCCATAAACCAGCTGAAAACGACCCAAATGAACCGGCCCAGTTTCAGAGCACCGTCGCCGCGCACGAAAATACGGTCCGCCACTCCTGTGGCGATCACGGCGGCAAAAGCGACGTATGTCGTGGACACCGGCAGTTTCAACGCGGAAGCCGTGGCGATCACGCTGGCTGAAACGCAAACGATCACACAGGCGCGCAGCGAGTCATAGTGCATCGTTTTGCCGACAGGGCTTCGTGTTACGGTGGGCGCAAGGGAAGGCTCAGGAGGGCGATTCCGCAATAGCGCCGTGGCCAGAGAGATACACCACCGCGGCGCCCAAAGCTTGACGTGGTCTCCCGCGCTGCCCGTGCGAACCTCCGCTCGGGTCACTCGCTGGGCATGTTTTGTCGACATCCCGAAAACCAGAAGAACCCCACAGCCGAACAGGGCCCAGCCGGGAATGGCGGCCTTTGTCACGGATGTCAGCGTTTCACCATCCATGTGCCCCCGGATGTGTTTGATGGCAGCCAAGCCGGGGGACGCGCAGTTCGCCAGGTCGTTCTGGCCGAAGGCAAATGCAAGCGCCATCATTCCAATCACGGTCAAAACCGGAAACAGCACCTGGGCCGCTTTTTTGCGGAAAATAACCAGTGAAAAGTGGATCACGATGGCGAAGAAAATCCACATCGTGACAAGTGTGAGTAACGCACCGTACGACTCGTAGGCATCGATGAAATTCTTCTTGAAATATTTAACGAAACCGACGTTCTTCATGCCCTTGACGATCATGAAGTAACTCAATCCCGCCATCAGGCCCCCGCCGATCCATCCGCCGTGAAGGAGCAACGTCGTCAGACCTTTCGCCTTATCCCGAATGGCGCCGCGGGCGGCCCGTTGGATCATGAAACCCATAATGCCCGAAAGCAGAATGGAGCAGACGATACCGCCGACGACTTTTCCCGCGTTGCGCCATTTGACGGGATCTTCGTCGGTGTGGATAAGCCCCATGAAAAGAGAGGCGCCCAGCAACTCGAAAACCAGGGTCATCGTCGTGCTGACGGGCATACCGAAAGCGGAATAACCGTACAGCAGAATGGTGTCTACAATATAGACGGATATATATATAGCAAGAACTTGTTCGATCTCGACAAATTTGGTCGGATCGAAAATTCCCTTTCGTGCGGTTTCGATGACGTCGGAAGAGAGGTAGGCTCCCAGGACCACGCCGATGCCGGCAATCCGCACGGCCCATTCACGAGTCAGAATACGAGCGCCAAAAACGGAATTGACAATGTTGGCTGCATCATTTCGGCCGACCTCGATCGTATCCCAAATGAGCATCACGATCGCCAGGATCGCAGCCCCGTAAAGAAAGGGCGTCAGATCCCAGATACCAAGCTTCTGCGCAACTAGAAAGGTTTCGGAAATGGCTTTGCTTACCCCAATTCAGGTCAATTCAGACCTGCTAACCGCGTCATCTAAAACCTTGCTGTTATTTCCCGAAAAGAACGCCCACGACGTTTACTGTGACAACATCCTTCGAAGGCGATCGGCCGTTTTCTCCGCTGCGTTCGCCAGTTGGCCTAACTCCAGAAACACCCGCCACCAAAGTACGATATCCGTCGCTTTCAGCTCCTCTTCCATCGCAAAAAGAGATTTGCTCAGCCCGTACTGCGCCTTGTCCGCTTCCCACTCCGCCTTCTCCACGGCCTTGATCATTTCAAAGACGCCGTTCGCCTGGTCCGCATGGAATCCCTTGGCCACGAGGTCCCGGATATGTTCATTCATCTGATAGCATTTTTCACAAACCTTCAACACCGTATCGGCATACGCAAACAATTCATCCGAGAGCTTTTCCGGCAGCTTCAGCTTCTTCATCGTCAACAGAAACGCGACATCCTCCACAGAATCCGCCATGTCATCCTGAAGTTTCAGGTAACTCAGTAAGTCGCCACGATACACGGGAAGAAAGAAGCTCCGCGGAATTTCCTGTCGAATCTCATCCTTGATGATGTCTGCATCGTGCTCAGACTTAAACACCTGATCCGTCAGAGACTCCAGCTTGTCATACGCCTCTGAATGAACGGCCTCAAGCATGGGCCGAACCAAGTTGACGCATTCCTTGACCTTCTGAAGGTGATGAAGCAAAGGCTCAAATGGCGAAGTATTGAACAGTTCTGCGATTCCCATAGTCAACTCCACTCTGCGGGCAGACGATTGAACCACCGGAGTGGCCGAAAAGCTCGGCTGCGCGTGCCGATGTACTCGGTTCGAAGCTGCCGAGCAAGACCATTTACATTAAGGTTTTGTTAACGTTGTCCAAAGTCTCGCCCATACAGCGTTTTTTTTCAAGCATCGCCCGAAATAATCGACCTTGCCGATTTCTTGTCGGTCAGCCATGCCGCCGCCCGGCTCCGCACGGCCTTCACTTCAGGATTGGAGCCCGGGTCAACCCCGATTAATCGTGCATAAACCAGGGTCGTATCCGCCCACAACTGCCCCAGCCAGGCGGACGTCGCAAAATCCACCTCGTTCACGGCGATCAGAATCGTCGGCATCTTCTCACTACATCGTTTCACGTTCGCCAATGCCAGCACCAAGTCCACGTCACCGGCGGTCAGACCGGCATGATCCGACCGCAACGGCTCCGTCTCCGCTCGCAGCAGCGGATGTCGATCAAACCCGCCGGTTCGCAACAAGAAAACCGCCATTTTCCGTTCACTGGTGCCGAGGATGGCCTCCAGGTTCATGTGGGAGTCACGAGGCAGCCCCAGATAACGTGACATCGTCAAATCGTTGCCGTCACGATTCACACCCTCGTTCCAGAACTGACAAAACTCGTCAGCCGAATACCTCAAAAGCAAGTCGTTGGTTCCCAGATAAATGTGATTCAAACCGTGCCGCAACTGCTGCAACCGGACATACTGGGCGATCACCACGGGCAACGACGCGCGATCGCAAATATCCAGTGTCGTGCATGCGGCCTCAATCCTCGACCAATAGGCCGCCGTATCCAAACCCGCCACATGCATCGGAGCCATCAAAATCGGTGTCTTGTTTCGACCGTAACGACCCGACACCTCGCCGGGCAGATCCATGACCAAGTTTCCGTCCCGCTCGCCGAGCGCCTGAAGCGGACCCGCGTTCGCGAAAACAACCCGTTTCGCATCACGCGGCGTCAGTTCATGAAGCTTGACGGTTTCCTCCGTAATCCCACTCCTGGAAAATTCCATAAACAGTGTGTTTTCCACGGTCGCATCGGCAGGCAGACGCGCGACTTCCTTCGGTGAATTCGCAAGCAGCCATGTGACCGTTCGGTCCGGCCGCACGTTGGCCAAAGCAGACACAAAATAGTTGAACTGCTCATTCGCTCCGATGCCGCTGTTGACGAGATAACGCGGCCCCATCGCGCCGAAATGATCGGCAACATACGCGTCGATTCGAGGCGCGGATTCGCTCAGCCACTTCCGCGCATAAACCAGGGGCTCATTTCGATACAAAATCCCCAGCGGATCAGTCGCTGCGCCGGCAAGAAAGGCGTCCACCGCCATCGAAACCGTGTCCAAAGCGGATTTTGATGCACGGACCGGCTCATCAAACGCCGGATTGAAGGCCCGGACCGAGAAGCGGCCTTCCGCAAATTCATGAACGCGCTTCAAACCGAGCGGCGCACCCTCGACGTCTTCACCATCGACTTCGCCCGACGACGGTCCCAACCGCGCAACCAAACCGCCAAATCCCTCCTCTTCCAGAATGTCTCTGACCTGATCCGGCGTCGCCCGCCAAGCCTCGGCCAGATTGTCGATGAGCTTTTTAGGATCAACGGCATTCGTCAGTGCATCATCCAGCCGACGATCATCAACCTCAGGTTGATTCAAGCGCTTACACGCCGCTCGCGATGCGTTCGCAATTCTCGTTGATATTGAGTTTGCATCTTCGCCCGACATCGACAACTCTCTCACACCGCTCAGTCGTTCTCCCCGTGCCGTGACCGCTGCCGTCTCAGGATGGAGTCCAGCTCCAGAAAACGGAAATTAATCAACTGCACAATGACGCCGATGCTGACCGCGATCAAGCTCATCGCCATCAGCGATGCCGCGGCAATGATAAAGGAAAGACGATACCCCGACTGGGGCGCCCATTCCAGCCACCACACTGCCGCGACCATTCCACACCCGACCAGAAAGAAGAGAATCCCCATTCCACCAAAGAACGTCAACGGCTTGTAGGAACGGAAAAGACTCAGAATGCGAAAAAGGACCTTCAGTCCGTCTCGAAATGTGCTCAGCTTCGACTCACTCCCCTCGGGCCGTTCACGGTATTCCACAGGCAATTCATGAATCACCCACCGCCGATACAGACACTGAATGCTCATCTCCGTCTCGATGTCGAACCCGTAGGCCATGATCGGCAGGTTCTTCGCCACATCGCGGGTCATCGCGCGATATCCGCTCATGATGTCCTTCAGGCGTGAGCCGAAAATCACGTTGATCAGCCAAACGACGAGCCAGTTTCCAAATACGTGAAAGCGGCGATACGCGGCCGCCTCGTCCACGGCCTCGCGCCGTCCGACCACCATGTCGGCATCGCCGGCCAGCACCGGCGCGAGAACGTCGCGCACGCGGTCGGCCGGATAGGTGTCGTCCCCATCGACCATGACGTAATAATCCGCCTCAACTTTCTCGAACATCGCCGCCACGACGTGGCCCTTGCCCTGCTTTTTCTCTCGAACGACGACCGCCCCGGCACCTCGGGCAATCTCGCCCGTGCCATCGGCGCTGTTGTTATCGAAGACGTAGATCTCGGCCTCCGGGATCGCCTCCTTGAAATCCCGCACAACCTTCTCGATCGTCGCGGCCTCGTTGTAACACGGAACCAGGATTGCAATTCGTCCCGTGGCTGCGTTCGAATCCGTCATGAAAGTCTCTGAAATTCCCGCGTATTGGTCGATATCTTGACTACCTAGCTTCTGCCGATCGGAGTCCGATGTCAACGAAGGCAAAGATCTGCAATCGACCGTCTCACCGCCGTCGCCGAAAACACCTTGCACGACACGCCCCGCAATGTAGAATTCCGCTCAACATGCGCATTATCCTGACCGTTCTGGCTTCCGTCTTGTTTTTGACGTGCACGACCGGCTGCATCGGCCTCCAGGAATGGTGGAAGAACCGTTCCGGTTCCAGCGAGCAGGCGACGGTTGACGCTTATGACGACACGGAGGTCGTTCAGGACACTGAGACCGAGACGGATCGTGATGAGCCGACAATCGTCAAGGCCACGACGTCCAATCGCAAGGCACCGGTCAAACGCCCCCCTTCACAAAATGCGATCCACGCCGGCGCTCTGGAAATCTTCGACGAGTTCATCACCGTCAACGACATTCTCGAACCCATCTACTCGCGAATCCAGGAACTGGCCAAAACGCAACCGCCCAATCTCTACTATCAGCAGGTCGCCGGTCTGGTTCGGCAACAGCTTTACGACATCGTGGCGCAACACCTCGTTTACCGCCGTGCCGAACGGCAGATTAACGATCAAATCGAACCCGGCCTCCAAAAAGCCGTCGACGCCATGGAGCGCGACCGGATCAACCGTGAATTCAACGGCCTCGAAACGAGGTACACGAAATATCTGCAAAAACAGGGCAAAACCCGCGAGGAAGTTCGAGCACGCCTCCGCCGCGCCGTCGTGGTGGACAGTTATCTTCGAGACCGTCTGCTTCCGATGGTCCGAGAACCGCGAAAGCGCGAGCTGATGGACTACTATCGATCTCACCTTGACGACTATTCCACCGAAGAGCGCCGTGAGCTGTATTTGATCGATATCCCGATCCGTGCGCACTTCGACCGCTTCCCCCCACGCCCCGCGGACGAGCCGCTGGCCAAGCAAAAGGCCCGAAATGCCATCGAGGCCGCCGCCCGTGACATCAAGTCGGGAAAACCGTTCGAAGCGGTCGCCCGACAATACTCGCAGCTTAAAAAAGACGAAGGCGGCTGTTGGGGCTTCATCAGCTCACCCATGTCCGGTCGCTGGAAATTGCCATACAAACGTTTCATGGAGATGCGCGAGGGACAGGTCAGCGAGATCATTGAATCGGCCAAGAGCTTCTTCATCGTGAAAGTCGGCCGCGTCGACGAGAAAAAGGTGACGTCCTTCCGCGACGCCCAGCCCGACATCATCCAGGCGATCAAGAACAAGCGGTATCAAAAGCTCAAAGCGGAGTTTCTCCAGAAAGAACTCAAACGCGCCTCCATCGGCTCACTCGACACTTTCGGCAACGAAGTTATGGAGGCCATCCCCAGGCCCGGCTTCGCAATCGCACCCCAATAAACCCCAGGGGTTGAAACGTCCGCGATTGCGCTCCATCCAAACATTGTTGCAATCGCTTCTTTCACGGATTCAAGAACAATCCCAGTCCTTCCCAAAACCAGTCAGGCATACCTGACCAGGGCTTTGATCACGCTGTTTTCGACGCCGAAACATTGTTCGACATTGTCAATCTGCGGGGCCCGAGCGCTTTCTCCGTTTTCGGCCCCTGCGAGTGAACCCATTCCCTTCCGGGAGTGGGGGACGGATCACTAGGGAGATCATGAACAACCCTCCTCAAAGTTGATCGTCTCAAACCCAATCCGTCCCCCGCCCCTGGAAGGGACGGAGGGTCTTGATGCCCAATCAGGCACGCTGCGCATGCCGCTCTATTGACATGCACAGCGCACCCTGTTCGAGGTTCTTGCAAAAGGCGTCAACCCGAAACGCCTTTGTATCCGTCAAGAACCGCCGATCTTTTCGGCGGCTCCACTTCATCCAGGAATATACGTGCCGTTTGCGCCGGCTGAGGCTCAAAAAAAATCCGGAAACGGAATGAAGTTTCCGGACTTCGGAGCGGCTCATCTGCTGCCACGGGATCTCAGCACCCGTCCATGCATCGTGTCGAACCCTGCTAGAAATCGCCCTGTTTGATATACGGGTAACTCCACAGAATCACCTGCAACTGCACGGACTTCAACCATGCCTGGTGCATCTTCTCCACCTCACTCACGGAGTGGCCCCCTTTGGACAGGAACGGCTTCAATGTGGCCGTCACCGGATAGTGCAGTGCGACCAGATGCCGAAAGTGAATGTGCGGAACGGAGGACACGCCGTCGGTCTTGTTCTTGCCCGTGCGATGGTGACGAAGCGCAATCTGGTGCTGATAGTTCAGCCAGTTCTGGTCGTAGTCGGCCCGGGCGGTGTCCAGAATCCACTGTCCGAATCGCTTGCGCACCCGCTTGAGATACTCGCCGTTCGGCTTCCCGGTCCTGGCATCGGAGAAGTAAACGATCAAGTGTGGATTGGATCCGACAAAGCCGTACCACACATCGAGAATGTCCTCGACCTGAGGCTTCAGAACATCGTGGGACATGCGAAGATACTTCTCGTCGTCCGCGGTAAACAGCAAACTCTTCTTGATGTCCGCCAGCATCTCAAGGCTCACGGGAGACGTCGGGAGCGGCTTCCCGTACGTGTAACCGGGGATGGTGCCGGGTTTGGCGGACGCCAATAGCGTGGTCGTTAGCGCGACCGTGAGGATCAGACCTGCGAGTTTTGATGGTTGCATTGTGGGTTCTCCTTGCATTTCCAATTCGGCCGTTCATGATTCATCACCTCCGCCGCGGCCACCGGCGGTCGTGACACGTTTTACCTAATTAATTAGGACTCCTAACTTAATCTGGAGTCAAAAAAAAAGCCGGTCACCCCGAAAAAACCTTGCAGTTCTGATTCGCGATATGCTCTTCGGCCGGCTCATGGTCCGGACAGTCGACACGAATCGTTCGATCCCCAAAGGCGACATTCACGAACTCACAATGGTGCGGTCGCTTCGGGTCCTTATGGGCATTCGGCCGAAAGTACCGGCACGTCACGCACATCCTCGAAATCGGAATCCTTCCGTCCAGCTGGAGTTCGCGAACCATCCGTATCAATGTCTTGTAAAGCTGCACTTGTTCCGAATGAGGCAGTCGAGAGATCACCGATCCGATCGTTCCACCGATCAAGTCAAGCCTTTTGATCATTCTTTTTCCGGCGGCTGTCAATCTGACTGCAACGGCCCTGCCATCGTCTTTCGCCTTGTCCTTCTTCACGAGACCTTTCTCAACAAGTGCGGCCACGGAGTCGCTCACAGTGGGGGACGAAACCGCAAGCTCGTCGGCAATCTCGCTCAATCGCAGACCGGAGCTTCGCCGTCCCAAAAGCAGCGCAATTTGGCCTTGCGTCGGATTCAGGTCATTCGCCCCGAATGCGTCCCAGCTATCCGCTCTCATCGCAACGTGAATACGATTCATCGCATGCCCCAATTTCTCGACGAGGGGCGAATCTGTCTTTTCGAGCGGGCTGCTCATGGCTTCCCCTTATTCAATTAGGACTCCTAAATAATAACACTCGAAATCAATCTTGTCAATTAAAATTAAAGCCCCGGCCAGGCTTGCCTGACCGGGGCTTTCCGGATGTGCAGGCCGAAAAAACGAAACTCAAACACCCGGTTGATTTGAAAACAGAACATCCCGCATGCTGTAAAGGCCCGCATTGCGACCGGCGATCCATTTGGCCGCGCGGAGGGCGCCGAGCACAAAGGTGTCCCGTGAATGTGCCACGTGGCCAAGCGTGACCGTCTCGCCCAGCGTCCCAAACGATACGGTATGCTCCCCCACCGTATCGCCAATCCGCATGCTGTGCATGCCGATCTCCCCCAACGGCCGAGCGCCGGTCTCGCCGTGCCGGCCGTAAACGACGCTTGGTCCACCGCCGTCTGCGTTCGTGCGGCCCTCAGCCACCGCGTCCCGAAGCGCAAGGGCCGTACCACTCGGTGCGTCGACCTTGAAGCGGTGATGGGCCTCGACGATCTCCACGTCATAGGACGGGTCCAGCAGCCTGCCGAGCATCTCCGCGACTCGCAGCATCACATTGACGCCGACGCTCATGTTCGGCGCCATCAGAATCGGTATGGAGCCGCTCGACTGGCGAATCCTTTCCGTCTGCTCCGGACTGTGACCGGTCGTGCCGATCACCATGGCACAGTTTCGTGTCTGACAGACCTCCAGCCAGTGCATCGTGCCGTCCGGCAAGGTGAAATCGATCAGCGCATCGAACGTTGCATCGGTCTTGTCCGCAACGGGGATCGATAACGACCCGACGCCCGCAAGTTCGCCTGCATCCACGCCGAGCGTTTGCGTCTGCGCCTGTTCCAGCGCCGCGACCAATTCAAGTTCCGAGTCTTCACAGGCCAGAGCAGTGATCCGCTGCCCCATTCGTCCCGCTGCACCTGCCACGGCAATCCGAACCGCCATCATGACACTCCTTCTTTGTAGTCGTCTAACTGTATGATTCGATCGCCTCACAAATCGCGTCAAGATCGTCCGGGACGCGAATCGGCCGATTCGCAAACCGAGCCGTCGCTGCCGCCGGTTCCTGCGCAGGGATCGATTCGATCCCGGTGTGGTAGCGCACCGTGACGTTCGGATCTTTCAGAGCGTGGCCGGTGAGGATGCAAACAACGTTCGCATCCGTGTCAATCGTCCCTTCCGCCAAGAGCCTCCGTAGCCCGGCGAGGCTGGCAGCGCTCGCGGGTTCACAACCGAAACCGCAGCGACCGATTCGCGCTTTTTCTTCAAGAATGCAATCGTCGGAAACCTCCGTCACCACGCCGTCCATTGCATCCAGTGCCCTGAGCGCCTTGGGCAGATTCACGGGCCGGGCGATCTCGATGGCGGACGCCACGGTCTCGGCCTTACGACCGGTTGCCGTCAGGCCGTCGTACATCTGCCTGACCACCGGCTGGTCCCAGTTCCCATCGTCCCATCGCAATCCGTTTCGCGCGAACAGCTCATAGAACGTGTTCGCCCCTTCAGCGTTCACAACCGCCAGCCGGGGCACCCTTGAAATCAGGCCCAGTTCTTTCAGTTCAATGAAGGCCTTGCCGAACGCACTGGAGTTGCCGAGGTTGCCGCCCGGGACGACGATCCAATCCGGCACCTCCCAGCCGAGCCCTTCCAGAACGCGATACATGATCGTCTTCTGCCCTTCGAGGCGGAAGGGATTCATCGAGTTCATCAGATACAAGTCGAGCCGGTCCGCCGCCTCGCGGATTCTCTTCATGCATGCGTCGAAATCACCGTCGATCTGAAGCGTCAGGGCTCCGAAGTCCAACGCTTGCGACAGTTTGCCGTATGCGATTTTTCCCGCCCCGATAAAGACAACGCCGCGCATCGCCGTGCCGTCCGAATGACGTGTCAGCGATGCATACATCGCCATGCTCGCGCTCGTGTTCCCCGTCGAAGCGCATCCTACGCGCCTCCGGCCCAGAAACCGGGCCATCGTGAATGCAGCGGTCATCCCGTTGTCTTTGAAACTCCCCGACGGGTTCATCCCCTCGTATTGAAAATGCAATCGGCCCGATCTCAAGGGGATGTCCAGAGCGCCGACGTCCGGCGCCTGCAGAAGCGTCTGTCCCTCGCCGACGGTCACCATCGCGTGCGTCGGAGCAAACGGCAGCAACTCTCGGAAACGCCAGACCCCGGAATAATTCAACGGTTCGTTTCGCGTGCCCCATCGGCTGCCGAAAAAAGAGAGGGACTTCGGCGGCGCGAGTCGCCCCCACTCATAGGCCACATCCAACAACGACCCGCAGGAAGCACAAACATACCGCTGGTCGGTCAACGCATAGGTGGACCCGCACGCTGGTCGAATGCATCGAAGGAAAACAGCTTCGGACATAAGGTTGATGTTAGCACTTCGCGCATGAAATCGTCAAAAAACACGGCAAGAATCAATCCGTCCCCGGCGACGGCGTTCATCTCCGGGAGAAAACCCGGGTCGGCCGGCCCGGTGTGCAAGCAAACGGCCGAAAAACGCGAACAGCTCTGACCCTACTCGGGCAGGCCATCTCCAAAAATCGACTTCAGGACATCAACGCGATAGCTGAAAATCTTGCGAAGATCGGGCGCAACAAAAAAGCGATTGACGAGGGAGCCGCCAAGCGGTTTGTAAATCACTTCGTCTTTGACCAGCGTTCCCGTCGGCAATTGCTCGAAAATGTGCTCATGGTGCCAAATTCGATAAGGTCCTCGACGCTGCTCGTCCACAAACCGAAACGGCGGCTCCCAGGCCGTGATGGCACTCTGCCAGCGAATGGGAAAACCACGGACTCGCAGGCGATAGTCAATCAGGGTCCCTGGAGCCATTTGGATCGGAGGCGGCGTCAGGACCTGGAAATGAAGCCAGGGCGGCGTGATCTTCTCCAAATTGAAGGCGTCTGAAAAGAATTCAAACACGGCTTCGATGGGATGCGGAATACGCAACTCGCTGCTAAGTTTGAAATTGCTCGAAGCGATACGGTCGATTGTCACCATTTTGACAAAACTTTCCGGAATCCAATGGCGGATTCTAGTCGAAACCATTATCAAAAGCAGCGTCAACCGGGAATTCCAGCAAACAGGAGTATCTGTGTGATAACAATACCGACCTTGGCCGGCATGCTTCTCGCGTCCGGCATCGCCTGGGGCGGCAAAGCCCAAACAACCGTGTGGCCGCAATGGAGAGGTCCGACGCGGGACGCGAAAGTGTCAGCCACCCCCGCGTGGCCGAGAAATCTAAACGGACTCGAACGGTCGTGGCACGTCAAGCTCGGACCAGGTTATTCGGGGCCGATCGTGGTGAACGATCGTGTTTTCGTGACCGAGACAAAGGACCGCAAATGGGAAATCGTCCGAGCACTGGATCGCAAGTCCGGCCGGGAGCTTTGGCAATCAAAATGGGAAGGGGCGATGAGCGTTCCCTTTTTCGCCAAGGCCAACGGAGACTGGATCCGCGCGACACCGGCTTGCGACGGCGATTCACTGTTTGTGGCAGGCATGCGCGACGTACTGGTTTGCCTGGATGCCCAGTCCGGCACCAAACGCTGGCGCGTCGATTTTGTTGAACGGTATGGATCGAGCTTGCCGGCCTTCGGCTTTGTCTCCTCACCACTGGTCATGGGTGATCATGTATTCGTCCAGGCGGGCGCTTCCTTCATAAAACTTGACAAGAAAACCGGCAAAACCGTGTGGCGAACGCTGGACGACGGAGGCGGCATGTACGGCAGCGCCTTCTCATCGCCCTATCCGACGACGATCCACGGCAAATCACAAATCCTGGTGCAAGGCCGTGAAAAACTGTCCGGCGTCGACCCGGAATCCGGTGATGTTCTCTGGTCTCAGGCTGTGCCGTCTTTTCGAGGAATGAACATACTGACACCGACGGTTCATAACAACGGAATCTTCACCAGTACACATCGGAACAAAACATTTTTCTACCAAATCCAACGGGACGGGAACGAATACAGCGTCCAAGAGACCTGGAGAAACAAAGCCCAGGGCTATATGTCCTCACCCGTCATCATCGGAGACTACGCCTATCTGCATCTCGGCAACGGCCGATTGGCGTGCTTTGATTTGCGCACGGGCGAACAACAGTGGCGGTCCAAGTCTTTCGGAAAATACTGGAGCATGGCGGTCCAGGACGATGTCATTCTCGCCCTCGACGAACGCGGCGATCTGATTCTGATCAGAGCAAATCCCCAAAAGTTTGAACTGCTGGACTCCAAACAGATTTCAGACCAGGACACTTGGGGACACATCGCCGTAGCGGCAGGGGAAATCTTCATACGCGAACTCCACGGGATATCAAAGTTCGTCTGGAGTGCCGCGCAAAAACACAAACCGGAGTAGGTCTGAATTGCGTTCAACTCACCTTACACAAGCGGGTTTTCACTGTTTAAGTGCGGTGTGCTCCGAAAAACCGCCTGGAATCAACTGACTGTCTCGGATCCAGTCATGAATTGCTTCGGCGACGATTCGGTACCCCTCCCCGGTGACGTGACAATCGTCGATGTAAATCTGATCCGAGTTGTTTTCGTAGACACGTCTCAAGTCGATGACGGGGAGTTCGACATCTTCACAAAGGTGGACGACCATATCCGTATAACGCGAATAGTGATCGCGCCACCAGTTGAATCGATCGTAGTAGGTCTTTCTTGCGGTCAGCGACTCCATCACCTGCTGTTCCTGCTCATGCAGCGGCTTGTGGAACAACGCGTTAGGCTGGATCGCCGCGCCGAATTTGAAGCCGAATTCGTCAGCCAAACCCCGGGCGCATCGCAGGTTGGTGAAGTGCCGCAAGGCGAATTCTTCCGCCGTCGTGAAATCACCCTGACGCCAGGCGGACGCCCCCTGATCCGAATCGATCAACCGTTGCAATTGTTCGATCAAGGCCATGCCGTCGACTTTCCAGACCAGAGATCGCGACTTTTTCAGATAATCCAGCTCATCTTCGATGGTGAATACATCCCGAAGGCGGCGATTGTTGCACATTAGCGAATTAATCTGGTCGAACATAAACGGGTAGCCGGCCGGCAGTTCAGTGTAACCCAGGCCCGTGTCGTTCACGCCGTCAAGCGAGATCACCAGATCAGGCGACAGATAGACGCCTTCGATCATGAGAAAGACAAGCTCTTGTGTCGAATTGTATGCGGTTTCGCCGCAGTTAATGACTTCAAACGTCGGCCCCTCCTTTCGCTCGGCATTTAACATGGCTTCGAGATGCCCGGCGATCGTCTCTCGATCCGTGATCGCCCCCGTGCCCCAAACGAACGAACCGCCGTAGATCAGGATACGGAACACGCCTTCTTTCTTGACGATGTCAAATTCCGAACCGCGATACCCTAAACTGTTGATGTTCGTGGTCTGACTCTCATAAGGAACCCTGCGATACTCAATGTAAGGTCGATATGTGCGGGGGATCGTCCGTCGCAAACGAAAGTGTTCGCCCGGGTCCACGTCGTCGCGACCTTCATATCCCTTCATTCGAGCGCTGTTGTACACGACGTTGGAGACGACCAGCCGTTCAAGTTCGGAGATCCGTCGATCAAGATCCTTCGACTTGCGGTATCGAACAAGCAGCTCCCCCCCGAGAACAATCATCGCAACAAACGTCAGTACAACGCCGACCAAAAGGAATCGCAACAGGAATCGTCGTCGCGACTTGGTGGGTGTATCAGAAGGCATGACAGTGACTCCAGATTTTCTCCCCCATTTTTCCGAAAGGGCCAAGGCCCTTATACCCCAGGCGCCCGAGAGGAGCAAGATATCTGCGGCCTTCCCTTTCCACACCCGATCCATTGAGCCATCCCGGCACCTGACCAACAACAATCTCAAACGGACACATTGTCGAGGAACGGTAGTGACGCCTAAACTGTTTGAGTCCTGCATGGAACTCATTCAACTCGCGAATCCCATATTGGGGCGAGACATGGCGAACCCCGTCAACAATCAAGATCCGACCCGGCTAAGCACTGAAAGTCTGTTGCGACTCATTGCGGACACATCGCCGATGTTCCTCGCTTACGTGGATAGCGAACAACGCTTTCGGTTTGCAAACAAGACCTACACAGAAGTATTCAGGCGCCCGATCACGGAGATCCTCGACCGGCCTGTCAAGGAAGTCTTCGGACCAAAGCTCTATGAAGAGCTTCGACCGCACATTGAAACCGTACTCACCGGAAAGCGTGTTTCGCACGAAAGTCTCGTTCATTTTGACGACGGAGCGCGCCGGCTTAATGCGTTGCTCGTCCCTCATTTTGGAACGGATAAAACAATCAAGGGCTTCGTCGCGCTGATCAGTGATGTCACCGAGCAGAGGAAAACGGAGGAGGCCGTCCAGCAGGGACACAGTCTCCTGCAAAGCGTGATCGAGGGAACGAGCGACGCGATTTTTGTCAAGGATCTTCAAGGGCGATACCGCATGATCAACGCGGCAGGAGCCCGTGTTGTAGGAAAGCCTGTGAAAGAGATCATTGGGAGAGATGACACGGACATCTTTCCTTCCGAAACGGCACGGAAGCTGAAGGCCGATGACTGCAAAGTTCTCACGGGTGAAGAGATCGAGATCGTCGAGACATCGATGCCCGTCGGAGACAAAACCGTCACTTTCCTGACCAAAAAGGGAGTTTACCGCGATCATCGAGGCGAAATCGCCGGTCTCTTTGGAATTGCCCGTGATATCACGGAGCGCAAACGGGCAGAGAAGGCGTTGCTCGAAAGTGAGGCCCGCGTTCAGAGATGTCTGACGGAACTGGAACACGTCTATGCGACGGCTCCCGTCGGACTATGCCTGCTGAGCGCGGATTTGCGTTTCCTGCAAATCAATGAGCGGCTGGCGGCCCTTCATGGACTTGCCGCCGCCGACCACATCGGCCGGACGCTGCGAGAAATCGTCCCCAAGATCGCCGAACTGGTTGAACCCATTTGTCGTTCCGTCATCGAGTCGGGCGAGCCTGCCACCAACCTGGAGTTCCAAGGGATCACGCCGACGCATCCGAACATCACCGTGCTCGCGAACCTGCATCCATTGAAGTCGGACGAAGGGAATACGAAAGCCTTGAGCGTCGTCATCCAGGACATTACCGAGCGAAAACGGTCCGAAGAGGCGTTACGAGACAGTGAGGACCGACTTGCCAGCATCCTGGGATCGGCGATGGACGCCATTGTCACGATTGACGAGCAGCACAACATTACGCTATTCAACCTGGCCGCCGAGGATGTCTTTCGCTGCACGACCGATGAGGCGATTGGCCAGCCGTTCGAGCGTTTTGCCTCGCCCGGCTTTCGCGATTTGTTGGTCAAGTGCACAAAGGCGTTTGAGCAGAGCGGAGGTGGAAGCCGATACGTCTGGGCCCCTGACGGACTGACGGCGATTCGCGCCGACGGCGAGGCGTTTCCGATCGAAGCCACAATCTCGCAAGCGGAAATGGAGCAGAAGCTTTTCACGATCATTCTCCGCGATGTCAACGATCGAAAACAGGCAGAGGAGGAGTTGCGAAAGCTCCAGCTTGAAAAGGCGTACCTACAGGAGGCCGTAAGAGCAGAGCTGGGGTTTGAGGAAATCGTCGGCAAATCGAATGTAATTCAAAAGGTTCTCCACAGCGTGGATAGCGTGGCCGGAACGGATTCCACTGTCCTGATCATCGGCGAAACCGGGACACGGAAGGAACTGGTCGCTCGAGCCATTCACCATCGGAGCGAACGAAAGAACAACATGCTCGTGAACGTGAATTGCGCCGCCCTGCCCGGAGGTCTGATCGAAAGCGAACTTTTCGGCCACGAGAAAGGAGCGTTCACCGGCGCATTGTCAAAGAAAATCGGGCGCTTTGAGATGGCGGACGGCGGTACGATCTTTCTGGACGAGATCGGTGATTTACCCTTGGAGTTGCAGGCGAAACTGCTGCGCGTCTTGCAGGAAGGCGAATTTGAGCGCGTCGGAGGAGCAGAGACCCTCCGGGCCGATGTCCGGGTCGTCGCGGCCACAAACCAGGATCTGGAAAAGGCTGTCGAAGAGCAACGGTTTCGGGCGGACCTGTTCTACCGGCTGAATGTTTTCCCGATCCGTATCCCGCCGCTCCGAGAAAGACTGGAAGATATCTCGTTGCTGGCCAAATGCTTCGCAATGAAGTACAGCACCAAAATGGGTAAACGAATCGATTCGATCCCGCAAAAAGCCATTGACGCCTTAACGGCCTATTCATGGCCCGGAAACGTACGTGAACTGCAAAATGTGATAGAGCGGGCCATCATCCTCTGTCAGGGCCCGGACCTTGAGTTAGGCGAGTGGCCTCCAAGGACCATGGGGGCATCGCGCTCGCCACGCGGCTCGACGCTGGAGGAAATCGAACGGCTGCACATTATGGAAATCCTGGACCAGACGAAATGGCAGGTCAGCGGCGACAAGGGCGCCGCCAGAATCCTAGGTCTCAAGCCTACGACTCTGGAGTCTCGCATGAAAAAACTCGGAATCAAGAGAAGCAACTGATTCGAAAGCCCGCGCCTCCCTCCATCGATACGCCGATACGACCGTGCCGAATCTCGACATTCCGTGACACTCCCGAGATATCGTAAATCCCGAGCGGTTCGATCCCGCGCCGACTTCTCAAAATCCGAACCCATATCCTTTCTCCAGCCTTCCAAAGAGCGTTCACTGTCCACCGCGGCCTGGTGCGCAGCCTTCGGCACGACAATTGCAAACGTCTCCCATGACATTCCAAACGATGGTTCGTTGGAAAAGTGTTTTTTTTGCAAGGAGTCATGCCGTGAGAAACATTAAGTTAAAGGAGTTGTCTTTTGCGCTCGTCGTGACGCTGGTATTGATCGAAACGCAATCATCCCTCGCATTGTCGGACGATCGATCTGAGCTACTCACCAAGATCAGGATTCAGCGAACTGCGATCAAGAGAGCCGGTGATCAGCTCAATTCCGTTGAAAAAGGAATTGCCGAAGCCGACAAGACGCTGAATGTGATCAAGAAAACCCTCGACGAGACAGGCGATCCCGAGTTGGTCTTGGACGACCTGGCAAAGGCTGATCGGATCCTGAAGAGAATTGAGAGTACAATCAACTTCATTTCAACACAGACCGCCTCGATCGAAGCCGTGCTTAAGACAATTGCGGAAATTGTGCGAGAGTCAGGACTGACCAAGCTCGAGACGGAACTCAAGGAAGCCTTTACGCTTCTTGATGAAACCAACAAACGGCTCAGAAGTGATGAGGAAAAAGCCGAGTCGGTCCGTAAAGCCTTCGGCCAAGTCGCTGACAAGATCTCTTTGGCACTGACCGCAGTAGGAAGATCCAATTTGAAGTCCGTCGATGAAACAGGCGTTGATGCAAAAATTGTGTTCGTGGAGGATGGAACAACACTCATGGTCATTGGAACGGCCACCGGCCTTGACCCGGCCGAGACCTACTTCTCAAACATTTACGACATCGGCTCAGCTTCCGAGGGCCCCGGCGCTTGTGTTCCTTCGATCTTCGATCCCAAGGACCCTGATTTCATTTTGCCAACCATGTTTCTCGGATTTTGGGAGGTCGATGCAGACGGCAACGGTCGGCTTTGCGCGATCAACACGAACGATGGAGCAGATTTCGTGCCATTGGACAAAATTGGAACGGTCTCGGTACGGCTTATTGTTGGGCCACCACCGGCCCCGGACGCGCCCCCCATGAACGAGCTCGTGGCCTGCGGTAGCGTGAACAGCCGACCACGGCCTTAAACGATCTTAACTCCAGAGGCAACTGGCGGAGGTGACTTAGAAACACCTCCGTCAGTTGAACTGGCAAGCATTGAGATCCATACGATGCTGCGAATCACGAAAGAATCTGAAGGCATGTCGGTCGTTACCTTACGCTTGGAAGGCCAAATCATGTCCACCTGGGTGCAGGTGGTGGAATGTGAAATCGGACGGTTGCTTCAAAGCGAAAAAAAAGTCGTCCTGGATTTCACGGAGGTGAAAGTTATCGATTCCAAAGGTGCGAACATGCTGAAAAGGGTCATTAGGAGGGACGTCAGAATCATCAACTGCCCCACTTTCATTCAGGAATTCCTGTTCAACGGACAGAAATGATGAACTCTGAAACCAAACATGCGGGATGGTTGGCCGTTCAGTTTGCCGAGCCGCCGATCGGGTCGGCCGATTGGGTAGCGCGACCCGCAAATGGTCTGATCCGTGCGGCCTCTCATGATCATCGAAAGAACGACGAGAGCCGGCATACGCTGATTGCCGCCATCGCCCACGAGTTGTCGATGCTTCGCGGCGGAATGCTGACGCGACACGTGCCCGAAGCCAGACGCCTGCTTGAACAGGTCTTCGACAGGATCGAGCAATCCAAGAAAACATGGACTGTTGCATGAAAAAGGTCGCGATGAATGAATGACTCAATCCGAAATTACGGCATCTATGCTAAGGCCGGAAAAGGATGACGTACGGATGACCTCGCTTCAGGAGATTGAAACGTATGAGAACAAACAAACCCAAGGAACCCGGAAATCGGCGCCACAGCCGATCACATGTTTCCCTTGTCCTTATGTTCGCAAGCAGTGGACTCATGGCACTGTCCAGTTGCATGGTTCCCATTACGATGCTGCCCGGCACGGTCACGATCTTATTCGATGGAGCGGAAGGGACTGTCGACGGGGACACGGACTTCACGTTCGAGGGAGCAAACTTCACGGGCGGCACAGTACGCACAGTGGGCAACCCGTTTCTTTACGGCTCGGGGCGCTTCGCCTATGAAGTGAGAGCAGGCAGCACCGTGATTGTGACCTTTGATACGCCGATCAATCTGCTGGAGCTGGTCTTTATTCTACGGGGCGGCGGAACGACCGTCCTAAGAGCATTGGATGCGACCGGGAACGAGGTTGGCACGCTCAACGCAGGGAACGTGCTGGAAGCTCAAATGGTCGAATTAAGCGGGGATGCAGTCCGGGTCGAAGTCACCCACACCGGTGACGGTGACGGATGGATCGACAACTTCACGTTCCGACCGACCTAAAGGAGGAATCCAATGGATCAGAAAGCAATCCGCATGGCATGGATAAGTGGCATCGTTGTTTCGCTCGTCGGACACAACGCCACGGCGCAGCCACTGGATAATCCGCTTCAGGAAACGATTCAAATCGGAAACATCGAGGTCAGCCTCATTCCCGTGGCTACCGGTCTCACCGCGCCAAACTGGGGGATCACCGCACCCGGTGACTCCGCCCACCTTTTTGTCAGCGATCAGAACGGTATCCTTTGGTCCATTGACCTTGCATCATGCACCAAATCCGTTTTTCTCGACGCGAGCAACCTGCTCGTTGAACTCGGCGTGGCAGGCCCCGGCTCCTTCGATGAGCGCGGCCTATTGGGGTTCGCGTTTGACCCGGATTATGCCACGAACGGATTGATCTACACGTATACGTCCGAGCCGGTCAACGGCCCCGCCGACTTCTCCACCATGCCGGCCGGTACGGAAGCCAATCATCAAACCGTGATCACCGAATGGCGCGTGCCGAATCCGATCAATCCGAGCTCGGTCGTCGATCCCAATTCGGCTCGCGAAATCCTGCGCATCGACCAACCCCAATTCAATCACAACGCCGGAGGGATGCACTTTGATTCCAGTGGTTTTCTCTTGATCGCACTCGGAGACGGCGGTGCAGCGGACGACAAGGACGGACAGGGCGCCTTCGGGCCGATCGTCGGACACGGTGAAAATGGCAACGGCCAGGACCCGAGCAACATCCTCGGCACCCTCATCCGAATCGATCCCAGCGGAGCCAACGCCGCCAATGGGAAATACGGCATCCCCGCCGACAATCCTTTTGTCGGAACGGCCGGCATGCTGGACGAAATCTTCGCCTACGGATTTCGAAATCCTTTCCGTTTCTCGTTCGACTCGGCCAGTGGCGATCTTTACGTCACCGACGTCGGCCAGAACGACATCGAAGAAGTTAACATCGTCACGTCGGGTGACAACTGCGGGTGGAACCTGAAGGAAGGCACCTTTTTCTTCGATCCAAACGGCGATGACGACGGTTTCGTCACCGACCAGGACCCCGGCGGACTTCCCGCCGACCTCGTCGACCCCATCGCACAGTATGACCATGACGACGGGCTCGCCATCATCGGCGGGTTTGTTTATCGCGGCACCGACATCCCTGAGATCGTAGGCCGATTCGTGTTCGGTGAATTTGCAAAGACTTTCAATAATGACGGCAGACTATTCTACCTGGACGCGGCGAATCAGATCCTCGAATTCCAGATCACCGGCCAAGCCGGACTCGGTCTGTCACTGCTCGGTTTCGCCCAGGACGCCAACGGTGAGATTTACGTGCTCGCCAATACAACGGGAACACCGTTCGGCGAAACCGGGGTCGTCCTGAAAATAGCGCCTGCGAACACTGTACCTGCAAATCCAAAAAACGACTGCGGTTGCGGGAACGGCGTTGACGGCATTATGGCGATGCCGATGATGCTTGTCGGCATGACTTGGATACGACGTCGCTACCGATCGCGGAAATCATGGACATAAGAGTAACCTGAAGCCTCGCACCACTCGATTCTTGATCGATCTGATCCAGCCGATACGATGTACGCGCACGGGTCATATTGATCAACGAAGATGATGGTCAGGGCAGATGTCAAAACTCCTTCCTGAGCTTGACTTAATCGAGGATGCGAAGGAACGAAAGCAGATTCTCACATTTTGTCGTAGAGTCCAAGCCCATGATCGGCGATACACGTTTCAATATCTCTGCCTCATCGCAATCGTGATTGTCGCTTGTGTCCTGGCATCAAAAGGACTGCCGCTCATGGGTGTACCACAGCGGTTTTCAGGGGGAATCATCGGTGGTTTGGTTGGCGGTCTTTTTGTGTACGGCATTGGGAGGATTTGGCGCAGGCCCATGCAGCAGTGTCTGCGACAAGAATTGAACAAACGGGGCATACCGATTTGCATGAAGTGCGGCTATGACCTTCGAGGCCAGGTCGAGCCGCGTTGTCCCGAATGTGGAACCGACTTTGATTCGGAGCTGCTTTCAGAGCCTGAGTCGTGATCAACGGTCAGGGCGAGAGCAGACCATCGACAAACTCTGACACGTCTCCTAAATCGATCATGCCACTCCCGTTGTAGTCACCATGAGCGATTCGCAGAGTGTCACCAGTTCCCGTGACGAGCAATTCAGCAAACCACGCGATATCTCGACCGTCCGTAACGCCGTCGAGATTCACATCGCCGTCAGCGATGATCGGTGGTTGCGCGAATCGAAAGTCGACCACCAACGGAAGATGGTCAAAGTGACCGGGCGGGTTGAGAACGACATCGAATTGCTGCAAACCGACCGCATTCAGGTCGGACGGGCTCATCAGGGTTGTATTCAGGACAAAGTCATGGACCGCCATGATCAGGCTGTCACTGAACGTGATGTAATCCAACCGACCTGGATCAAAATTGCTGTTATCGTTGCGCCAGGTATAGTCGTCCGAGCCTGCGCCATTGTGCATGGGATGCACGTCCACATTGCAGGTCCCATCCCAATCCGGAGGGGAGTCATTGCCATACGTGCCTTCATCGCTGATGTTTCCACAAAGCAAGGTGTCAAGCGGCCCCGGACCGCCGACAATGTTGAAATCCCCCAGCACAACGATCGGTGTATCCTCAGGCAGACTGATGAACTCCCCGGGACTCCGAGCATCGCGCATCCAATTGACCACGGCATCGGATTGTTGTTGCCGTTGAGGATCGTTGTCCACGCCGCCGCAGCATCTGTAGTGCTCATTAATTAAATAGATGTCAGAGAGATAGGTCTCATTGGGCAAATCCACGAGGGCCATCGCTTGTGCCCGCTGCCCTGCAGGGACAGTATGCTCAGCCATCATCGAAAGCGGATAGCGGCTGACGATCACGTTGCTATGGCCGATCATCGCCTGCCACTGGCCTCCCGACAAAGGCAAAACCTGGTCAAAGATGTCGGCGATATCCTGGGGATTACGGTCGCCGTTGATTTCCTGCAGGCACATGATGTCCGGATTGAGGGCGACGATCACACGGCGAAATTCATCCACTTTGTCGAAGGATCGAAAAGGATGATTGTTCGGATCGTCGTCCGGAAAGATGGAATCCCAGTGAACGTTGTAGGTCACGACACGAAGGTCTGATGAAACCGGACGATCCAGGAATGTCCCCGTCTGGGCGATCAGCGGAGAGGCCGACACCGACAACAGAAAAAAAATAGGACCAACCACGCTCGGTCTCACCAACGTCTTCATACCGTGCATTATAACACACGACATGCGATAAGTCGCTCAGAACGCTACGGAGCGGACAGATAATCTTCGATGAACATCTGAATGTCGTCACCGTCGTTGGTGCCGTTTTCACTCGTATCCCCGAGGCATAGATTGACTTCGTCGGCTTCCGGATCAAGCAACGCATCAATGAAATCATCGATCGAGAGCGCAGGCGTATAACCCGAACTATTCAGAAAAGCGGCCTTGAACGCAGCCCAGTCCGCGCAATCAACGTCGGTATCCCCGTCGGAGTCGCCGGCAGCACAAAGCGCCGACACCGGGCCGCCGTCCTGCCCGGTATAACAAATCCTGAACTGGGCAAAATCGTCCTCATCAACATCGGTGTCTTCGTCGAAGTCACCAAACTGCAATCCCGAGACGAGAAGCGAAATCTGCTTGGTATCGGTGCGAGCGGACGCGTCTTCGACATGGAAAAAGGGGCCGTACATACCGGCGACCGTAGGCGTGCCGCTTAACATGCCGTCGCCGTCCACGGAGATCCCCGGCGGCAGCGTCATGTACTCGAATTCAAGCGAGTTCGCATTCGTCAGAGAAACAGCGCCGTCATAGGCTGCCAGAACGTACGTGGCGCCGTCTCCCGAGGAGACTCCGATCGTCGGCGTAAGCGATGTGTTGCCGGTGCCGTAATGCAGATCGACGCGTCCGGTGTTATGGAGCGTCGCGCTGAAATTACAGGGATCGCCGGTGGCGTCGACGACGGCATCCCATCGAATCGTAACTTCGGTGGCAACGCTCTCATCAATATGAATGTCACCCAGACCGGAGTCGATTCGCAGATCATCCCACATCGGCGCAATGCGTCTGTTGAACGCCAACAGGACTTCACTGTTGTTCCAGGTGGAGCCCACGAAACCGCCGAAGTTAATCCAGCCGTCGATGGCGATCTTGATGTCCGTGTAGGTTTGACCATAAAACGGGAACGGGAATGGCAGCGTATAATCGAACACGAGATCGTCACCGTCCCAGCCTTGCGCAACGCCGGTCACCGCAAATTCGCTCGCCCCGACATCGGTTTCTTCGTAGATGTCCAACAACGACCATGCATAAGGTGGATCACCGGCGATCACAGACAAAGACACGGGGCCGTATGGCACACCAAGCTGCGCCGTCGGCAGGAACGCCGTGGCGATGGTGGGATCGTCCGTTCCCTGAATCAACTGCACGTTGTCCAACGTCATTCCGTCGGAAGGGATGGGGTTGTTGTCATACTGCTGGAATCGAATACGAAACGTTTTCGTGTACGTCAGCCCCGCCGCCGCCGCCGCGGCATCGAGATCGATCTTGCTGGTCTGATACGTTCCGCTGCCGGGGTCAAAAAGATCGGCAATGCGATGCCACATGATGCCGTCGACGCTGATGGCCACGCCGTCACCGTTTTCGGAACCGTTCCACGATTCCGGCAACGGGTGCGTTTCGTCGCCGAACACCTGCCAGTCGTATTGCAGCAGGACTTGCGAATGCCCTTCGAGGTCGGCAATAAGATCAACCTCGTTCAGGGCGAAAGTCGAATCGGACGACGAATCCAGAGCGAGATGAAAGCTCCCGATCGGCCCGTCGTTGGACGTAATTTTTATGTTGCCCGTCGAGGTCGACTTCGTGCGCCAAACGGCCGCGATCGGAGGACCGGCCTCAAAATCATCGGCAAACGGGAACTGTGCCGGCAACAGCACGTCGATGGAGACCTGCGCGGTATTCGAAGCAAGCGTTCCATCGTCGGCCTGGTAATTAAAGCCATCCGGACCGGACATGCCCGGCAGCGGGTCGTAGTTGACGACATCGCCTTCCGACAACAATTCGTACGGCACGGCTGCGATGACACCTCCGTTCGGGTCCGTCAAGGTTCCATGGGCCGGGAGGGACAGAATCACGAACGAAATCGAATCACCGTTGCCGTCGGAGCCGTCCAGCGTCACATCAATGTTCGTTTCGACTGCGGTCGAAATATTAACGTTCTTTGCAAGCGGCGGTTGATTGGGAGATGCGGCTCCGATCGCCGAGATCACGATGTCATCAATATTCCAACCCGAAAACTCGCCGCCTCCGTCGGTCGGCCCCATGCCCCAACGGATCATCACGAACGGCTCGTCGTCCGCGAATTCAGTCAGGTTGTACGACTGCTGACTCCAGGCGGTCTCCTCCAGATCGTCCCCCGTATGACTCCACACGGTGTTCCAAAGAATGCCGTCCGTCGTGATCTCGATGGTCGCCTTGTCGAAGCTGTCCGCCTCCACCCCCAGCCAACGGGCGAAGCTCAACGTGACACGCGACAGCCCGGAGCAGTTCAACGGCTGCATGGTCAGGTACTGCGGGGGCATTTCCTGATCGTATTCACCGGCGAGGTTGTAGCCGAGGACATTAAGCCCGGTGAACGCCGAGGCTGGATCGCCTTCGAGCCCTTGCGGCGGACCGAACGCCCAATCCCCTTCGACGAGCCAATCCGGATCGGTGTCGAGCGGGAAACTGAAAACAGGCGCCGGCGTGCCGACCGAGACGCCGGCCGTTGCTGTGTTCGAACTGAGCGATCCGTCGGAAACCCGGTAAACAAAGGCGTCCGGCCCCTGATAGGCAACGTCGGGCACGTACTGGACGGCGGTTCCTTGCGACAGCAACGAATAGGGCACCGACAGGATCTGGCCACCGTTGGGGTCGAACAGCTCGCCATGAGCCGGAAGCGAGTCAATGACGAACGTCGGCGAAGCCGAGTCCGGGTCGGAGCCGTCGAGGAAAATACTGACATTCATATCTTCAGGCGTCGTCGCATAAACGTCATTGGCCACGGGCGGAGCATTGACCAGGTCCGGCGCCGTGACTTGAACTTCATCGATAAACCAGCCGTCCCGCTGAATGATCCCATCGGTGACCATATGGAAACGCACTTTGATCGGCTGACCGACGAACGCGGAAATGTCATACACGCGCCGGGTCCAGTCATAGTCCCCTCCCGTATCACCGTCGACCACCCCCAGAAGGTTGCCGCCGGCATCGACGATCTCGACGGAACACTGGTCATAAAACGTCTCCAGCATGCACCAGTCGTGATACTCAAGAAAAACCGGCGACGAGATGCCCGTCAGGTTCATCAACGGCGTATCAAGATAGGCATCGGCGTTAGCCTGATACGTAAACGAAAGATCCGTACCCCAACAATTGTCGCCGTTGATCGCACGGCCGATGTTGAGACCGGTCAACGGCCCGCTGCCGGAGACGGCTTGACCGAAAATAGAATTCACGGACGTCGGCGAGCCGCGTGTCCACTCGTCGAGTAATCCGCCGTGCGTCCAGCCGGGGTCCGCTCCCTCACTGTCGTCTGAGAACAGGACCACACCGCCTCGGATCAGATGGCCGCGAGCGCCGAATCCGTAAAGATTGCTGCTGCTGCGCGGATAGACGCCGTAGAAGGACGCTTCGTCCGCGGTTGCGCCGTCGAGATAGGTGCCGACCGCGCCGTTGTAAACGACATGAACACCGGGGGCGACTTCGTCGGAGACGTTATACACGTTGCCGTCGGTCGGCATCCACGCAAACGGCTTGTCTGAACGGACCAATAGACTCGTATCGTAATCATTCGGCGGTGGACTCCACACGAGCGACGTATTCGCACCCACGGGCGTCAGAGTCAATGACTTGATCCGGTCAGGCCAGCGCATCCCGGCGTTCGCCGCCGTCACAGCCGCCCCGGCATCGGCACGGCCGAAACCGAGTCGATGACTATGCCCCGTGATCCCGTCAAAACGATCGTAGGGGTCGTCGATGTGGACCGCGGTGTTTTGAAGAATAGCCCGGGCCTGTGCGGCGGTCATGGTCGGGTCCTGCGAAATGATCAGCGCCGCAACGCCGGCGGCGATGGGCGTCGCCGCGCTCGTTCCGCCGAATTCGTTCGTGTAATCCAGGTCTTCTGGAATTCCGTTGTAGCCGCTGCTGCCCGTGTTATCGACTGTGGTGATGTCGATCCACGAAAACCGCACGTCATCGTCTCCACGATCATTGGTCGGTGCGGCAATACCGACGGTCGGCCCCACGTCGCTGAACTCGGTGTGAAACCCGTTGCTGTTGGTGCCGCCGATGGCCATGGTCGAATCCAATTGTGCCAGTGCGGTGACACCGTTGACGGTGTGATCGTTGTTGCCTGCCGCGAAGAACACCAGACAGCCGAGCCCGTTTCGACCATTGTTGGCAGCGAAATTGATCGCGTTGACCACGTCCGGAGGCAACAATGTTCCGTCGGCAAAAGACCAGCTGTTGCTCAGAATCGCCGCGCCGTCGCTGTGGTCGCCGTTGTCATCGGGATCGACGCTGAAATAGAAACCGTCGGCCATTTCACTGACAGACGCACCGAAGAACTTGACGCCAATCAATCCGCAATTCGGCGCCACTCCACGAACGCCGATCGTATTTCCGACGCCGACGGCAAGACCCGCGCAAGCCGTGCCATGCCGTTGTCCGGCGTCCGGGCTTGGATCGTCATCCGGCGGCATCACGTCCAAATCGAGCCCCGCGCCCCAGTTTGGAAACAGGTCGGGATGAAATTTTTCCACGCATTCGTCGAGCACTGACACGCGCACCGAGAGGATGCCTTGTGCATCGGGACCGTTGTCGGTGTCCCAGGCCGTTTCGACGTTGATGTCTGTGTTGGGCTGCGCGCCTTTGCTGACGTCGCCGTCAAGGTGCCATTGGTGACTATGGTAAAACGGATCATCGATGACCGGCGGCGAAAAGGTGATCTTCGGCAGGATGAAGTCGGGGTGAGCGTACTGAATCAAGTCTTGACGATCATGCAGCTTGTTCGCAACATCCAACGGGCTCTTCGCCCAGGTGTCCCGAAGGCGCAGAATGTAACGGTTCTTGCCTCGCGAACACGGCCGAACGTCACAGCCTTCGGCGTTCGCCAGTTCCTTGAGTTGCTTTTCCACAACCCCGGGACGAAGACATAAGACGATTTCGTCGGTCATGTAAATCGGGACGTCGCAGTTGTCACGATAAAGAACCGGCAACGCGTAAGAAAATTCAGGCTTGTTTGCCAGGTTGGCGCGATGGACGCCGCGCGCAACGTGGAGCCCGCGATTGACAAGACGGTCTTCCAACTTAATCACCGGCGTGAGCAATTTCGATGAGACCCGGCCGGGAAGGTCTGACGGCCGAGTGCGCACATCACGACCAGGCACCTCACGGACGCGAACGAGAAACTCTGTTCGCGAGGGCGTGACGATTCGCTTCCCGTAGGCGTCATGAAAATAGGAAACCTGTTCGCCCGCCTCTCCTCGAGCAGCCGCGGGGCAAAAAATGTGAACGATAACAGCCAGAGATGCCAAGCTCGACATGAATCCCGACGACCGTCTTATAATCATAGCGATGCTCCAGAAGAAGAATCGTCACCGAGAACGGAGGATTGGATCCCGGTGGTCTCCCCTCGACAATGGTGGTAGCTTTGGATAGATCCTTGATCGTAACGCCATGCGATGCTCGCCAGCCACCAGTTTAGATAGACGACGTCACGGAAGCAAGGATTAGACCGGACCGCATCGACACATGTCGACTTAATTGCAATCAAGTTAATAAGTTACATTAGGCACTCCTTCGACATCGACCACTGCTCACAACGAATTCTTGACATACGACCGGGCACTTCTGTACACTTAAGTCCGAGAAGAAGCGTATTTTAGGATTGGGGAATCCCGAGAAATCCCAATGGATTTTTCAGCGCTTTCGGATGTGAAGACGGAGTCGTTTTCTCTTGTCTTTCTCGTCGATGACGCCTGCAGCGCACGGGAACAAATTGCAACGTAAACATCCTCATTAGAGCGATCATGTAAACCGGCTGATTCGAACATTTGAATTAGGCTTGAATTGACCGCATCAGTGTTAACGCTCACAAAAACGAGATTAGATTCTCAATTGGTCTTGCAATCACCCTCGGGAGGGGAAACTCATGTCGATCAAATACAACCATCGTTTTCTGGGGTTCCTGATTGTGACGTTCTTGGTCGCGGCGATCTCTTCTCCTGCCGCCCTTGCACTACCGCCGGCACCGGCGAACGACACCATCGCCAGTGCAGAGGACCTCGGCTCAACCTTTCCCGTTCTGGTTTATGGTTCCTCCGTCCTCGGCGATAACTCGGTCAACGACTCCGGCGGCGCACTTGCGGCGATCGACTCCTTCATGGACGGTCCGGATGTGTTCTACAAGTTCACCACCAATGCCGCCGGGACCTACCGCATCCGGCTGGCCCCCTGGCAAAGGGCGCCCTTACGCTCCTCCGACCGGCGCTTCGTGCTTTACGTCTTTGACAATCCCGGTGGACCGCTCAACTTCATCGACGGCATCCGCGCGCCAGGCAACGCGCGCCCAATAAGCCTGGATGTCGTGCTGGCGGCAGGCACCGAGTATCACCTCGGTGTCGATCATGACGACACGACACACGACAATTTCGATTTCCAGCTCATCGTTGATGAACTGAACCTCACAAACCCCGACAACTGCGCGTCCGCCATTGCGCTACCGGCAACGTTGCCGGTTGTCGTCGTGAACGACATTGACGGCGCCACGGACGACTTTGCCTTCGCTCAATCCACAGGTCAGTGCGAAGTGGCGTCTACAACCACGGCACCGGGAATCGATCACGTTTATTCGTTTACACCCCCGGTAACGGATGCCTACGCCATCGAATTGTACGCCACTGGTTTTGCCGACGTACTCTATGTAGACGATTCATGCGATCCGTTTTTCCTCGATAGCTGTCAAGGCGCTTCGAACCACAGCACCAGCACAAGTAGTGGCGGGAAACACGAGTTTGTCGTCGTGAACCTGCTCGGCGGCACAGAGTATTTCATCTTTGTCGATAACCACAGCACGACCGCCAACAGCGGTGACTATGCACTCATCATCGATACGGCCTTCAATTATGAAATCAACGAGCTGGAACCTAACGACACGCCCGCAACGGCCAATCCGCTCGGCACGCCGCTGAACGGAGGCCAGCTCATCGGTCGGATGGATGAAGACTGGTGGGAGGTGACGGGAAACACGGGCGACCGCGTCTATGCATGGGTGAACAACGGGGGTTCCGGCAACAGCACGACGGACACGGACCTCGGCTTTTTCGCAACGGACGGCTCCACACTTATTGAATTTGATGATGAAGATGCAGACGGCGCCAATGCCCCCATCGGGGATCTCAGGTTCATCTATTCGACAAGTGCTGCCGTCATCGCCGGCGCCAAGATGACGTCCGACGGCACGCATTTCTTCCAGGTGACTGATCAAAGTTCCACCGGCACGGTCCACCGGTATCGTTTCCATACCGGTGTGCAGCCTGCCTCACGCGATCCGTTACAGGAATGCGAACCGAACAACTCCATCGCGTCTGCCGACAGGACCGGCAGGAACTATTTCGCCGGCGCCATTCCGACCAGCGACGATCGGGACTTCTTTGCTTTCGAGGCCACGGTCGGCGACCGCGTATTCATCGCCTGTGACGGTGATCCCGAGCGCGATGCGGCAGGCAACGTCACGGCGAATTCGGATCCCAATGCATTTCATGCAAAACTGATCGTTTACGATCCCGCCGGTGACATTCTCATCAGCGACATCAGCGATTCCAACTCCATCCAATCCGCTCCCGACTACCCGGCGCAGGGAGGCTTTTTCGTGGCACGAACAACGGGCACGCATTACATCGAAGTCGGGCCCCAAAGCTCGGCATCACAGGTCGGACCGACGGAAACCTATGAACTGGCCATCTTTCTGAACGAAGAGCGCGGCGGCGCCGCGACCGAAGACGTGGACCCGATTGTGACGCTGACGCCCGACTTCGGGAACAATACGATCGCCGGTTCTGCCACGGATAATGCCGGCGGCGACACCGGCATCTGCAGCGTCACACTCATCGACAACGACAATCTCCAGATCAATAACCTCAGCGCACTGCCCGCCGCATCCGCAACATTCGACATCGACCTTGTCAATGTGCTGCTCAGCGGTACGGCCAAGCTTCTCGTCACAGACTGCGCTGGCAACACCGTCTGCAATATCGTCAGCATTGACATCGACGCGCCGATCTGCGACGGGTTCAACTTCTCGAACCGTTCGCCGATGAGCATGCACGGTCCCATTCATGTCCCCGACAACACTCCGGCAGGCATCAACGGCACGATCGATATCGCCGATGCCGGTCTAATCACCAATGTGCGTGTCACCGTGAACGTGCTCGACGCCATCGACACGGGTGACCTCGACATTTTCCTGATCAGCCCCAGCAATACCTCCGTCGAACTCGTCACCGACCGGATGAGCAGTCTGGCCATCGACATGCGCGACACCACCTTCGACGACGATGCCGACGAACTCGTGCCTTTCTCGAGTTCAGCGGCGCCTTTCACCGGCAGCTTCTTGCCTGAGGACCCCGGCGGCCTTGCTCAACTCGACGGTGAACAGGCTCAGGGAACATGGTCGCTGAACGTCATCGACGACTCGTCATCCGCCGACTTCGGTGCGACGCTGGTCAAATGGTCCTTGGATATCGACGCCTCGTTTGCCGGACCGGAGACCTTCGCCGGGACCGTGACCGACGCCGAAGGCATCGCCTCGATCGTTCTCTCCGGCGCCACAAACGCACAGCTCAACTTCCCGAACGGTTTCACACCTGGCGATCAGCTGGTCGAGTACACCGTGACGCTGATCGACGACACCATGAATGGCTCTGGCACGGTCACCGTAACCGACCTCCAGGACAACACCTGCCAGAGTGTCATCAGCCTTAACGGGCTCGCGGATGCAACAGCCCCGGCGAATACGGGCTCAGCAACTACGGAACTGACGTTCGGCGCGGAAGTGCAGCAGGTCGTCGAAGAAAACGATCCGGCAGGCATCGTGTCGACCATCAATGTCCCGGATTCGTTCCTGGTCGGTGAAGTCGAAGTCGCGCTGATGGTGGACTCGGACAACCAGGGACGCATCGCCGCCAAACTCACACACAACGGCGAATTCGCTTCGCTGGTCAACCGTATCAGCATGGATGAGCGAGGTTCGGCAGGCAACACGAAGAACAGCTTCGACGTCGTCCTGGATGACGACGCACCCCAGGCCGACGACATTCACGAGGAACCCTCGCTGGGCTCGATTGCAACCCTGGGCTTGCATCAACCCGACGGACGCGGTGAGTTCTTCGGCGACGGCATCACCAGTGACAAGCGCGACAACATGCTCTTCAAACTCGCCGGACTCGATTCCGCCGGCGACTGGGAGTTGCTGGTGGCCGATACCCGCATGATCAGCATTTCGGACAACATCTTCCGCCGCTGGTCGATGACGCTGAAGAATCCCTGTGGGCCGGAACGCTATGTGGGCACGGCCAAGGATCTCGCTCCAGGCTCCGGCATCTGCACCATCGATCTCGCCGTGGGGGCCACCAACCTTCAGGTGGTTGCATCCTTCACGCCGGGTGACGAAGTCGTGGATTATCGCGTCGAGCTGATCAACACCGCGCTGCCCGGTAGCGGCACGTTGGAGATCACCGACTGTGCCGGAAACACCAACAGCATTCCGGTCAATCTTGCCGCGGCCAGCGGCGATAACAACCTGCCGATCGCAAGCGGCAGCGTGAACCTTGCGACGGACGAATTTGAAGGCACGGCCAGCGACAGCCAGGCTGGTGACACCGGTGTGGCATCGATTGATCTCGCACCGTGGTCGGACAATCTGCAGATCACGTCCACCGGCGGCGTGCCCGGTGCAAATGCAACGTTCACCGTGGGCCTCGTCAATCCGGCGGCCAACGGCAGAGGCTACGTTCGAGTCACCGACGGCTGTGGCCTGCGATCTCACGTGCTTGTCGAGATCGACGCCCAGGACCCGGTATGCAGTGGCACGGTCGGACGTGTGAATCGCTACTTCAGCGGTCCATTGGCGCTGCCCATTCCTGACAATGCCCCCGCGGGTGTGTCCTCGAATATCGTCGTGGCCGACGCGGGCTTCATCAGCGACGTCAACATCACGTTCAATATCACCCACGGTTTTGATGACGACATCGATCTGTCATTAACCAGCCCGACAGCGATTACACTGTTTACGGACATCGGGAGCAGCGGCAACGACTTCATCGACACAACCCTTGACGATGAGGCGCCGGGCCCCATCCCCGACTCATCCACCGCCGCACCGTTTACCGATTCCTATCAGCTAGAAGGCGCCGCCATGCTGTCGGCCTTGGACGGCAACGCCGTCGCCGGCACTTACACGCTCCGAGTCGTCGATGACAAAAACAACGACACCGGCACGTTCGACAGTTGGTCCGTGCTCATCGAGTCCGGCGCCTTCGGTGAAGCCTTCGACGGTCGCGCGGAAGACAGTCAGACGCACGACTCGGGAATCTGCACCGTCGAATTGCTTCCGGGCTCCGACAACATCGCATTGTTGATAGACCCGGCGTTCTCGGCAGGCGATGCCATCGTTCGCTATGTCGTGACGCTGATTGACAGCAACTTCAGCGGAACCGGTACCGTTCGGGTCACCGATTGCATCGGAAACGCATGTGACCAGCCGATCAACCTGACGGGACCGTGCACCAAGGCCGACTACAACAACGACAGCAGCATCGACGGCACGGACTATGGAATGCTTCTGGCCGCGTTCGCCACCAACAATCCGGCAATCGACTTGGACGGCGATAATCTGGTCACGCTGGTGGACTACCAGATCTGGCTGCTTTGCTATCAAGACTTCATCAACAACCCGTCCGCTCTGCCGCCGGTGCCGTCCAACGCGGGTGACATGAACCTGAACACCATCGTAGACGGACGCGATATCCAGGGATTCATCGAAGTCTTGCTCGCACCGCAGAGCGCGAGCTTCTTGCAAAAGGCTTTGGCGGATATCGACGGAGACGGTCAAATTGACCAAAACGATATGATGGAATTCGTGCCGTTGCTGGTGAACGATTTCGAATAGTTGACTCGGAGTCTAAATTATCGGACGACCATGTCCGAAGCTGTAATGACGTTTTGATCGACAACTGTATTCTTGATACCATGCACGTCTCGTCATGGATACGAGGAGGGACGAAAGAATGATAAGCTCCAAAGTTGTACTTCCTGCCTTGATGGCCGGATTCTTAGCCACGAGTTCAGCTACGGCGACCATCGTGGTCTCGTTCGACCCACCCACGCAAACGGTGGGCACCGGTGACGTATTCACCGTCGACATCGTCGCCAGCATTCCGGAGAACGATGCAACGATAGGCTGGGGCCTGGATTTTGACATCGCGGATCTCCTGCTCGTGACGCAAACCGCCACGCCCCCCGTAATCGGTCCATCATGGGATGCAGCGGGCACGCTCGACGGTGACGGACTTGCCGGCCTCGCCCCGACACCCCCCGGCACAGGCATCTGGGACGCAAACAACCCGATTCTGCTTGCCACGATTGAACTGCAGGCAGACCTGATCAACGAGGGCGTCACGGCCCTTCTTTTGAGTGACAACAATCCGGCGGATCTCACCGAGGGCTTTGCCCTGGAACCCCCGCCCGCCGGAGTATTCGCGAACGTCACCTACGAACCCGGCGAGGTCACTGTCATTCCCGAACCGACGACGCTCACCCTGCTGGCGCTGGTGACGGTCTCTATCGCAGGACGGCGAAGACGCTAAGCGGAGAAAAAAAGCTCACCGCGCAGCAGCAATGGGGATCAGCACACAGAAGCATTGCGCGCTGATCGAAGTCATCCGTCAGGTCAGCTTCCGCATGATCTCAGATGATCGGCGTGCGATCGCGTCAAAGTTGCCCGCCTCCATGTCTTCAGGCGTGAACAGACTCCGGACAAACCCGACGCCAAACGCCCCGGCGTCGAGAATCCCGCCAAAGTTGTCCAACGTAATGCCCGAGGTCGGGAAGATTTTCAGAAAAGGAAGGGGTCCCAAAATTGACCGTACATACTCCGCGACGTTATCCAGCACGGGAAACAACTTGACGAGATCAGCACCGTGACGATGCGCCGTGGCCATCTCCGTCGGCGTGTACGTGCCCGGAATACTGACCACATCGAGCCGTTTCGCTTCGCCAATCACTTCGGAATCACAAATCGGCGAAACCAAAAAACGGGCACCGGCATCCACCGCCTCGCGCGCCTGCTCCGGCGTCATCACCGTCCCCGCACCGACAAGCAGGTCCGCCAATTCTGAAAACTCCGAGATCAACTCGAACGCACCCGGCGTGGTCAACGTGAACTCGACCATGCGAAAACCACCTTCAACGGCGGCTTTCATGGCATCAGACGCAAGTTGCCGGTCACGGGTCCGAAGGATCGCGCTGACTCGCAGTCTCTCGATCTGGGCCAAGACCTGTTTTTTATCGATTTGGTTCATAAGGCCGGGGCCCCGCTTAATTTCGGCGCCAGACGTACGTTTCGTTTTTGTCGCCGGGCTTCTTACTTTTGTTGAGACCGAGGTTCTCCGCAAGCCGGACCCCACGCTGATTATCCTGATGAAGCGGCATGACGAACGTTTCAAACGGCCACTTCGTTCTGATCCAACCGATCACCGATGTGAGGAGATGAGCATCAAGATCTGACGCAAGCTCATCCTCAATCACCCAATACGCGAGTTCCATCCCTTCGTGATCGTCTTTCGCGGGTGACAAATAAACACACCCAAGACACTTCTGCCGGTCGGGCCTGAGCACGGTGTACGCATAGCCTTTTCGTTCCTCAAATTCCTTCCAATGCCGAGCAAGATCGCGACGGTTCTGGTCCACTGTCATGTCAGCACGCGGCCAGGTCCCCCAATGCAACGTTCGCAAAAGATGTTCACGGCTCGAGAGGGCTGCCGCGAGATCCATCTCAGCATGCCGTGGCGCCAGCGGCTCCAAGTGCACTCGATCGGTATCCAGCGTTTCAGGCGGTGAAAACTGCGAATCCCAAGGGTTGGTGCTCGACCTGGTACAGCCCAACGCACCCGACAAGAGAAGCGATAGCGCGAATGATATAAGTCCTCGATGAATCGTCGTTTTCATAACTCTCCCATTTTGTTGTCAGCCTCATCCCGGCAGATCGCGCCAGTTTACCAGCGAGACAGACATGCCCCAAGCGGTGAGAAAAGATTCGGATAGAAAATGGTCTAACGAACGGCCGCGTCCGTCAGTGGCTCATGATGACCGTTGCCGTGACGCTCGGGAGGACGCACGCGACCATGACCGCAGCCTGAGCGGCCTCGACAGCCTCCTTGGTCGCCTTGCCCGTCATCTCACCGTTGACGATCTGCTCAATGCGCTTCTTGCGACGCTTGAGATCGCTCTTCGCGAAAGGAATGCTAAGCAGGCTTGCTCCGCTGGCCAGGGAGATGAGAATCACGGTTCTCGGGTCGATGGAAACGCCATCGCCAAAGATTGCCTTGCGAAGACGTTCGATCAGCCGGCGCTCGGGCTGCGGATTGATCTCCGGATAGACCTTGCGCTTGAAAATCAAGAGGACCGTTTTCTCATCGGCCCGGAGAATACCGCGATCGCTGAGGCCTTGAGCGATCCGATGATGCAGGTTCTTCATATTGGCAAAACGTGACACCCAAGATTGAAGGTTGGCCCGACGTTTCGCGTCGGCGATCTTATCGAGGCACTCGTCGATCACAGGCTCACCGACGGGCTGGTCACTCACCAGGTTGACGAGTCTCTTTTTGCTTTCCTCAACTGAGATTCGCCCGTGCAAGAGCAGCTCTGCCAGAATCGCACCGCCCAGTGCGTACGCGTACATCGATCCAGTGACGACCGTCCCGGCCTCGTCGCGGAGGGCGAGCAGCATGATTTCCTCATGAAGGTAAAGCGGTGGTTGCGTGCGCGGCATCGGAAAACTCCTCTATGCTTCAATCCTACGGCAATCCGCGCCGCTTCGCCGTTATAAAGCCTTCACGGTATTGGAACGCACCGCGATAGAGTGGAATGCGGTGGTTGACGTTTTGGCTATGATTGGCGTTGTGCGGTGGCCGCGGCTTCGTCGATCGCGCTGTTGATCTGCTGCATGAGCTCTACATAATCCGCCTGAGTTCTAATCATCTCCTTGAGAAGATCGTTGCCGGCGACCTCGGCTTCGCAATCGGCAAGGGCTTGTTTGTCCGTCACCTCGATCGGCTTGCCCGTCTGTTCCAATTCGCGAATCTTCTGGACCTGTTCCTGATACTTTCTCAAAATCGCCTGCGCATTGCTATCCTGCTCCACAGCACGAGTGGCGGCCATAAACTCTTTCATCCGAGGATGCTCCGCGATTTTTTGTCCCAGCGCCTTGGCTTCCGAGATAATCTCTTCCATCGATTGATTCCTTGCATTAGGGTGCCAATGGATCGTGTTGTAACATCCTCGCCGCTCTCAGACGTGACGGCAAGCGAAAGGACGCGAATGGCAAAGCGATTTTCAGAGCGCATTCTCGGAATTCTCCAAAAACCCGGCTACACACCGATGAAAGCGCGAAAACTGGCCCGATCCCTTGGTATTGCCGAGGCGGAATACGGTGACTTTCACGATGCGGTGGACGCGCTGCGGCGCGTCGGACGCGTCGTGCTTGGCACAAACAACGCGATCATGCTGCCCTACCCGCCAGGCCAGGTCGTCGGAACTTATCGAAGCAACCCCAGGGGATTCGGCTTTGTCGTGCCGGACGGACCGACCGCCCATGGCGATCTTTACATCCCTCGGGGCAATTCGCTCGATGCCGTGACCGGGGACAAAGTCTTGTGTCACATCTTGAAGCGCGGCGTGCGCGGCGGCAAAAAGCTGTTCGGCGGCCGCATCCTGCGGGTGATCGAACGCGGCCACAGTCAGTTCGTCGGGCAGCTTTGTCGGGAAGGCAAGGTCTGGTTCGTCGAGCCTGACGGCAACATGTTGCACGCGCCGATCCTGATCGGCGATCCCAAGGCCAAGTCGGCCCGGGCCGGGGACCAGGTCGTGGTGGAGATCACGCAATATCCCAGTGAGGGCTCGCCGGCCAAAGGCGTGATCGTCGAACGCTTGGGCAAGCGCGGACGGCCGGGCGTCGACCTGTTGAGTGTCATTCGCCAATACCACTTGTCGGATCAATTTCCAAAAAACGTCCTGAAGGAAGCACGGCATGCCGTGCGCACCTTTAAGCCAGACGCGGCGGCAGCGCAACGCGAGGACTTGAGCAACCATCTGATCATCACGATCGATCCTGACGATGCTCGTGATTTTGACGACGCCATTTCGCTCGTCCCGGTGGAGTCCCCGTCGAGCGCAACCCGCAAACCTCGCAAGAAAGGTCAAAAACGCAAAGACAGCAAGACCGGGCATGCCGTTTGGGAACTGGGGGTCCACATTGCAGATGTAAGCGCCTTCGCGGCCGTCGGCTCTGCGCTGGACGAAGAGGCCCAAAAGCGAGGAACCAGTGTCTATTTTCCGGGCCATGTTCTTCCCATGTTACCGGAGGTGCTTTCTAACGGCGTATGCAGCCTTCAGGAAGGAGAGCCGCGCCTGTGCAAGAGCGCCTTCATCTGCTACGACGCCAAAGGCCGCGTCGTCTCCGCACGGTTTGCCAACACCGTCATACGATCAGCAAAGCGACTGACCTATCGCCAGGCCCAGGCCATTCTCGACGGCAAAAAAGGACGCTTCAGCAAGGCCGTGGTGGAGTTGATTCAGCGAATGGATACGCTGGCCCGCGCAATTCGGGAGCGACGTTTCAAGAACGGCATGATCGTCCTTGATCTTCCTGCGATCGATCTGATCCTCGACGATCACGGCAACGTCGTCGACGCGGAACCTGAGGACACGAGCTTCACGCATACGATTATCGAAATGTTTATGGTCGAGGCCAATGAGGCCGTCGCGAGACTACTGTCGAGTCTAAAACTCCCGTTCCTTCGACGGATTCACCCTGATCCGGACGAAGACTCGCTGGAAGCGATGGCCCGCTTCGTACAGGCCGGTGGCGAGAGGCTTCCGAATAAGGTCACGCCGCACGATCTGCAAAAACTCCTGAAGAAGCTGAGAGGCAAGTCGAAAGGCTATGCCGTGAACTTGGCGGTGCTCAAGTCTATGCAGATGGCGGAATATTCGCCAAAGGCCGTCGGACACTTTGCTCTGGCCAGTGACAACTACGCGCATTTCACCAGCCCCATCCGGCGGTATCCGGATCTGATGGTGCACCGATTGCTGGATTTGCACTTGCAGGGAAAAATAAAATCGAAAGCCGGACGAAAAGGCAGGCAGCCGACGGGCGTCATCAGCCTGGAAGAACTTCACGAATGCGGACGGCAGATGTCATACCTGTCACGGAGAGCCGAAAGCGCAGAGAATGAGCTCAAGACGCTTAAGGTCTTGACCCTGTTACAGCAACACGTGGGTGACACTTTCGAAGGCGTTATCACAGGCGTCACAAACTTCGGCCTATTCGTGCAGCACCCGAAATATCTCATCGACGGCCTGTTACGGCTGGAAGACCTGGGCGACGACTGGTGGGATGTCGACGTCCAGCAGGGCCGTGTCACCGGTGAACGCTCCTGCGACACTTTTGCGTTGGGCAATAGCGTCAAGGTCCTCATCACCGACGTCGATCTCTGCGCTCGACAATTGAAGCTGGGCCTGTCTGAGGGCACCAAGGTTCGACGGCGTCCCCGAAAAAAGCCGGCAACATCCCGCAACGGCCAACGTCGCAAACGATATCGATCCTCTTCGGCCGAGAAACCACGCCGCAGGAAAACCGGCAAGCGCCCCCACAGAAAAGGCCGAAAGCGATAGTGCGCAACCGCCGGTGAGTTTCTTATCAAAGGGTGACCAAAGCCCCGGTCAGGCATACCTGACCGGGGCTTTCTGAGCCGCGTTGTTGAGTTCTTGTAGGGCGGGTTCCACCCGCCTCCGCTCACTATGTGTGCCCGGTATCACGGCAAGCGGAGCCCTGCCCTATTCAGATGGAGCTATTGAGCCGTGATCAGCACACCGTGATGAATCTTCTCCACCAACCACACGGCGACCGGCGGCAGAAAGATGCCGGGCAGCAGGTTGGCGACCGGAATCTTCTTGATATCGAGAATCATCAGGGCCGTGGCGATCAGCACGAGTCCGCCTACGACGTTCATAAGCTGCAACGAGACCTCCGGAAGGTCTGTCGCGACGTAGTGGGCGGTGAGCGACAGCCCACCTTGAAAAAGGAGAACGGTCACAATGCTGAACACAACACCGAAGCCGAGCGAAGCCGCTAAGGCCATGGAACAGAAACCGTCTAGAAAGGACTTGATATAAAGCAGGCTGGGGTCACCGCGCATCCCGTTGTTCAAGCAGCCCAAAAGCGTTAACGGTCCGACGCAAAAAATCACGCTGGCGGACAGAAAACCTTCGGCAAATCGGCCGCTTCCCTCGACCTCGCCGTTTACTTGTCCGTCGCCGCCAAATCTCGAGTGGATCGATTTCCCCAGCCCCTCCAGTCGCTCGTGCAAACGCAGCGCCGTTCCGACCAGCGCACCAACGATGAGCGAGCCGACCACAACCATGGCCACACGCGCCCCATAGGTAGGTATGCCCTGCCCGTACTCTCCGACGATGTCGCCCATCACGATCACTGCCGCGTTGACACCAAGCAGGATCGTAACCAAGCCGAGGCAATTGAGAATGATCTTCTGATAACGATCGGGTATTCGGGCGGCGAACAGCACGCCGACGCTGCTACCGATGGCAACAGTCATGACGTTGACGATCGTGCCATTCAGAACGGACCATAGCCCCATGTCGGTCTCCGCTGTTTCAAGGAACCCCCACCGTAGCAATGAGGTTGCAAACGGTCAAACGCGAGGCGATATGCATTCCCGTTTAATTCTTGCTACGATTCTGACATGCCAGAACTTCCGGAGGTCGAAACGATTGCCGTCGAATTGCGTCAAGCGCTGATCGGCGTCGTGATCAAAGACGTGGTGATCCGCCGTACCGATTTCATCCGGACGAAACCGCGGAATCTTGCCGCCAGGCTCCGCGGCAAGAAAATCAAGACGATCGAACGTGAAGGCAAGCGCCTCCAAGTCAAACTTGCCGGCGATTTGGAATGCGTCATTCACCTGGGCATGAGCGGCCGAGTCACGCTTGAGAATCCCGGATCACCGCTCCTGCCGCATACGCATGTACGGATACGATTTGCCCGATTCCGGAAGGAGCTGAGATTCCGCGATCCGCGCCGCTTCGGAGGGCTCTGGTTTTTTGACGGACGAAACGGCTCCGCTCGGCCGCTCTCCCGACTCGGTCCCGACGCTCTGAGCATCCGCGTTCCCGTCCTTCGAGCGGCTTGCAAGCGCCGCCGTCAGATGAAAGCGCTCCTGCTCGATCAACAGGTCATCAGCGGCCTTGGAAATATTTACTGCGACGAGGCGCTTTTTGGTGCGAAAATACACCCGCTTTGCCTTGCTTCGGACCTCACCGAACCACAGGTGAGAAACTTGGCCTGCAACATCCGCAAGACCTTGCGCAATGCCATTGATTCCGGCGGCTCCACCCTTCGTGATTTTGTCAACACCGACGGGTCTGAAGGGGTCTTTCAGAAGATACATCGCGTCTACGGTCGGGAGGGTCAACCCTGTCCGCGATGTCAAACCCCGATTGAACGCATTCAATGTGCCGGCCGCTCGACGCACGTTTGCCCGTGCTGTCAACCTTGGGGCTAGCCGTTGGGCCCCCGAAGATCGTAAAGGCGACGGCTGACAATGATTTTGTCACCCGTCACGCGCTTTTTACGGAAGCCGAGCAAGTGAAAGATTTGAGGCACCAGCCAACGGGCCACCTGCCGGTTGACAACAAAAGTGTTGGGCTGGTCTGGATGGCGGCGGACCCCTGGCAACCAGGGGACGAGTCTGTCTGCGCGGAGGTAACGCAGCAGCGACGAAACCCTCAACCAAAACGGCTTGATGTCCCGACCGATGAAGAAACCATCGTCGCCGAGACCCTGGTATAGCGGCAAGAGAATCCGCCCATCGCATTCGGCCAACACGTCGCCGTGTCGGTCCGTTGCAAGACGCTCCCGAGCGTGGATTTTCTGGAAGTTTCGAAAACCTTTTTGCATCACGAAGTCGTCGTGGGGTTTGACTTCATGGCGGTACCGGATTTCCAAGACCTGAGGCAGATGATCGACACTCGCAGTCAGCTTGTTCCGCGCCTCTTCCGCCTCCGAGACGCTGCCCGATTCCAGGTTGCCTGCGGCCATGAGCGCAATCCAGATCGCGGCTTCCTGATTCTCCACCGATGTTGTCTGGTGATGCTCGCCCGCTTCGAAGCCGAGCGTGACATGACCGAGGCCGTTGACGTATTCGAGCAACGTACCGTCAATCTGTTCCTCAAGCCCCAAAATGACGGGCACCGGAAACTCAAAGGCAAACCTGCGGTTTCGCAGCGTGTCACCCAGCAACACGAACGGCGCGCCGAAGGCGGAACTCGTATGGAGATCCATGAAGTAGACTTCGCCCCGAGAACGGTCAAAAACCGCTTCCAAAGCGGCAAGAAGTTCACGCATTTCAACGTCCTCACCGTCTTCAAACGGCGAAGGCGCGGTCGTCTTGATCTGCCGGACGCGTTCCGGCGTCCAAATGCGATTCAGATCTTCATTGATATAGCGCAGGCTCCTGGAGAGCGCCGACAGATTGCCCGCGACGCCGACCAATTCTCCGCGAAACGACGGGCGTTTGGATTGGAGGACACTGAAAACCTCTTTGAGCGCAACGACACCCGAGGCTTCGTTTCCGTGAATCCCCCCGACGCAGACGACGGTGGGACCGTCGTCCCTCTTGAAACTGCCGACGATTCGCTGGAATTCGCGTGTGGACCCTTGTACTTCAACTGACAATACGGACACGATTTCTAATCTTGCTTCAAATGCTTTTCTAACAATGCCGCGGCGATATTCAAAAAGTCATGTTCGGTGACGATGCCGACCAACACGCCCTCCTTGACAACAGGCAAACACGCCACGCCGTTTTCCCGCATGATTCGAATGGCGTCTACGGTTGTGGTTTCCGGCGTGACAGTGATGGGGTCAGGACGCATGATCTCGCTGACCGGCACCGCCCGACTGATTCCACGCGGCAAGCTTCTCGCCATGAATCTTAACAAAGTTCGGTAGGAAACCAAACCAACCAATCTGTGCTGATTGTCCTCGACCGGAACGTGCCGAATCCGCTCCCAGTCCATGAGATTGGCCACGAGATCGATCACCTCGTCCTGATTGACCGTGAAAAGATTCGTGGTCATGTATTGCTCAATCCGCAGGTAGTTATTCTCCCAACCGCTTGTCTGGTTGAGACGCGCCAAGGGCCATTCATGGACGGGAGAGCCTTCGTGTTGAAGTCGGGCCATGGTGGCCGTCACCGAACCCAGCCTTTCAGCCTTGGTGCCCACGCCCTTCATCTCCGCCAACGATTGCAGGAACCATCGTGCCCCGGTCTGCTTGCCGGCCACACGACCCTCGATCACGCCGAGATAGCGGTCTATATCGTCGCGGTCGATCTCCAATTCCTGCAAACCTTCCCGAGCCAGGGAGAGCAGACGGCGGCAAATCAGACCCTGGGCTGGCGTAAGCTTTCCATCCAGCCAGGTGAACTGGGCCTGTAGACCATGCCGCGCGGCGGCGAAGAAATTCGACTTGGCCACGTCGAAATCCATGACCGTCGTGATATCACCGTACTCATGACTGATCCCGCTCAGCAGCCCGAACCAGAACGCGGCATTGGCCACCTCGTCCAACGTCGTCGGCCCGGAGGGCAAATAGCGGTTCTCAATTCGAAGGTGCGCCTTCCCTTCGGTAATGCCGTAGCAGACACGGTTCCAACGATAAATCGTGCTGTTATGCGTTTGAAGAGCCTTCAGTTTCGGCGGTTCGCCTGCCTTGATGAGTTCGAAGGGATCCTTTTCTTTGTCCGCGATGAACAGAACACGAAATCGGGAAATGTCCTCTCGGTAAATCTCCAGCGCGGATTCTCGAACCCAACTCGTGCCAAAGCTTACACGGGGACTCAAGTCGCGATGGGCGCTGGTGCCGTCTCGGGCGTCCACCGACTGATGAAAAACGGCGATCCGAGTTTCCTTCCACAAACGCTTGCCAAACAAGACCGGGGAATTGGCCGCCGCAGCCAGCACGGGAGCCGAGATCGCCTGGGCCGCATTGTAGAAATGGGCGAACTTTTCGGGGCTGACCTGAAAATGAACCTGAAAACTCGTGTTGCAGGCTTCAAGCAATACGGAATCCTGCTTGGCAGTCAGTTCGTCGACACCCTTGATGTCAATCTGGTAGGGACCGCCGCGAAGTGCCATGAGCGTATCGTTCAGCGCATAATAACGTGGCAGGTCCGTGAGACTGCCGATCGCCAGATCGGTCGGTTCGAGCGTCGGCAAAATCCCTGTCAGGAGAATATCGAGATCGAATTGTCGCGCCACCTGCCGAAGTCGCTCAAGGTTTGCTCGAAGCGAGTCTTCCATTTCCCTCAGGCATTTGGCTCCAAGCGTGAGCGGCGGCAGGTTGAATTCGAGATTGAACTGCGCCAGTTCAGTCGTGAAGTTCGGATCGTCCAGTCTTTCGAGAATTTCCAGATTCTTGAGCGCCGGCCGATAAGCGGCATCGATCAGAACGACTTCCTGCTCTGCGCCGATCCTTCTTCGCCCTGACTCGATCATGCCCTGCGCAAGCATGTCCTCCAGTGCCTGGACATCCGTCAGCAGCCGCTTCATGAATTCACGGCGTTCGCCTGCATCGATATCGTGTGTGACCTTTTGTTCACCCATTGTAGAATCCGGGGGCGATAGGATTTATGATCCATTCTACTCGTTTTATCGGCCCGACCCAAGAGCAAATCAGGCTCGGCTCGCTTATGGGCATTCGCCGTTCGCCAGAAAAGTCCCATGAACAAGCGGCTTCCTGAGGATTATCGCCACCATTAAATGTCGTGCGCCGTCCACACATGCTACATGAAGCCTCGCTCCGAAGTAGTCGATAATATCCTCAATAATTGCGCGCCTTCGGGTTAGATTCGGATGAGGTCGGCTTCGGATGTCCGGCTACCCGGCAAAACGTTTGTGGGCACGCGTACTTTTATGCGCAGGGGATGCTCTTGCTGGCGCTGATTCAGCAATTTCGTCGTGGTTTGTTCGGGCTGCAATTCCGCACCACATTACTCTTGACGTTCGTCGTTCTGGCGGCGACCGGTCTGACCGGCGCTACGTTTCTAAAAATCGCTTCGCGTCTGGCCGTCTCCCAAACGAAGCGTCACGCCACGGATCTGGCGAGAGCATTGGCGGCGGCCAGCGCCAACGCAGTGGAATCCAGAGATCGCGAACGTCTGTTGGCCGCGGCTGAGGGAAGCGTCTCCGAAAGCGAGGTCTGTTACGTCCTGTTCACCGACGTGACCGGTGAAATATTGGCCAACTATCAACAAGGCACCGGCAATATCACCCATCTCTTACTGGACGGTGCCCGCCGTGTCTCCGTCGAGCCAATCAATCAACCGCAATTGTTTCTAAGCGGCGACACCGGCTCACGAATCGACATCGTATTTCCCGTTCAAGCGACGTCGACGGCGATCGTCGGAGAAAAAGGGGCTCGACCGACCCTCGGCTATGTGCGCCTGGGCGTCGACCTGGAGGCCTCCAAAAAGCGGCTGACCACCATGGTCCGAAACGTCATCGGCCTGGCACTTGGAATCACCCTGCTGATGGTCCCCATCGGCTACGAAGTCGTTCGCAACCTGGTCGGGCCATTGAATCGAATTGCCGAAGCGGCGCGTGCGTTTGCCCGTGGTGAAATGGATGCCCGGGTCAAGCTCAAGCGGCGCGACGAAATCGGTCAACTTGCACGGGCCTTCAACGGGATGGCCGACGAGCTTGCCGAGTCACACAGCAAGCTCGTGAAACTGAACACCGAGCTGGAGGACCGAGTGATGCAGCGGACGATGGCGCTGGAAGAAGCCAATCGTCGCTTCAAGGAGATGGCTGCGCGCGACTCTCTGACCGGTCTGTACAACCGGCGCCATTTTAATGACCTGCTTTCCCAATTGTTTGCCGAGTCCACGCGCTACCAAACTGATTTGACATGCATGATGCTCGACTTGGACAACTTTAAACGGGTCAACGATTCGCTCGGTCACCAAACCGGTGATAAATTGCTGCAACTGACTGCAAACGTGATTCAACGGTGCATTCGTGAATCCGACGTGGCGGTTCGCTACGGCGGCGACGAGTTCGTTGTCCTCTTGCCTCAAACATCCCCTGATGAGGCGCGTGCTTCGGCGGAACGTGTTCTCACGCTCTACCGCAAAGAATTGGGGGAAGAACTTCCTGAAGCCAACATCGCTTCGATGAGCATCGGTCTCGCCAGCCGGCAAGAAGGACGGCCCACCGAGGCCATGAACCTGGTGCAACTCGCTGATGAAGCACTCTATTTGGCCAAAGCCGGCGGCAAGAACCGAATCATGGTCGTGCGGCCGCCGATTGCAGACACGGAACCCACCGTTTAAGAAAGCTCCGGTCAGGCGTTCAGCCCTTCCGCCAACGAATCGGATTCACTTGATAGTAATCAGCCAGTAACTCGAACAATTCCGGATGGTTGATTTCGAGCTGTCGCGGCTGCTCGAAAAAATGCTCCGTCACGACGGCAAAGAACTCGGCCGGGTTCGTTGCGCCGTAGGGATCGATCAACGTCAGCATGCCACGATGGCTGGCATGGACGAATCGATCGAACTCCTTGAAAAAGACCCTTGCCCATCGATCATATTGCGCCTTGGACGCCGGGGGAGGCATTCCGTCGGCGCTGCTGTTCTGCATATCGATCACATGGGCGAATTCGTGATACACGACATTGTAACCGTCCACTGGCGAAGCAACGGACCGTCTTACGCTGCTCCAAGCGAGCACGACCGGGCCGCGCAACCACGCCTCACCCGCACGGACCTGGGAAATCTGATAAGGCCTCCCGTCGGGGCCGATGGCTTCGACGGAATCGGCAAGGCTGTCCGGATACACGATGACCTCTCGCAGCTTTGGAAAAATGTCGAGACGCGGGAGGCCCAACAACAGAACGCAGGCGCCGGCCGCGATGGTCACTTTAATGTCGTCCGTCACCATCAAGCCGGCGCATCCGACGAACCGCTTCTCAGCAACGAAAATCTGAATGCATTCACGTAGTCGGCGCTTTTCATTTTCCGACAGTCTTTCATAGAAGTGCACGGTGCGGCGTACGATCTGGAGCCATGCGTCAGGAAACGGCTCGCTTAGAAGCTGCTCGCGCCGTCGAGCCTTGCTGCCGAAAAGCCAGTTGATGAGCTTCGCGATCAAATGAAGGGTCCAAGGGATCGAGGGGCCGAGGGTCCGAGAGACAGAAGGAAAAGAGGTTCGGTCATGTTCGACTCGCATGCATGTTCCAAAGAATCAGTCCTCGACAAACCCGTCATGTGTCATCTTGACGATGCGCGGATCAAAGCGTGCGCGAGCGTGGACAAGGCCGGCTTGGGCAGCCATGACGGATTCGATGTCCTTGTACACGCCGGGGACTTCATCGAGGCCGGCGGAGATAAGCTTAACGCGGCGTTTTTTCAATTGCTGCTTTACCGGTGACCAACGGAACGTCTCCTTGCCCTTCTTGCGCGACATGACACGGCCGGCGCCGTGGGCGGCGGAGTCGTAACTCGTCGGATCGCCTTTGCCCTCGACAACAAAACCCGGCGTCCCCATCGATCCGGGGATGACACCGATCATGCCTTTGCCGGCAGGCGTCGCGCCTTTGCGGTGGACGATGACCTCACGGCCACCATGCGTCTCCTTCCAAGCAAAATTGTGATGGTTTTCCACCTGAAGCAACGGCTTCATCTTCAAGTCACGTAGAATGGTCTGATGGATGCAATGGTGGTTGGCCGAAGCGAAGGCCCCCATCAGTTCCATGGCCGCCCAGTATTCGGCGCCGTCACCGTCGAGCGGCAGCCATGCGAGATGCTTGAACTGCTTTGGTATTCTCGGATGAAGCGACTGGGCAAGTTTGGAGTAATAGTCACACGTGCGCGCGCCGGGCCCGCGTGACCCGCTATGGCTGAGAACGGCGACATATTTCCCCGCGGGCAACCCCTGGAAATCTTCAAAGACCTCCAGCTCACCCACATCGACGAAATGGTTGCCGCCCCCGCTCGTGCCGAGCTGATCGTAGGCCTTGTCCTTCATCTGACGAGTGATCGGGCTGACATTCCAATCAAGGTCCATCGCCTCGTGCTGGCGACGGTGCCGCCCTTTGAACTTGGCACCGGCGCCGAAACGAGTGTTGTGCTCTATGACCTTGATAAACTCGTCCTCATTCCGATCAACGGGATCAGGTTTGTTTTCCTCGATCGGCAAGGGCAGCACTGAGAGCATCATGCGACATGCGATATCGACGCCGACCGCGTAGGGGATAACGGCGCCTTCCGTGGCCAGAACGCCTCCGATCGGGAGACCATATCCGAGGTGGGCATCCGGCATGAGCGCTCCACCGACGGAGATGGGCAGGCGCACGGCGTTGACCATCTGCTCGATGGCAGACTTGTCGATGTTTTCGCCTCCCCAAATGCCGAAGCATTCACGGGCATCCGGATCGGTCTTGAACTCGTAGTCCGGAGCCGTCGGTTCCAACAACTCCGCAGCCAGGTGGCCGAAAACGTCGTGGTCGAAGTATGCTCTTGGATCATCGATCAAATCCTGGATGGTGGCGCGGATCTCCCGAGCCTTCATGCCGGCGGTCTTGGCTTGCTTGCAGGCGTCCAGAGCAATGCCGATGAGAGGGCCCTGCCGGAATCCCAGTTTTAACAATTCACGCGCTTTCATGGCGTTTTATTGTAGCCGAGCGTGCAGTGAATAGAAGCGGTGCATATTGAGCGGCGATGTTCGCCCGGCCTGATTGAGTTTCCGCAGGCACTTGCCATCCTGAACGGTGTGGATATGGTATTAAGTGAGACATACGGCCTGCGGTCGGCCGATATGCCTATTGACTGTTTGTTTGATTCGTCCTCGCCGATTTGGAGTTAGCGGCCTTATGGCGAACAGCACTTCGTCTCCAACCGTCGCACCGATCACCCTCGGCCAGGGTGCCGCGCGACCGATGGGCATCACCGAGCGTAATTTTCTCAAGGCCATGCTTGGGACCGCCGTTGTTGTGCTTGTTTTCTGGTGCGCCTACAAGGTAGAACGGGATGTACTTCACCGAAGCCCGGGTGATATCCGGTACATTCGCGAGGCATCGGAAGCCGCGATGCGATACATCACGATTCCGCACATCGTGATCGGCTTTCTGTTCTTGGTCTCGTCACCGAAGAACCGAACGACGCGCAAGCGTTTGTGGACGGCCGGGCTGTTGCTGACCGGAGTCGTCCTGTGCACGATCTACTGGAAAGGCGGCGCCAAGACGAACTTGTTGTTGTATTCCAGCGTCTATTTGTATTTTCTTATTCACGAGTTGCGCGACGAGGCGATGTTTTACACCGTCCTGGGGGACGCGGCGCCGATTCCGGACAAAGCCGTGTTCAACAACATGGTGCGCGTCCTGATCGGGCTGACCGTATTCTCAATCGGCGCCGTAGCCTGGGCACCGGCGGTCTTCGGCGCATATCATGCAAAAGTCGTGGCCGACGGATCGGCGCTGGCCACTTCATCATTGGCCGGCGCAAGCCTGTTCGACGGCTCATTGCCGCTGGGCTTGAAGCTCTTGATTTCAACCGCACCACTGCTGGCGGCAGTGATCGGGTTTGCGGTCTCATTAAGGTATTTCGCAGCCAAGCAGGGCTACCCGAGCGCCAAGGTCCTGGTCAACACGCATGCACCTCTATTTCGCGTGATGATCGGGGTGACTGCGGTCCTGGGATTGGCGATTTTCTTCACTCGACGCCCCTATTCACTAATTCTCTTTCATGTCATTGCCTGGTACATCTTTGCCGGTTTTCAATTCAAGCGGTTCCCCCCGAAAACAGCTCCCAAGGGCCTGTGGCTGTGGATGAGAACGACGGTCAAGGGGTTCAAGACGTTGCACATCGGGATGGCTGCCGTTCTGATGATCATCGGGTTGATTTGGACACTCGGCCTGAATCAAGCCAGCTATCTTGAGTGGCTCCTGGCCCCCGAATCCTTCCTCTATTGGACGATTATGCATATCACCGTCAGCTTTGTTCCAAGGTAAGCCAATAGGGATCTAGGGCCATGGGACGGGGGATCCAAACCCAGCCCTGTTCCCAATTCCTGGTGCCGCTACAATTCCCGCTCATGTCGTCATTGTTTAATCTTCTTGGCCCCCGAAAGGCGTTTGACGGAGGGCTGTTCCTGCCCGACCACAAGTCGGTGACATCCCGTCGCGCAGTCGAGTTGCTCCGTGTGGACGGGCCGTTGCACGTCCCGCTGACGGTGCGGCAGGACCTTAAGACCGAACCCAACGTTCGGGTGGGCGATCGCGTGCTCAAAGGAGAGCGTCTTTCCAATTCGACCAGCCACGAATCAATCGCGACCCACGCGCCGACATCGGGCAAGATCGTTGAATTGAGTCGAGCCTGGACAACCCAGGACGGCTATTTGCCGTGCGCGGTTCTGGAGCCTGACGGCCGTGAAGAGGCCCTCCCGCAACATCAGGGCTGGGAAGATGAATCCCTCATTGTGCAACTGGCAGAACATGGCGTCATGTGTTCGGAGCCGCGTGCGCCGTTACATTCGGTCATCAAGGAGGCCGTCGCGGCAGGCGTGACGGATTTGATTGTCAATGCGATGGAGACCGAGCCGTACCTGACCGCGGATCTTCGCATGCTGGTGGAGGAACATGGGCGAATCATTGACGTGACGTGTGAACTGGCGGATGCGTTGGGAGTCTCCCGCGCGATCCTGGCGCTGCCGTTTCGACACCGACGCGTGGTTAAACGAATGGAGGCGGAGGCCCATGGACGCTACGTCGAAATTGCGGCGATGGCAAACCCGTATCCGCAATGCCAGCCCCTGGTCCTGGTGAAGGCATTACTTGACTGCGAGATTGCTCCAGGCGGTCGCGTTCTGGATAAGGGCGTGATCGTCCTGCCGCTGGCCGCGGTTGTTCAGGCGGCCGAGGCCCTGCTCGATGATCGCCCCATTACACACACGGTCATGACCGTGGCAGGCGATGCCGTGGAGCGTGCAGGCACGTATCGCGTGGCCATCGGAACACCCATGCGTCATCTGGCGGAGCGGGTCGGACTTGTCGGCCGGGTGGCCAAGGCTGTTTGCGGCGGACCTTTGACCGGCCTCGCCATGGGCCATGAGGAAGCCGTGGTGACGGCGACGACGAAGGCATTACTCTTGTTTTCGGAGACCGAACCATCGATCCCGGTGCCCTGCATTCATTGCGGCTGGTGCGTGGAGGATTGTCCGGTCGGGATCGATCCGCCGTCGTTGATGCAGCTGGAATCGAAGCCAAACTGCACAAATCTTGAAATGTCGCATCTCAAGGCCTGTCTCGATTGTGGTCTTTGCAGCTACGTTTGCCCCGCTCAATTGCCGTTGGGTGAGACCATTCATCGGACGCGAACTCGATTCGAGCAGCAACGGGAGCCGGCGTGTTTGACATAGCCATGACACGTGGACGTTGGATCGTCGAAGAACGCAGCCTGACGGGCGCGGCGCCGCATCGCAAAGGCGGCAGCACACACGTACATATCGTTCGAACATGGATTCTGGTGGCGTCCCTCGTCGGCCTGTGGGGCGTCGTTCTGTTCGGTGTCGCGGCACTGAAGATTCTTGTCATGAGCGTTTTGTGTGCCGTCATCGCCGACATGGGCATGCAGATCGTGACTCGCAGACCGGGGACGGGACGACTTCCGCGTGCCGTGTTGACGGGGCTCCTCTTCGGGCTGACTTTGCCTGCGACCGCACCGTTGCACGTGGCCATTGTCGGCTCCTTGATTGCGATCATCATTGGCCAGGGAGTTTTCGGAGGCTTCCTGCATTCCGCGTTGGTAGGACGCGTCGTTGTTCAGGCCTTTTTTGTGAACAGTCTTTCGCTAAGCGGTGCATTGGTGACGTCACCGATCCTGGCACCCGGCTATTTGCTCGTCGGAAATCTTGATCACGCAGAACCCGTCGCAGACTATCAAGGATGGCTGACTCCCCAACCTTCGACGACGGCCGAGGGATACAAGATCGAAAGGCCCGTGCAAACCCTGCGACGCTTTACTCAAGACCGAGTCCCGCCCGATGACGGAAACTTTTATGAACCGCTCGTGCGGGACGAATTGCCTCCCTGGAAAGACACGATCTTCGGCCTCGTTCCCGGCGGTATCGGAGAGACCTGTACACTGATGTTGATCATCGCAGGCGTGTTCCTGATTCATCGCGGGTACCTGCGATGGCAATTGCCGGTGACGGTCCTCGCTTCGGCAGCGCTCGCCGCCTCGATCATGCCGGTCAATCTTGGGGCGGATTATCACTGGTTTCCCGTGCTCGAAGTCGAGCAGGGGCGCGCGGTAGGACTCGCCTACGTCTTTTTCCACCTGACGGCCGGACAACTCATGCTGGGAGCTTTCCTGCTCGCCGGAGATGTCGTCGCGTCACCCATGCGAGCACACGGCCAACTGGTCTTCGGCGCAGGCATTGGCGTGCTGACCATCTTCATGCGGCTGTATGGAACACTCGAAGGTGAGTGCTATTGGGCGATTTTGATCATGAACGCCCTGGTCGGCACGATCAATCGTCGCATGAAACGGCCCGTGCTGGGACTTGCCGGCTAGCGGCCGAGATCGGCTACCGGGTTTGCCGAAGAATCGTCCAAATCATAAATAAGGTGTAACAAGTCAGCAGAATGAGGCCTTCGCGACGACTGATTCGAAAACTCGTGGTGACCATTGGCCAGAGAAGAACGGCGGCACCAGCCATCAACGGGATGTGGACGCGGATCATGTCCGGCTCAAAGGGTAGCGGCGTGATAAGTCCGCTGATACCTCCGATGGCGAGGAGATTGTAGATGCTGCTTCCGATCACGTTGCCCAGACAGATGTCGGGGTGTTTACGATAGGCGGCAACGACACACGCGGCGAGTTCCGGAAAACTGGTTCCGAAGGCGACGAGGGTCAGCCCGATGATGCTGTCGCTGATGCCGATCGCCTTGGCGATTTCGACCGCTCCACGGAGAAACAACTCGGATCCTCCTCCAAGCATCGCCAAACCAACCACGATCAAGAGAAGATTCACCGCGATGGTTCGCTTCATTGGGGACGGCTGGACGTCTTCGTATTCCCGCGCGACGGAGGCCTTCTCGCGCTTGGCGATCCAGACCGTGAGCGCGGTATAGCCAAATAGCAAGAACACGAGCACCGCGGCTTCCGGACGCGCCAAATCTCCGTTTCGGGACAGAAACAGAAAAAGGACAGAGACACCCACCATAATGGGCACTTCTCGGCGGACGAAAACGGCGGTCGCCTGAATTGGATAGATCAGCGCCGTGACGCCGAGAACAAGCAGGACATTCAAAATATTGCTGCCGACGATATTGCCGGCACAGATCCCCGGTTTGTCGTCCAGCGTGGCCATCACGCTCACGACGAATTCCGGTGCGGATGTTCCATACGCGACGACCGTCAACCCGACGATCGTGGCCGAGATGCCGAGTGTACGAGCCAGTGCGGCAGCCCCGCGAATCAGAATCTCGCCGCCACCAACAAGGATCGCCGCCCCAACGACCATAAGGGCTATGTTCAGCGGCATGATCGATTCGACAAGACGTTATTTTCCACAATAGTCGATGATTCTGGCGATCTCGCTTCGCAAATGCGTTCGCTCGACGATTCGATCCACAAACCCGTGTTCAAGCATAAACTCGGCCGTCTGGAAGCCCTCGGGCAATTCGGCCTTCACGGTATTCCAGATGACGCGCGGCCCGGCAAAACCGACCATGGCCTTAGGCTCAGCAAGCGTGACATCGCCGAGCGAAGCAAAACTCGCCGCCACACCGGCCGTCGTCGGATCCGTGAGTACGGTAATGTATAGACCGCCGGAATCGTCATGCCGGGCAATCGCCGCGGACGTCTTGGCCATTTGGAAAAGACTGACCAGTCCTTCCTGCATTCGAGCCCCGCCCGAGCAGGTCACGGTGACGATCGGCAGCGTGAGATCCGTCGCCCGTTCGATAGCAGTCGTGATCTTCTCGCCGACCACGGACCCCATCGACCCCATGATGAAAAAAGGGTCCATGACCGCCAATATCACGGCACGACCTTTGATGTACGCCCTTCCGGTCAGAACAGCCTCGGTCAAACCGGTCGTCTCCCGAGCCTCGGTCTGGCGTTGACGGTAGGGCTTGCTGTCCGTCCAGCCCAGCGGATCCGTGGAAACAAGACCTTCGTTGAATTCCTCGAAGGTGCCGGGATCGGTGAGTTGCTGAATACGACTCCGTGCGTCCACGCGATAATGGTGGTTGCACTCCGGACAAACCCGTAAACGGTCTTCAAGAACCTTCTTGAAGATCATCTTGCTGCAGCCCTGACAGCGCAACCACAAACCTTCCGGGACTTCAACTTTGGCCATCATCTTCTTCCCTTAGGGAAACGCGACAGACTCCAGAATCGTGTTCAACGTGTCTTCCAGGCCACCGGCGTCATCGGCTTCGGCGACCAGAATGACGAGCAGAATATTTGCACCAACAGGCAAATTCGCGGATGCGGCGAAGGAAACGTTGCCGGTCCCGGCCTCGGTTGACATGCACCGCTCAAACGCGATGCCGTTGGCGGTGGTCAACACCCCAATGTCATCGCAACTCCCGCCGCTCGGCGCCCCATCATCGACAATCTCGTCAGCGGACGAGGGGTCGCCGACAAAGACAATCAGCTGCACGCTGGTTCCCGTCTTTTGATAGGTCACCAAGCCCTGAATCAACCCTGTCTGAGCGGGAAACGAAGACGTACACTCAAAATCGGCGGGCGCTACGAGGGTGAAGCCGAGGTCGGACCCATCGAGGGAGTTTGAACAGACCAGGGGAGGCGTGCAAGACGTCCCCATCAAGACAAAACTAGCTGCCAACAAAAACAGGCTGCGAATCATAAATCCTCCTGCACTACCGTCGCGAGGCCGATTTCCTCACATTTTGTGAACGATTGCTCGTATTGGCAAGGCGACCATGCCGGTTGGCCCGGAATCCGTCGCTCAACGCTTCCCGAAGGCCGGATCGGTGCACCCTATTTCTTCGAGAATGATCGCCGCAATCAGACCCGTCCGGTCTCTTATCTATCCTTCGTTGACGATCCCCGAAACGGAAGAGTTGCATGGCCAGGTAAAAAGAAAACAGGACCCGAATGACCAATCACTCAGGTCCTGCATCTGCTAGCAGAAGCAGTGCCGATGCAATCACGCACCGGCTTGAGACACGCTCACGAACAAGAAGTCATTGTCATGATGCGGAGCGTGTCCGCGAATACACTTTTCTCGACTTAGCGACCGAAGAGCGCGATCGCCCACGCAATCGGCGTGAGGATGAGGTCCAGGAGCGGATTCGCGTCAATGGCTCCGATCAGCGCAACTTCAAGAAATCTCAAAAGACCATTCATTTCTTCTTCCTTTTTAACTAAATGACTAACGTTACCAAACTACAATGACCATCGACTGCTTAGGTAAACAGTGCGATCGCCCAAGCGATTGGCGTGAGGATCAAATCCAGAAGGGGATTCGTGTCGATGGCGCCAATCAAAGCGACCTCAAGAAATCTCCAAAAAGCCATAGCAACCTCGCTTTCTTACTTTCGCGTTCCCTTCACGATGTTTTTGATTACTTCCACATGAGACCCGCTACTAACATGACCGGCGGGAACAAACCGCGCCATCCAGCCGGAGCCTCGACCTTGCCGCGCCTTAAGGACGGGGCCACTCAGGCGTTTCCGCCCATGCAAAACGCGGAGTTTAGCCACTTCCTGAAATCCATGTCAATAACTCAAGGGCCTGTTATTCCAAAATTTTTCATGTTTTGCCTTATAGGACAATGACTTATGTCAAACGTTCATCCTTACTCATCGGCCAAAAAAGGCGGATTGCCGATCAATTAACTGTGAACTTATCATTATGATTAACATAAAGTTATAGAATAAACTCCGAATAACACGACAAGATCCGCACCCAAATTCGCCCAATTCCCAGCCCTGAAACGGTCAGCAAATGACCGATGTCACCTCAAACCATCCAATGCACTTTTTTTATCGTTTTCTGCGTCACCGGGAGGCGAAACATCAAGATTGGTCAGCATCAACGCAAACGGATAAATCCCATACAAATGAGGTAACTCTGAAAGTTCAGCGGGCCCTGCAGGATCTGCCGAACGCCGAACAAGCCAGGTTCCGGCGAACTGATCGTGAATCGCCTGGCGCTTGGGATGATTGCGACACGAGAGATAACTGAGCGCAAAAAAAGTGCAGGTCGGCGTCGCAATGAGGAAACGTTTGATTAATGCTGAAAGCGACGGCGGTTCGCCAAACGCATTAACCATTCGTATTCCCGCAAGGCGATAGCCCAGAGTGCCGCCTCGTGCCCTGCGTACGGCGATGTGGTAGACCGCGGCCAGCCCAACCCAGCAGAGAAGCAGCAGGCCGAGTGACTGCCTTACGATCGCCTTTTTCTCCTCGTCTGAACTCGATTCGAGAACGTCCTTTGAAACGGTCATCGAAACAACGACGATCGCGGCTGCATAACATAACACGGCGACGAAAAGCACATCGATCAGAAATGCCATCAATCGACGTGGAACCGACGCGTAATCCTCAGGCTTGAAATACACGGCCTCGGCATCAGCGGACATGGCCGAATTATACCGAGCCGGACGATGAGGCCAATGAGTTCCGCCTTGGCAGTCAGTTCAAAGACTTGAAGTCGAACTGGATCATGACGGGATTATGGTCCGAGCCCGATGACTTCACACTTCCGGAGATCACACGGCAGGACTTCGGCACATAGTAGTTCGCCAGGCCGGGAGAACACAAAATAAAATCAATCATGCTGCGGTACCGTGCACGGTTGTACGTGGGGGTTCCTTCCGGCAAATCGTCTTGAAAGGACCGAAGCGCCGTGTTGTCCTCGCCTCCGCGGATGATTTTCATCGCCTGGCTGTCCCACGTGTCGTTGAAATCACCGCAGATGGCGAACAAGGCCTTTTCGTCTCTTTCAAGAATATCGTCGAGGATTTTCCGTGCCTGTGTCGCCTCGGCACACCGAATCGGTTCGCTGGCGCCGCCGCCGCGCTTACTCTTAAAATGAACCACAAAAACGTCGAAACTCGGCCGGCCCGGCGGCTCGATTCGCACGCGGATCAAGTCGCGACGAAAGCCCATCATCCCACCGGAACCGTCACTGAAACGGACATGTCGATAGGACGTCACCGGTCCGACGGGAAACCTTGAGAGTACGGCGCAATCGATGCCGCGCCGGTCATTGCCCTCGTAGCAAACCACGTGCTTGTAACCCATGTTTGGCAGCATCGCATGAACGAAGCGCTCGAGATAACCCCGATTTTCCACTTCCTCCAAGGCAAGGACATCGGCATCCACCTTGCGAATGGTCTCGGCGAGCTTCTCCAGCTGCTCCTTAGGTTTGGCCTTGGTTCCTTCGTCACGATGGTAGGGATCATCGTGTTCGTCAAAGAGGTTGAGCACGTTGTACGTAGCGAGCGTTACGATCCCGTCGGACTTGGAAGTCTTGCCCACCGGCGGAGGCGGGAGCGGCTCTTCCTTTTCGAGAATCGTGATCTGTTTCGGGCTGTACACCTCAATCTGAGGCTTGCCTTTGAACTGGCTGACAATGCCGCGAATGCGGACCACCTTGCTCGCGTACTTGAGTTCGGGAGACACGGGAAAATTATCGAAATTTGCCGCCCGGACGATGGCTGTGAACTTGCGTTCCCGATCGAAGTTTAAAAAGCAGATGGTCTTTCGTTTGCTCGTTTCGAAAATCTTGCCTTGAACAATGACTTCCTGATCGACATAGCCTCCTGCATCCGTCCAGCTGATCACGGGAACGCCGGCGGTGGACGGAAGGATTTCCTCATCCGCGACAGCCGTCATCGGAACAAGTAAAAACAAGGAAAACATGCAGTTTCTCAACAATACCATGAGTCTTTCTCCTGAACGCGCCGAGGCGGTATGCCATGGCGCTGATGATTGATCTTATCGCTCTAGTAGTCCTCATTTCACCCTTTCCAACCCAATTGATCAAGGTTTCCGGGCCTGTCTCCCTAGGATTCGGCACGCCGAATCGGCTAAAATCGGGATGGCGAGGCGATGGTTGGGCGTCAGGGGGCCTGCCTGGAAGGGAGCTTACTCGTGAATCAAGACCTCCGGCTCAGCAAGATTATGGTCATGTCCGTCGTCGCCACACTGATTTCGGTCTCCCTTGCCGAGGCGGGCATGTTCGTCGTCGCCGTCGTGGAGACTGAAGAAACCGTCAATGATCCCGATGCCTGGACGATCACCAACAATGCTGATGTCGGCATCAGCGAACTTTTCCTGAGATTCACCCTCGCGAGCAATGGCAACTTCGATGACAACCTTCCGGGGCAGCCTCAGTTCGGGTTCTCGGTGAACCCCGCGTCGGACCCCACGGGTGTGAGCCATTCTCACTCCGACCCCTCGACCGCCCCGGCCGACTTCAACGGTTGGCGCGCTTTGAACCTCACGTTCACCGATTTCGACCCGGGCGAGACGCTCATCTTCGGCCACGACACGGACGGCAGCATTAACGCAACGCCTCCCGGTTTCGGCGACGTCAGCGGCGACGCCTTCGCGGACAACCTCGAACTTTCCGTGACCACGACGAACAACATCACCAACAGCGCATTCTTCGAGCTGAGCGGGGCCAATGCTTCGACGGCCAGCGTCTTCATTCCCGAACCGGCCACGGCGCTTTTTGCAATGTTGCTCGGGTTGACGGTCGTGAGGCGAAGAAGGTAATCCAACCACCTAAACCCGGGCAAGCTTGCCCGGGGCTTTGGCGTTATGACGCGATAGACTCTCCGTCGACGTCAATCCGCGAGGCCGTCTGCGGCCTCCTCCCATTTCTCGTTGAGCTCCTGAAGTTCCGGGCGAAGGCGATCGTATTCGATGTGGAGTTGTTTGAGTTTGGCCTGGTCCTTCATAAAAGCGGGATCTGCGAATGCAGTTTCAATTTCCTTGACACGGGTCTCAATCTGAATAATCCGGTCCTCAAGCTCCTCGACCCGTTGCGCCGCGTATTTCGACTTTGACTTCTTTCTCCCGGGCTTACCTTTGGTTTTCGCTTCCCGCTCCCGACGATCCTGCTCTTTTCGGCGAAGCTCTTCTGAACGGCTCGCCTCTTCGCGCCGGGACAGGATTTCCGCGTAGGCCGACCAGTTGCCGTCGACAATCTCGTGCTGTTCACGCCGTGTTAAGACGAGAAGGCGACCGGCGACGCGGTCCAGGAAATAACGGTCGTGGCTGACCATCAGGATGCTTCCGGGATAATGCTGCAACGCCTCCTCAAGCGCCTCGCGAGCCGGAATATCAAGGTGATTCGTCGGCTCGTCGAGAACGAGAACCTGAGGGTTGGTCCAAACGAGGCGCGCCAGCAAAACACGTGATTGCTCCCCGCCGGAGAGGTTGCCGATTCGTTTAAAAACGTCATCTCCGCGGAACAGGAAGAGCGCCAAATAGGACCGAGCCTCCGCTTCGGTTACTTCAGGTCGAACTTCACGAACAGCTTCGATGACGGATAAGTCAGGATCGAGATCACGATGTTCCTGATCATAGTACCCGACCGACAAATTCTCGTAGAGGCGAACGGTGCCGGAGTCGGGATCCAGTTGTCGCAGGAGCATGCGAAGCAAAGTGGTCTTGCCCACGCCGTTCGGACCGATGATGCCGACTTTCTCTCCGCGCGTCATTTCAAAGTCCAGCCTCTTGATCAGCCGGATGTCGCCGAAACCCTTGCAAGCACCCTCGCAACGAACGACCATATCGCCGCTGCGTTCGTGTGGCTTGAAGTTGATGCGCGGTGCGGAACTCGACTTGGAGTCGGTCTTGATGGAATGCAGATTCTCGGGCTTCTCCAAAATTTCGCCTCGGGCCTTCATGTTGTCAAGCAGCTTCTGCCGGGCCCTGGCCTGTTTGGCCGTGTCTTTGCGATACCGCACGCGATTGATGTAGTCCTCCTGATGAGCAATCCATTCCCGTTGCTTCTCGTAATCTCGCATCGCTTGCAGTTGACGGGTGTGTTTGGTCTGGGCGTAGTTCGTGTAGTTCGTTGGATAGACGGTCGCGCGGCCGTTCTCAATCTCGATGATTTTCGAGACCACACGATCCAAGAGGTACCGATCATGCGAAACAATAACCGCCCCACCGTGATGACCGGCGATGTACTTTTCCAACCAGCGCGTGGCGTCAAGATCGAGGTGGTTGGTGGGTTCGTCGAGCAACAAAAAATCCGCGTCGCCCATCAGCATGCGCGCTAGTGCGGCACGGCACTTCTGTCCACCCGAGAGAACCTGGACCGATTGATCGTATTCCTCCGGGCTGAAGCCCAGCCCACCAAGAACTTCGCGAATGCGAACTTCGTAGTTGTAGCCGCCGTTCGCCTCAAATTGAGCATGCAGACGGTCATATTTCTCCAGCAGCCCGACTTCCTCCGGACATCCGTGCTTTTCGCCGATCTGCGCCGACAAAGCCTGCAATTCTTTCTCCAGGTTGCGATGACCTTCGAAGGCATCGCTCACGGCGTCGAGCAGACGACCACTCTCGGCAATCTCCGGCTTCTGAGGCAGGTACGCCGCGTTGAGGCCGCGAGTCATCGTGATCGTCCCACTATCCGCCGATTCGAGACCGACGATGAGTTTAAACAAGGTCGTCTTGCCCGAGCCGTTGGCACCAATAAGACCGACTTTTTCACCCTTGTTTAGAGTAAGCGAAATATTCTTCAAGACCGTTTGACCGGCGTAGGACTTGACGACGTTTTGAATCGTGATGGCGGCCATGCGACTATATCATGGAGTGCTGATTGCTCGTGGACTTGAATCGCGACTTTCCCTGTTGACATCCGTTGTAGGGCGGGTTCCACCCGCCGACCACCGACGAGGCGCCCGCGCCATACAGCGGTGGGCAGAGCCCACCCTACGACTACTATTATGACGGTTCACGATGACGCGACAAATTCTTGAGAGTCCGGTCGGCAGCTTCACGATTCCGAGCCGCTCATCCCAACGGCGTCATGGCCGTCTTTCCGACACCGGCTGAATCACGACCGGATCGGAGACGATGCGTTCGCGGTGCACAGAGAACAAAGGCCGCAATGATCAATCCGCCGGCCATGAGCAGAAAAGCAGGACGTAACGCAGGGTCGAGATAGAGATCGATGAGCCCCTTTTTTTCCGCCCAGCGTTCGAGTCTTCGTACGCTCCTCGGCCAATGGGCGGGAATCGACAAGTCGCTCTGAAACTCAGGCAAATTGAACGACGGAGTCACCGTCACCTGGTCTGTCCTAAGCACGGGAACGACGATTTCGTTCGGATTCTTGTAATGCAAGTCCAGGACGGCCAAGCGCTCGTTGATGGTCTGGTCGGTCGCGAAGGCCTCGAGCAACGCGTCCTGCCTTATGGTCTCCTGCTCCAGTTCGGTGCACTGTTTTGTCAAGCGACCCTCCTCCGCCAAAAGCTCACAATGCTCCCGAAGGATGGGCAGCAGAATCGTCGGCGCAAAGAGGCCGAACGCGAGCAAAGCGAAGACCACGAACATAATGCGGTGACCGAGCGGAGACGTGGGAATAACGTTCTCGCTTAGACTCTGCTGATTCTGTTCGTCGATCGAAGGCATTCGTCTGCCTATTCAAAAACGGCCGAGGACAAGCCGTTGACCATCGTCAATGTTTGTTCCACAACGGACCGCCGTACCGGGCCTGTTCGCCGAGGTGTTCTTCGATCCGGAGTAACTGGTTGTATTTCGCCAGGCGGTCGGTCCGCGAGAGACTGCCGGTCTTGATCTGCCCCGCGTTGGTCGCGACCGCGATGTCGGCAATCGTCGTGTCCTCCGACTCGCCGCTGCGATGGCTGATGACGGCCGTCCAGCCGTTTCGCTTCGCCATCTCGATCGCGTTGAACGTCTCCGTCAGCGTCCCGATCTGATTGACTTTGATCAGGATGCTGTTGCCGGCATTTTTCTCGATGCCCGTTGCCAGCCGCTCCGTGTTGGTGACGAAGAGATCGTCGCCGACGAGCTGGACGCTGTCGCCGAGCCTGGACGTGAGCTTGGTCCAGCCTTCCCAATCGTTTTCCCCCAGGCCGTCTTCGAGACTGCGGATCGGCCACTGCTTGCATTTCTCCGACCAATAGTCGATCAACTCATCCGCACCGGTCACTTTTTCCGGATTGCTTCTGAAGAACTTGTATCGATCGGACGCACCGGCTTCACCGGCCAACTCGCTGCACGCCGGGTCGAGCGCGAAGAAGACCTGCTCGCCAAGCTTGTAGCCCGCCTTCTCAACAGCCGTGGCGATGACTTCGAATGCCTCGTCGTTAGATTTGAGGTTCGGAGCATATCCGCCTTCGTCGCCGACTGCCGTGTTGTAATTCTTGTCCTTAAGAATCTTCTTGAGCGTGTGGAAAATCTCCGAGCCCCATCGCAGGGCCTCACGAAAACTCGGCGCGCCCCAGGGCTGGACCATGAACTCCTGAAAGTCGACAGTGCTGTCGGCATGCTTGCCGCCGTTAAGAATGTTCATCATCGGCACGGGCAGAACGTTGGCGTGGCAGCCGCCAAGATAGCGAAACAGGGGCAATCCACACGACTCGCTCGCGGCACGCGCCGTGGCGAGCGAGACCGCAAGGATGGCATTCGCGCCAAGCTTGCCTTTGTTCGCCGTTCCGTCGAGTTCGATCATGGCTGTGTCGATCATCTCCTGATCCGTCGAATCCAGCCCGACAACGCATTCCGCGATCGCCTTATTGACATGCTCAACGGCCTTCAGAACCCCTTTGCCGAGATAGCGGGACTGATCATCGTCACGAAGCTCGACCGCCTCGTGCTCGCCTGTGGAGGCTCCGCTGGGCACGATGGCCTGGCCAACTGAGCCGTCTTCCAATACGACGATTGCCTCAACGGTGGGGTTCCCGCGAGAATCCAACACTTCACGGCCCTGCACGTGTACGATTTCGGTGCTCATGGATGGCTTCCGTCCGTTAGGATAGGAGTTAAAGGTGTATCGACCGCTCCGACCACACGCCTGCACGCGGGAAACCACCGGTGCTTTGGGCAGTGGCGAAGCCTTGAGAACAGTCAATTTAGGTCAACGTCCTAAGCCTTACAAGCCGGGCGCAGAATTTGCGGCACTTCCAGGCAACAAGCGGAAACCATAGGAGACGTCATGTCGGATAAACCCCTTTTTCGAGATCCATCCCGTGAGACCTGGCGCCTGTTCCGCATCATGGCGGAATTCGTCGACGGGTTCGAAACCATGAGCCAGGTCGGACAGGCGGTCTCCGTGTTCGGATCGGCCCGAGCAAAGCCGGATACGCCGCATTATCAAAATGCCGTGGAACTGGGCAGAAAGCTGGTAGAGAAGGACTTCGGCGTGATCACGGGCGGAGGCCCCGGGATCATGGAGGCCGCGAACAAGGGGGCGTACGAGGCCGGCGGCATCTCAGTCGGCCTGAACATCTCGCTTCCTCATGAGCAGGAGGGCAATCCCTACCAGAACGTCAGCATCGACTTTCACTACTTCTTTGCCAGGAAAGTCATGTTCGTGAAGTACTGTCTCGGGTTGATTTGCTTCCCGGGAGGGTTCGGAACGATGGATGAGTTCTTCGAAACCATGACGTTGATTCAGACCGAGAAAACGCCGCAGTATCCGGTGGTCCTGTTCGACTCGAAGTTCTGGTCACCGTTGGTTCACTATCTCAGGACAACGTTGCTGGATGAGTACGCCACGATCTCAGCGAAGGACCTCGATCTGTTCCTCTTGACCGATGATCTCGATGAGGCGGTGGATCACATGCGTATGTGCGTGAACAAGTCGCTCGGACAGTTGCGGCATCCTACCCCCGAAGAAGAGCGGAACGTGCCGATGGAGCACCACATCACCGGCGAAGGAACGCGCTACGGACGACCGCTGAAGCGGGGCAGACCGGCGGAAAGCGACTGAAGGCCGTGACGCCTCTCACTCCTCGACCGCGACCATCGTCGGGTCTTCGAGCTTCAACCTCCACGCCTCTTCTTTCTTCTCGACGACGGCACGAGCGCGAATTCGGATGCCAGGCTTGATCTCCTGACTGGGACCCAATGCATCAGCCACGGACTGGAAATAGATCATTTCGATCGTTGTGTCACCCTGAGACAAGATGACCGAATAGCGACGCTCATGCTTCTTGCTCGGACGGGAGGAGGTTTCTTTCACAACGGCGGCGATCGTCACCCGCTTACCTTCAAGGTCGGGGCCGATGGCGGAGAGTTGTGTCATATCTTTGTCAGGGACGCGATTAAGTTTTGAAGCCGCGAGTCGTTCTTCGCTGTCGGGGATGGGCCAGAAGACAAAATCTCCCTTCCCCGCGAAACCCATTTTGGAATCGTGAATTCCACCGTCGTCGATGCCGTTTCGGCCCACGCTATAAAGGAACGGTCCATCCTGTAAAAGAACATACACAAAGGGCTCATCTCGGAAGACATCCTGCTTGATATCGTCGGGCACTTTCTTTCCGAGCTTTCCCAACGTTTTGGGCCATCGTTTTTTCTTGTTCTTATAAGCGAAGAGTTCCGCCACGAGGTGAGTCGCGCGGCGTTCGGCCTCGCAGTTTGCGCTGGTCGAGTAGAGCCGGCTGTAGTCTCGGCCAAGCCCGAGCATCAGGCCCTTGTTAATCTTGTTGGAATCACGCATTCGATCTGCGAGAACGCCAAGAGCCCGGTGGTGATCCATCGCGAATCCAGGCTGCATGTGCTGTTCCATGGCGACGTGGGCCTCCAGAATCGCCTTGGCGGCCCCTTGAGGATCGCGCTCGACCCTGACACCCAGCCCAAAACGGTTCGTGGCGCCCATATTCTGGCCGGTGACTTCTTTGTATCGGATACCGTTGAACTTGAGTCCCCCACCGGCCAGAGGACCGTAGATATACTGCAAAGCGTCAAGCCACCTCAGGCATTCACCCTTCAAGGTCGGCGATGCCGTGATGGGCTCCTTATCAATTGTTCGCAACAGCTTCGTGAGTTTGGCGGCATGCTTCGCCTTCAAAACACCATGAGCAAAGGCCCAGCGCGCGTGCTGATAGGTCATCGTGCGGATCTTGCACTCGACAAAATGCTCCGCAGCAAAGATCGAGCCTCGCATCTGGTTCGCGACGCGCAGATTTGTTTCGACGGCGGTGAGGAATCGTGTCGAAGAGACCTTGCCCTTGCGTATTCGCCAGGCCGTCTCGAGCTTGCCCTCCGAACATTGGAGAAGGTATTTCAGATGAGGAAACCGAACGTTTTGAATCAGGTTGGCCTTGTTGTCCGCTCGGCCGTCCAGCCCGGATAAAGGAACGAGTTTCTTGCGGCCTGACGCGGCGTCGTATCGTTTTAGAATCTTCCTCGTGCGTTTGTAGGAGGCCTGCCAGACAGACTTGCGCTTGGGGTGCCATGGGGCGGGCCCCCGATTGAAAACGTCACCGGGCCCGGCGGCAGAAGATGGATCGAACGACCGAGGCGTGGTCAACATGCCTTCGAACGTGGGCCAATCGTCCTGTGATACGGAGCTTCCGACCAGACCCGGCATGAACTGTGCGTAGGCGAAGTAAGCGTTTTCCTCATCGTCAACCTCGGACAGCGCCCGTTCGAGCCAGGCAACGTAATCGATTCGCTTCTCAAAATCCGGAAGCGGCGGGTAGTCTTCACCGGCTCCCGCCAGGGTGAAAACAAAACATGCGGCCAGAACGGTGCAATTCATCGTAGTCATCCTATGATTTTTCCAATGGGACCGGATCGAAACCGCCGAGGCTCCAGGGATGGCAACGGCAGATCCGCTTGATTCCAAACCAACTGCCGCGCCAGGGTCCGTGTCGCGAAATCGCCTCGGCGGTGTATTCGCTGCAACTGGGAATAAACTTGCAACTGCCGGCGAGCAAAGGTCGCAACGCGAACTGGTAGGCGCGGATCAAAAAAACGAACACAAATGCAACAGCCCTTGTCAGCATCATCTTCGTCGGAACGCAAGACGATAAAACGATCGCCCTTCGCGCTGGTACTTGATCTCAAAGTTGGTTTCCACGGCTTCGCCAACAGTGCCGTGCTCGGCATCTTCAAACGGAATTGGCTCCAGTTCGGGGCGAGCCGACGTCACGGTCTTAATCTGCTCAAAATATTCCGCATGGTCGGTCTGAATCGCCAACCGGGCACCCATTGACAACGTATGAACCGCCGCCGTCATGAAGTCCGGTTGAATCAGCCTTTTCTTTTGGTGGCGTTTCTTCGGCCATGGGTCGGGATGGTAAATGTGCATCGCCGAAAGACAACCCGGAAGCAAACGGTGCATCACGAGGTTCTTGGCATCGGTGCGGAGGATGCGCACGTTGGTCAGACTCCAACGGCTCATTCGATCGGCGGCGAATTTGTAGTACTTGTTCGCCCATTCGACGCCGACGTAGTTTCGCTCCGGGTGAGCCTGCGCCTGTCTGAGTAGAAAACCGCCCTTCCCGCAGCCGATCTCCAATTCGATGGGATGATCGTTGTCAAAGAGACTGCTCAGGTCGGTTTGTTCGCCCAACGAACCAAGGTCCACTGCAATGGTGTCGAGTCCGGTCATGTCTGCATTATAGCAAAGTCGTCAAAGATCATGACGATCCGATTGGCGTGGTCTCATTCACTGCGATCGTACTCGAAGGGTTTTCGGGCAATGTCGATGGGCCGCGGGCGAGCGACGCTGATGAGGATTCCGACGCCCAGATAGCAGGCGATGAGACCGCTGCCGCCCATGCTTACGAAGGGGAGCGACATGCCGGTGATCGGCATGAGGCCGATGGTCATGCCGGTGTTGATGAGCGCCTGCGCGCAAAGGATGGCGCAGACGCCGACTGCGAGCAGTCGACCGAGAGGATCCGTCGTGATGGAAGCGATGGTCAGCCCCGAAGCGATGATGACCAAATAGCAGAGCAAGACGACCATGCAGCCGACAAACCCCCACTGATGGCCGATGACGGCAAAGATGAAATCGTTGTGCTCCTCCGGTAGGAGGTCATGGCGAAAGAAAGCGCCTTGCGTAAAGCCCTGGCCGGAGAAACCGCCGCTGCCGAGAGCGACTTTGGAACGATAGAGATGATACCCGGCGTTCTGGCGCCATCCGACATCCGACTCATCCTGGCGAAACAGCGCCTTGATTCGTTCTTTCTGATAGGGATTCATGAGCGGGGAGTAATAGAACGCCGGTGCGGCGAGAAGGCCCAGGAGCAAAATCAGGACCAGATGCTTGATTTTTGCGCCGGCCACAAACAACATCACGAACAATGTGGGAAGCAACAGGATGCTCGTGCCGAGGTCCGGCTCCTTGAGAATGAGTCCCATTGGGAGAAGGGTCAGCGCAAACGGCATGAGCAGCCCGCGGATCGTTCGGTAGTTGGTGCGGAAACGAAGGTACTGGGCCAAAGCGAGGATGTAGACGATCTTCGCGTATTCGGACACCTGTATATTAATCGGTCCAAGGACGATCCAGCGAAAAGTATTGCGGCGTTCGGGAATGATGGGAGCAAGATTGATTTTCCGTGCCACGACCAACAAGACAAGCAAGACCAGAATCAAGCCGAACAAGGGATATGCCCACCGCCCAAGCTCGCGATAACCGACGATTTGAACCACGAGAAGACCGGTCAGGCCGATACCGAGATGAACCAGTTGTTTCGTCGCCTTGACCGGCCGAACGTCCGGGCCGGCTTCCCCGGCATAAGCGCCGAGCAATCCCAACGCGGTCAAGGTCAGGGCGGCGATCAACACCGGCCAACCTAGAACGGGCAATAACCTGGTGCGCGGGCCGATCATGGTTGGAGGTTCGTTGCAAGAGGGTCGAGTGAAGCCGCATTCGCCGTTTCATCGACCGAAGACGACTTGATGAGGTTGTCCTGAACGTAGGAAATCGGACGGAGGTAGGCGTGCGGGCTTTCAAGCAAGGCTCCAAAAATGGTGCGACCGACGGGCCCTGCGGTTTGGCCGCCGCTGCCGCCATGTTCGATGACGACCGCAATCGCAATTCGTGGGTGCCGGTAGGGAGCAAAGCCGGCAAACCAGGCATGAGTCTGCGGCGTCTTTTCCTCCGTTCGATTCGGCGGCCATCGTTTCATCACTTCGCGCCTTATGCATTTCGTATTACGCGGAAGATTCAACATTTCACGAGCATTTTCGATGGTGGGGGCGATGGCATATTCCGTTTCGCCATCGCCGAGATCAAACGTGTATTTCATCTCGACGACACGGGCCACACACTGTGCACTGCCGGTCTTGCCGCAAATCGTCAGGTGATCCAACCGTGCATGTTTGTAGGCCGTGCCGCCCATCTCATTCACGCATCGATACAGTCCTCGTCGAGCGATTCTCACGGCTTCCGCGGAAACCCCCTGAATACGCTCGTCGCGTTCTTGCCTTGGATGGTTGGCGATGATCTTCGGATCGCGGTATGTCCCTCTGGCAAGCGTTGCGTAGATGTTCGCGGCCTGAAGCGGTGTGATTTGCATCTCACCCTGGCCGATGGCGTAGTTGCGACCGTCCGCCCGACGGTATTTGCGCTTCGCCTTTTTGGTGATCCAATCGTAGGTCGGAATAATCCCGGCGCGTTCTTCGATAAGGCCCGTGGTTGATCTTCGACGAGAATCCGGTCCATAAATAAAATCGGCATAAAAGTCCGTCAGGCGCTGCGCATTCAAGCGCTGGCCCAAGCCGTAGAAATAGATGTTACAACTGTGCATGATGGAATCTTCCGCCGCCACATATCCGTGCCCGGGCAGGCCTTTCCAATGTGTCCAGCAGTGCCAGAAGGTCGATTCCGGAATGAAGGAACCGTCGCAATACACCTGGGCTTTCGGATCCACAAGTTGATGTTTGAAGCCCGCGAGCAATGAGATCGGCTTCACGATTGAACCGGGCTGGTATTCCTCCGCAACGGCGCGGAAAAGTAACGGTCGCCGTTTGGCATCATCGCGAAGCACGCGATACTCTTTCTTGAACTGCTCGTGTGAAAAGGAAGGCACGCTGACCAGGGCAAGCACATCCTGTGTTTCGATGTCCAGCACGACGCAACTTGCCCCCGTTCGATGCGAATCTTCCGCGACGGCGGATTCCAGAATTTCCGCAATACGCCGCTGAAGACTCGCGTCGATCGTGAGCTGCACGTCCAGGCCGTCGATCGGCGGCTGAAATTCCTTTCGGTGGCCGTCGAGATTTTTTTCCTCGTAGCCGCGTTTGCCGCGCAGCATCATTTCGCCAAGATACTCCACGCCGGAGACACCCGCCCTGTCTCCTGAACGATAGCATGCCAACGGATCGTCTTTGCGCGGATCACCATCGATGCGCCTCGCGGAAACCTCGCCCAGATTCCCAAGCAAATGACACAAAGGCCTGGCGTCCGCAGACCAGACCCTGCGTACCGAAGGTTCGATCCGAACAAACGGCAGACCCGACAATTCAAGCTCAATTCGCGTCCTGACCTCGGGCGTGATGTCGCGTAGCACGGAATAGAACCAAGTGTCATCTCTCAGACGGACGGATTCAAGCGGCTCCTCATAACCGTCGCGCTGCCGCTTCTTCCAGACGGAACGACGGATGCGTTCCACCGCGTCGCAGATGCCATCGCGCCGTTGCCGAAGCGAGTACAACGGCGTATCCGAGGCCTGTTCAAGCGTCAACCACATTCGGCGAATGCGATCTTCGATTTCAGCCTCCAATTCAGAGGGCGAGGCACCTCGCCAGCGCGGGTCCTGACGACCAAGTCGTTTGGCCAGGCGCTGAAGATAGGACTCATTCATGCTTAATGCACCGTAAAACACGGTGACGTCGAGTGCCGGTTCATCGGAAACAAGGAGCCGCCCGTAGCGATCCAGGATTCGGCCGCGCAGCGGCGGAAGAAAATGTCTCGGGGCAAGCAGTGCTTCATCGGCTTTTTGCTGATAGGACGTGCCGAAAACAACCTGCAACTGAAATAATCGGGCAATCAGAATGATGCCGCAGATGACGGGAATCGTCAGGACGACTTTTAAGCGTCGTTCGAACATGTGATTTCTTTTCAGCCGAGGTTGTCGTTACCGTTGTGCTTACGCACAGAGTGCTCGACCGTTCGAATCTTATCGTACGGGCAATCGCTGGGGGACTCCAACTCCCAGCACGGTCCGAAGCCTGCACAGGATCCAATGTCCGTAGGGGGCCAAAACCGCCGTGTACACGGCGCCCCAGACCGCAGTGACCACGGTCTCCCCAAGGCGATCCCATTCCCCCATCACATAGAGCATATGCAAACCGACGAGACTAGCCAGGATCAGTTTAGCGAGGAATGAAAAAATCAATTGGGTCAGCGCGCTCTCGCGGAACGTCAGTTCTCGCACTTTGCAAACGATCAGTCCGATGAACCCAAGCGAAAACGCGTGAACACCGACGTTCGCATAGTCCGTGTAACTTATGGTGGTCAGATCGACGGCGAGCCCGATGCACCAGCATGCGAGCGGCGCGTCCTGTTGGCGAGCCAGCAGCGCATAGTATACCGCCAGGATGACCATGAAATCCGGCCGAATCGTGTGGAGGGCGATGAACGGCGCGACGGTCGTTTGAAGCACCGTAACCAGGTAGAGCAGAATGGCGAATGCGATCCAACGCATTTCGTAACCCGTTTCTAAGATTTTCCCCGCGAGGGTTGTTAATCCGGTGAACGCCCGGCCAACGGAGACCTTTGCCATGAATCCTGCCGCGGTTTCGTCTTTCCCGACGATGCAACGTGGCCAGACCGATCGATCGTACGAATGGCCGCTCGTGCGACGGCAATTCGAACGTATTCGGATTGTCCCTGAGTTTCAAATGCCTGCTTCAACGTGCCGAGCACTTCCGGGTCGGCGATCGCTTCCAAGGCCAAGGCGGCCAAGGCCCTCACGCGCTCGACCTGGCGATGGGTCGGATCGTCTTTCGTGACGTGCTTGGGTGAACTAAAAAAAAGATGCTTCAATGCCAAGTTTCGGCCTTCGTCATGCCCCAGTGCCGCCAATCCCCTGGCCGCCTGCAAACGAATCTCGGGAAAATCCGAATCCATCCGAAAGCGATGCCAGAATAGTTCTTCCGCTTCCTGACTTTTGGTGCCAGCCAGCATCATCAGTGCGAGCGTAGCCTGGTCCGCATACTTGCTATAACCGTGAAAGATCAGGCGCCGAATCGCGTGTTCGTCCTCCATCACGGCGAGAGATTCCAGGATTTGCAGCTTTGCCGCCGATTTCTTCTCCCGGTTCAACGCCACTCTCAAGAGCTTGATATGTTCTTTGCCGCCCAAACGACCGATGACCAGAGCGGCATTTGCCCGAATTCGAGCATCGGGATCGTCAAGCAACAATAGCGATAGTTCGCTCGTTCGACTCGGGTCACCAAGTCGGTGTAATGCAAAAATGGCGGCCATTCGAACCAGTTTGTTTTGGGATTCCGCTCGGGTCCGGATGGCGTCCAGCAACCGCTCGCTGATCAGATCTTTCGGCCTCGCTTCCCCGATTGCCATCAGCGCGGCGAAACTGGCCCCCGGATAGTCATTCTCGATATTAAGCGGGATGGCGAGACGCTCCATCCCTTCAATCGGCGCGACTTCCTTAAAGGCCTCGATCGCCTGCATACGAAGGGTCGGTGAATCACCGAAGGCCGCATCTTCGAGCGTCTTGATGGCCATCGCCCGAAAGCGGTTGTGCTGTTGCTGAGGGAGAGGTTCCAACTTTGGGCCTGCGCACCCGGCACCGGTCGCCAGGAAAACACAGAAAACACATGAGGGCAAAGATCGGAGAACACGTTCAATCCATTGAATCATCCTTCATCACCTTCCCTGGCACTGAACTGCGATTTGTGATTCGTCGAAACCGTTGCCTGAACCAATCTAACAACATCAGGGCCGACAGTCCAACCATGATCCATGCAAACCAATCGCCCCAGCGCGTGTAAAGCGTGATACGATCATCGAGCAAAGCCGTGTCAATCGCGTAGGCCGGGGCGGTCCAGGGCCTGGATCGCCACCGGTCCACCGTCGCCAGGTCGTCTTGAATCTGGGCCAGAAAGATCTCCTGGGACAAGGACAGGTTGGGATTATTCAGGGTGAGGTTTTTCTTAAGATTGCTCAATCTGCCGGCGACAAAGTTGAATTCGGGGCCCATGTCCGCAAGGGCGGGCCGGATATCCTGCCCCAAGACTTGTCCCAGCTTCTTACGCGTTTTCTCATAATCCTCCCGGTCACTCGACTGCGACTGCAATTTGACGGCCATCTCGCGCAGTCGACTCAGCGCCTCGGTGACCGCATCCAGCTTCTGGACCTTTTCTTCCGCAAGCCTCACCCGACTGTGAATACTGCCGTTCGGATAAACCATCGCACTGATTCCGGTGTTCACGCTTCGCGCCACGGCAATTCGATTCTCAACCGCACGAAACACGGACGCCGCAAGGTGCTGCTCCAATTCCGCCGTGTGCAAAAACCAACCGTCGTTGCTGATGCTCAAAAGCAAGTCGATGTTTTTTCGACCATCAACCGGCGGCTCGCCTAAAGTGAACTCGCGAGTGATGTAAGGCATGATCTCTTCGTAGCAAATGGGCGTGCCGGCGCGATACCCCGTGGAGTTCTCGGAACCGGACTCGAATTCGAAGATCACATATTTGTCCCCCGGCGTCAGCGAATAATGCCTTCCATCCTTGCCCCAAGGGGTCAATTTGTTCAGCGAATTGTAGATCCCGGGGTAACGATAACGAAATGGCACATATTCGCCGAAGATGACAAGGTGGCGTTTGTCATATCGGGCAACCGGTCGAGTCTGATGCGGCTTGACAAGGAACGCAGAATTGTAAGCGTCGACGCGCGACGGGATCTCGGTCGGTTTCCACTCCAAAGAGGAAAACCCCAGGACGATCGGCACACCCGATTCCGTGCTGAGCTTCTGGAATGCTTCGAGGAACTCCGCGGACCACGACTGGAGCTGTTTTAAGTGCCAAAGCTTCCAGTCCGGTGGGTATCGTCGCTTAAGGATCTCCTCTAACTCACCCGAATCCGCCTCCAGAAACGACTGGTTGATGAACCCTCTTATGGCCGTCTCGGGAAGCACGATCAAATCCGGCTTCTCCGCAGCCGCACGTTTCGTCAAATCAAGATGCACCTGAAAGACGGTCGCCGGATGAAGACGCTGACCCGGTCTGGGATTCACGAGCATCGCGATATCGTGTTGGACCATCGCAATTCGAGGGCCCTCCCTCAGGTGTTTCCGCGAGCTTTGGGCCAGCCCGTAGATCAACGCCCCCAGGACCACGATAAGCGTCGTCAGCGAGCCGAGGGGCAAGCGCGTGATGACACGACGTTGGTTCGTCACGGCTCTTCTTGGCAATTCGCTGTTGTATCGTAGCGTCCGCCAGACCCGGATCGGCTGAATGAGCAGATCCGTCAACCAGCCGTTGATCATGACCAGGATGAAGCTTACGCCGTAAGCACCGACAAGATCACTGACCTGAATCACGGTCAGGACTCGATATTGCGTGTGAGCCAGAAGCAACCAGGGAAAACCTGAAAAGGCCGTGGAACGAATGAACTCCACGGCGACCCAGACGATCGGCGCACTGATTGCGACGGACATGCCGTGGCGACGATACAGGTGGCGAATCGGCCAGGCCGCGAGAGGGAAGAACACCGCCATGTATGCGGAAAGCGCCAGAAAACCCGGCCATGTCACCACGTGCATCCAACGAATGTTGACCAGAAAAAAACTCAACCCGAATACGTAGCTGACGGCGTACAGCAAACGGGCCTTCGCAGCCGTGCAAACACAAATCAACCACGGAACGAGACACACGTAGGCCAACGGCCACCAATTGACGTCTGGAAAAATCAAACTGCAAAGCACCGAAGAGAGAAGACTCAGAAGGAAGATGGGTCGCCGCGTGTGAATGTTTTGAAGGGCTCCTACCAGCCGCGTCGAGTGATGAGGATCTTGACTCAACGGGCCGGACACGGGGCGATCGTCCGACGGCTGATTCGTATCGGCACGATGGCTGGCAGCATCGGGTGATTCTTCCGAAACACGTTCCATTGGCGAACGACTTGGTTTCGTGGCTTGCTTGCTTTTTCGCTTGTTCATCAAGCAACGCAGTGTAACGGGAAGGGGGAAGGGGGATAAGGGGATATGGGGATAGGGGATAGGGGATAAGGGACCAAGGGATCAAGGGATCAAGGGATCAAGGGATAAGAGTGGTGCTCTTAATAACGAGAAGATGGAGCGCATGTACGGCTCTGATTAGGCGTTGCTATCTCAGCCCCTTGGACCCTTGGACCCTTGGACCCTAGGCCCCCCCCTTCTACAACAGCTCGGTGATGCGGCGGGCCAGGGATACGGCCGTTTTCTCGTCAGCAGCCTCCGAGATCACTCGGGCAATGGGTTCCGTGTTGGACGGACGGACGTGAACCCAGCCCTCGGGCCAGTCGATCCTGAGACCATCCGCATCGTTGGATTGACCATCGGTGCTCATTCGGACCCGTTCGAGCCAGGCCTGGATCGCCTCCCGATCCACCTCAAACTTCTGCTTGATCATGACATAACGAGGCATCTCATCGACAATCGTCGCCAACGGTCGCCAATCCTCGGCGAGCAGATCCAGGACCAGCCCCATGCCGACGAAGCTGTCGCGCACCGGAACGACCCTCGGATCGATCACGCCGCCGTTGCCTTCGCCCCCGATGACGCAACCGTGGGTGAGGACGGCACGGGCCACATTCGCTTCGCCTACCGGTGTACGATGCACCACAGCGCCGTCGCCCGCCTGGGCCACCAGGTCGTCCACCATCCGAGAGGTTGAAAGATTCACCGCGACGGCCCCGACCTGTTTCGACAGCATGTATTTGGTTGCCAAAGCGACGGTGTATTCCTCGCCGATGTAACGTCCCTGATTATCGACAATCGCCAATCGATCCGCATCCGGATCCTGTGCGAAACCGACGTCGGCACCGTGTTCACGAACGGCTTCACACAAACCGACCAAGTTTTCGGCCGTGGGCTCGGGAGGGTGAGCGAATCGCCCGTGCGGCTCGCTGTTGAGGTGCGTGACCTTGCAGCCCAATCGTTCGAGCAACATCTTGCCGCCGAGACCGCCGGCGCCGTTGACGCTGTCGAGCACGACTTTGAGTTGTCGTCGGCGAATCGCCTCGACGTTCAGCACGCGCGTGACTTTGGCGACGTGACGATCGTGCGTGGTGAGGTCGCGCTCGAGTTCCCTTAATTGCTCAACGCCGGCAAAATGAAAGTCCTTCCGGCGATACCGATCGAAAATCTGCTCGGCCAATTCCGGGGGGGGAGCGAATCCTTCAGATGTAATGAACTTGATCCCATTCCATTGTTCGGGATTGTGGCTCGCGGTGATGACCACGCCGCCGGCCGCCGATCGCTCTCCGACCATCAAAGCCACTCCCGGGGTCGTGACAACGCCAAGTTCCACGACGTGACAACCGGCTGCGAGCATGCCGCTGGTGACCGCATTGTGCACCATCGTCCCGCTGGGCCGCGAATCGCGCCCAATGACAACGGTACCGCCACCGAGATACGACCCGAACATGGCCCCCATCTCCGCCGCAAGCATGGGCGTCATCGTCTCACCCACGATGCCTCTCACACCGGATACGCTGATCATCAAAGTCATAACATCTCAACCATTAATCTCTACGATTGTCCCGGTCGGATTGACGTTTCTCAAGATCTTCCCGCACTTCCGGGCACAAATAACGGGCCTCGATCTCAGGCATCCCGGCGAGCGCGTCCAAGGTTCGTTCATAGCGCGTCTCGATGTCCGCAAGGGTGTCCACGAACAAACGTCGCTCACCCTTGACGACACAAAAACCGCCCCCATCACCCCCTAACGGCTCTCTGCGAATCGCCAACCCCATTTCCTCCGCCACTCTCAGCAACTCATCCAGCCGCATTTGCAAATCCATCGATCATATTCCATACTTTGCGCAATCCTTGCCGTTGGTCTGAGACAACACAACGCCAGATCATTGGTATGATGCCGGAGATGGTTGTCAAGTTCGTGCAGGCGACTGCCGATAACATCGTCGTCCGAAGCCGTACAATATGGTCCCTGAATCTAGCCCCGACATCAAGCGCCTCGCAGAGTCCGCAGCCAACGAAGGAGACTCCATCTCAGCGCAGGCGGCGTCTACGCTGGAAAAACAACTCGACGGTCTTGAAGACCGTTTGATGGAACTGCAGCACCAGGTGCAACAGCTTCAACGAATGGCCTCGTTGGGCACGGTCGCCACGATTCTCGCACATGAGTTCAACAACCTCCTGACACCCATCCTGACCTACAGCCAGTACGCGTTGACCCGTGATGATCCGGAGTTGTCGCGAACCGCAGTGGAAATGGCGCAGAAAAACGGACAACAGTTATCCGTACTTTGCAGCAAGATCCTCGGCATGGCCGTGGATAATCGGATGGGACCGAGTGATGCGGAGATCACGCCGCTGCTGCATGATGCCGTCACATGTGTCGGTCGCGACCTGGACAAGGATGATATTGAACTCACCATCGACGCCCCCGAGGACCTGAAAGCCCGTGCACACGCCGGAAGCCTGCAACAGGTCCTGTTTAATCTTGTACTGAATGCGCGCCATGCCATGCTTGACGGCGGAGGGCAACTGAAACTCGTTGCCCAACCGACGGATGACCGCCGCGTCCGGATCACGGTCACCGATACCGGTTCAGGCATAAAGCCTGAACACATGGACCAGATCTTTGAACCATTCTTCACCACAAAACAACACCAGGATCAGCCGGACCGTCACGGACTCGGACTGGGGCTGCACGTCTGCCGTCAACTCATGGAGGAACAGGACGGTTGCATTACGGTCGAAAGCCAACCCGGCAAAGGCACGACCTTCACCTTATTGCTGCCCGCCGCTAATTGACGATTAATAGTCAAAAGTCTATTTTTAGGTGCCCGGTCGTCAGGGCCGAGATTCGTTTGAGCACAATCTCACCAACGGCCTGTCTCGTATGCTTGCCTCCGCAGTGACGTATTGATACACTGGACGTATCATTTTGCACATCCATCCTAGGTTCGACGACAGGAGGCGGTAATCCCATGAAGCTCCCGAATATTGTCATCATCTGTGTGGTTTCGCTGGCCGCAATCTCGCCCTCTGCGACGATCGCTCAGAATCTGGAATGTTGTTCACTCTCACGATTCGACAACATCCTGAGACAGGTTAACCCATCGAGCGGTTCCACCATCCAAACCCAGGTGCTAACCCTCACCGGAGAGACGATTGTCGGAGCCAGAGGGCTGGCCTGGGACGGCGTCAGTGGCCAACTCTACGGCTTGCTCGAATTGCAGGGTCAAGTCGGGGCGGAACTTGTCACCATAACCCAGTCAACCGGTGCTTGCACGAGCCTTGGCGATACGGGCGACACCTTCGGCGCGATTGCCTTTGATTCGGCGGGGACATTGTACGGCTTGACCGGTGCCGGTTCGGCGACGCCAAGGACGCTCTTTACGCTCAGCCTCGTCGATGCAACACCCACCTTCGCCCTTACGCTCACGGGTGGCGGAGGCGGTGAGGCATTGGCTTACAACCCTGATGACGGCCTGCTTTATCGAGCGTCGGGCGGAATCGGCGGCGCTTTTCAAACCATCGACCCGAACGCAGGATTCATGGTGAGCGACATTTCATTTTCCGGCGACGATCATGGCGTATCCCGTGCGATGAAATACGAAGGACCGGGCTCGAACTCGTTCCTGCTCGCGGGCAGCGGCAACATGCTTCACAGAATAACAACAGGCGGCGCCGTTTCAGTGATCGGCTCGATGGACCATACTTCGAAAGGTCTTGCCCTGAAGCCGGAGAACATTCCGACGCTTGGACAGTGGGGTCTAATCATCCTAACGTTGCTTCTATTGACAGCCGCGACAATCCTCTTCCACCGGCGCGCGGCCGTGGCGACCGGATAAAACCATGATCCGACAGTTCCATCCACGCGCTCGTGCCCCGTCTGACCGTTCACGACATGACACTCACACCGCCGTTCTTGGAGCGGGACGCTGTGCCGGCGTGGTGGCACGTCCATGAACAACCTGCTACTTTCCACGCTAACGAGGCCGAGCCCCGCTCTTCCGCATTATGGAGCCTTGTATGAATACTCCCAGGCCCCTGACAGCCGCTGTGTCGCTTGTATTGACGATCGCCCTTTCGTGCGCCGCGAATGAGGAAAAGAAATCGGTGGCCGAAACGTCGGGCGGTGGCGAGGTCACGTTTCATAAAAAACCCAAGCCTTTGCCAAAAGACGCCGTTACGGAAGACTGGCCACGCTTTCTCGGCTCATCTCACAATGCCGTCTCGCGGGAAACCAGGCTGCTCAAGGACTTTCCGGCCAAAGGACCTTCCCTGGTCTGGGAGATGAAGACCGGCGAAGGGTATGCGACACCTTCGATCCTTGGAAACCGACTGGTTTTCTTTCATCGCGTCGGCGATGAAGACAGAATCGATTGCCTGGACGCGAGAAACGGTCGGAGATTCTGGACATTTTCGTACCCGTGTCGCTATCGTGATCGCTACGGCTTCAGCGGTGGGCCTCGGAGCAGCCCGGTCCTGGATGAGAATCGGGTTTTTGTTCACAGCGTCGAGGGAAAATTGCATTGCCTCGACCTCCAGTCCGGCAATGTGGTCTGGAAGCGAGACACGTCCTCAGAATACAAAGTGCCACAGGATTATTTCGGGGTCGTCTCGTCGCCGCTGGTGGAGGGTGACCTGCTGATCGTCAACATCGGAGCGCCCGGCGGCCCCTGCGTCGTCGCCTACGACAAACGAACCGGCAAGGTCGTCTGGCAAACGGGCGACCAATGGGGACCGAGCTGCGCCTCTCCCGTGCCGGCCATGGTCAACGGAAAACGGCGTGTGTTCGTCTTCGCCGGTGGTGACAGCCGTCCCCCCACCGGCGGATTGTTGAACATCGATCCGGCGCATGGCAAGATCGAGTACAGGGTTCCGTTCCGCAGCAAAACGTATGAGTCGGTCAATGCTTCGTGTCCGGTGATTGTAGACGATCGGGTTTTCCTCTCCAGCTCTTACAATACCGGCGGGCTGCTGCTCGACGCCAAGACCGGGAAGGACGTTTGGTGCACACGAGATTTCGGTGCTCATTTCATGACGCCGATCCACAAAGACGGGTACTTGTACGGAATCGACGGATCAGGGGGAAACAACGCAGCGCTGACTTGCATCGATCTCAGGACCGGCAAGGCCCAATGGCGAACCCAGCCTAACTTCGAGGAAAACGTCGTCATCCAGGGGGAACAACGAAACGTCACTTACGGCATCGGCATCGGCTCACTCCTCCACGTGGACGGCCGGTTCTTGTGTTTGAGCGAATACGGGCATCTTCTCTGGCTCGATTTGTCGCCATCAGGCTCTCGGCAACTCGCTCGAACATGGCTGTTTTCCGCAAACCAGACGTGGGGATTGCCTGTCCTGAGTCGTGGGCTGCTGTACATCAATCAGAACACCAAGGACACTTTGAACCAAACAGCTCCACGTCTGCTTTGCTATGACCTTCGAGCCGAGAATTGAGCATCTGCCATCCCAAATCACTCATTGAGTCCGCTTGCGTCCGATAAATACGAACGAGAGGACAAAGACTTCCGAAAATGTCGATGAAGACTAGGAGTTCTTCGTACGTCGTGCGTACGAAAATCGGTTTTTCTCGGGCCAACCCATAGACGCACCCATGACAGCGATGAGCCTGACCACGAACAACAAAACCAAAACGACCAACCATGACCCTGACGGAGACCCGCCGCGCCTCCAGGTTGAAGCCTCGGTCATCGGTCTTCGAAATCGATGCCTGATGCATTTTCTCGAAAGAATCGCCTCGACATTTAACGAAGCGGGCATTCCCTTGATGGTGCTGAAAGGCGCCGCGTTGAACCTGACGATTTACGAAACGCCGGGCGAACGCCCAATGTTGGACCTTGACCTCATGATTCGACCTGAGCATGTGGAGGACACCTCCGCCCTGCTTCAAAGACTCGGTTGTCGTCGTGGTGAGGACCTGGTGCGCGAAGACTTCTTTCCGCGATTCTATTACGAGACGGAATACATTTCCGAGACGGTCTATCCGATGAGGATCGATTTGCACGTGCGGCCGTTTCGTCCGCTTCGTTACTCGCGGATGGTTCCAGAACACGCGTTATGGCGACGAGCCGAGCCGATCAACATCGGCCAGGCCACCGTCTTGATTCCCGCGGTCGAGGAAATGCTCATCCATCTTATGGTCCATGCCGCGATTCACGGATTCTCCGAAGCCAAATGGCTTGAAGATATTCAACGCTGGATCGAACGTTACGCATCGCGCCGTCCTGATCGAAAGGCATCATCCACGATCGATTGGGACAGATTCGTGTCGACCGTGGCCGCCTGGGGCCTCGCACTGCCGGTCCGAGAGGCGATCGCACAGCTCGACCGTCGATCAGACCACCTGTGCCCCAAAAAGGCGACGGCCCGATTGGCAAAATTGCCCGTGAGTTGGCGAGACCGTCTGGCACTATGGCACGCACCGCGTGATGCCGCCGATTCGGCCGGGCATGTCTTCGTGAATGTTCTGACGACCCCGGGCTTGGGATTCGTCTTCGGCTATCTAAGGGCAGTCGTTCTTCCCGACCGTAAGCACATGGGAGAATGGTATCGGCATCGCCATTGGGGGTGGTTGTCCGGCGCTTATTTACTTCGGTGGCTTCGGCCGGTTGTAAGACTTCCATCACGGCTGTGGAGGCAGCTTTACCAAAATCGAAATGCCGAGTCGCTTGCCGCAAACTGAGACATGCAACATGAAAAACAAACCAGATGACAAACGGGATGACCGCCGGCCTGACTCGTCGGAAACGGCGGATCCAGCCCTTGAAGAAACGACGAATCGTGAGGCCACACGCCGCTCATTTCTTCGTAATGTAGGGAAAAAGGCCGTCTATATTACGCCGGTCTTGATGACGCTGACCGCACATGAGGCACGTGCACAAGCCAGCCCTTCCAATCCTTCTTGAACACGGATCATTCAATGCAGTTCGAATGCCCTCATTGGACATCACGCGATTCTGATTTCATTCCTCCTCGCCGACGCAGGGACATCATTGAAAACGAGCTCGACGGCGAAGCGACGCTCTTTGATCCTCACAATGGCAATACCTACCAACTCAATCAAACGTCGTACGTCATCTGGCGCCAATGCGACGGTCGAACGACGATGCGTGAGATCGCAAAATGCGTGACGGCTTCCTTCAAGGTGGATGTCGACACGGCGTCGGATCATGTCGAGCAATTGGTCGCCCGATTGGCTGAATCCCGGCTTCTCGAACTTTCGGAATACTACCCTCTCGTTCATTCATAGCAGGCCGCCATGCATCGAAACCCGATCCATTTTCGCATTGGAGCCATCGATCTATCTCTGAGGAGTGAGCTGGATGAGGTCGTCCAGGAATTTGCCGCGCTCTATCGCCCTTTCAGAAAAGACGGCAACGATTCGGACAACTCGATTGAAATGGAAGTCCGTTCCGACCGGCGCGCGTGGTACGGACGTCGTCGGTATCATGTTTTCGGCGACGACCGAACGATCGGACGATCGAGGCGGCGGCCGGAAGTCATGCCCTATCTCGAGTGGGGCATCAACCGACAGGTCATCGCCAGACACGGTGAATTTCTTCAAGTTCACGCCGCGAGTCTCGCTCGCGGAAATGCGGGGGTCATCTTCGCAGCCAACTCCGGTTCCGGAAAATCAACGCTGGCGGCGGGACTTCTGTCGCGCGGCTGGAAATATCTGTCCGACGAATTCGCCCTGATCGACGCGGAGACGCAATGGCTTCATCCGTTTCCGAAGGCATTGTGCATCAAGTCCGGCGCATTCAAAGTTGTCGAGCAGTTGAACCTGCATCCCTGGCAGCGTCGCTATTACGTCAAAGCTTTCAAAGGACGTGTCGGATACCTGCGCCCTCACGACGTTTCAGACCAGCCATTGGCGTCACCGAGTCCGATCCGGTTCGTTATTTTCCCAAAATACATCGAGGGGGCACATCCGCGTCTGTTTCCACTCTCGCGCGCTCAAGCCGCCTTTTCCTTGGCGAAATATGTCATGAATTCAGGGACTTTCGGAAACCGGAGCGCCTCGTTGCTGGCCGATGTGGTCCGCCAGGCCGTTTGCTTTGGACTTGAATCCGGCCCGCTCGAGGCCACGTGTGATCTGATCGAATCCGTTCTTCCGGAGTAGCCAGGAAGGCCTCGACTTCGCAGAGACTCGAATCACGCGCCTGGCGCAACGGTCTCGCGAAGATTTCGAATGGCAGTTGTGATCGCACTTGGTATTTCCTGCAAAGACGCAACCGTGTCGACACAACCTGTTTCGTAAGCCGCTTTAGGCATCCCGTAAACGATACTGCTCTTCTGGTCTTGCGCAATGGTGAGACCACCTTGCTTCTTGACCATTTGAACACCAATGGCGCCGTCACAGCCCATTCCGGTCATAATTACGCCGACCACGAGGGAGCCGACCGACGTGGATACCGATTCAAACAGGACGTCGACGGAAGGTCGAAATCCTGACACTTTCGGGCCGTCGTTCAATGTGGCCACGAGTTTCATGTTCCTTTTTTCCACTCTCAAGTGACGATTCCCCGGAGCGATCAGGACACGCCCCGCGGTCAGCGGCTCGCCGTTTTCCGCCTCCTTCACCGAAACCTTGGCCAGTTCGTCCAATCTGCTTGCGAACGTGCCCGTGAAGTCGGCCGGCATGTGCTGGGCAATCACGATCGGAGGAAAGTCACTGGGGATGGCAGGGATCATCTCGTGTAGCGTGGAGGGGCCGCCTGCACTGATTCCGATGGCGACGACGGTTCCGGGAGGCGCCTTGACCGCGCTCGTCGGCGCCTTGATCGCAGCCGGCTTATTGACGAGATTTTGCAGGTTACTCTCTGCGGCGGCCTTGACTGCACGGATGATCTTTGTGCGAAAACTCTCAAGTGACGCAGACTTGTCACCCAGAGGCTTCGCGACATAATCCACGGCACCGAGCTGAAGTGCGTCGAGCGTGGTCTGTGCGCCCTTCTGGGTCTTCGTGGACACCATCACGACGGGCAGCGGACATTCCTTCATCACCTTTTCAAGAACCTGAAGGCCGTCGAGCCCGGGCATTTCGACGTCAAGCGTGACGACGGTCGGCTTGAGAGATTTGATCTTCTTCAAACCATCGATTCCGTTCATGGCCGTGCCGAGCACCTCGATGCCGGGAGCGCCTTCGAGCGCACTCTTCAACATGCTTCGCATGAAGACGGAATCATCAACAATCAGAACTCGTATTGACAAAGATCGGCCCTTCCTTGAACGAGGACGAATTCGAAGACAGTTTATCCTGCTATGACTCGATTGATCGCTTCTTGCACACGCTCTTTTTCAAACGGCTTTACAACGTAATCCGCTGCACCGTGCTTGAGAGCATCCATGAGAGGTTGCCGCTGATCGATCGCCGATATCACGACAATCTTCGCGTTCGGATCCGTCTCTCGAATGTCCTTTAGGGCATCGAGTCCGCCCTTCTTGGGCATAATCAGGTCCATGGTCACTAGATCAGGCTTGATCTCGTCGTACTTCGCGCAGGCCTCTTCACCGTTGACGGCTTCGCCGACGACTTCGCAACCGATCTCCGACAAGATGTTCTTGATCATGTGACGCATGAACGTCGCGTCGTCTACAACCAGTACTCGAGTGGACACTGGAATTCTCCTTGCTAACTGCCAAGTGCTCAGATGACCTTTGGGTCCGCTCCTATCACCTGTACTTCAACTTGCCCTGTGCCGGGATCCAACTGCATCTTACGTCCTTTGGTCCCACCGATATCCTCAGCAGCGAGACGAACCGAGTGATGGGACAACCTATCCTTGACGGCCTTTGCATTCTTATCACCGATTCCGCTGTCAACCTGTGTACCGAACATCGAAGCGCCGCCGGTGATTTTCGCTGTCACTCTTTTCTTGTCCGCGCCGGCCTTCAAAACGTCGTCAAGCAACCAATCAACGGCCGTATCGGCGAACTTTCCCTTGTCCCCCTTGCCGAGACTGGAAGAAGGCAACATCACGTGCGCCATTCCTCCGATCTTGGCCACCCTATCATAAAGGGCCACGCCAATGCAGGAGCCAAGTACGGTCCGGATCTTCTCCGGGCTCTTGACGACCTTGACGCCCGCAATTCCGATCGTATGTGTATTTGTCTTTGTGCCTGCCATAGCCTTTAGTCCATTGAACATTCGATCAAACGAAGGGACGACGGTGAAGGAAACACATAGTACTCCCAGTCGAACCATCGGCCGTCCACACTGAACGAGGTCTTTGCCATGAATACCTCGTCGCTTACCAACGCCTGCTCCACAAGCATCGTTTCAAGGATCGCCTCCAACATATCGACATGAAGAAAAGGCGGCTGTGGTTCAGAATGAATTTCCAGCCACTTTGCCCAACTGTTTACGAAGGCACTACTGATAATATTGCCGGTTTCCTGAAGACAGGATCGGGCCATATCATTAAGTGACTCGGTGGTCCCGGGCTCCTGCTGAGCCAGGATGTCCACCAACTCCAGCGCCGTCGGCTGCGACATGACCATCAAGGTGTGGCCGTGGAGCTGACTGCCCAGTTCGAGATGGAGCGCGACGACCGGTTTGTCGACATTGTCCGTCGTACAGACGTCGCGTAATGCGATTTTTTCGAATCCTTCCGTGCTCAATCTCACGCCTCTGCGGAGCCATTTCGACATGGACCTCGACGCATTAAATGATCCATTGATGGCAATCGCATGCAACGCGTTTTGGCGAACACGATCGCTTTCACATTGCTTCCGCATGACGGAAAGCGCATCCGCCGACGGCAACAGGAGGAACGACCAGTCAAGTTGGTGTCCATCCAGTTCGAATTCCGTTCTGGACACAAGCGCTTCGTCGCCGACAGAGGCCTGATCGACCAACAGCGGCTGGATCACCGCAGTGGCAAGATCGTGCACAACCGTGGGGCTTGCCGGAATGCATTCCACCTTGAGCCAAGTGGACAGGCAGTTGGTAAACGCGCTACCGACAATATTCCCAGTTTCCTGGAGGCAGGATGCTTCCAGTTCTCCCAAGACTTTCGACGTGCCGTCCGGTGCACCGATCATCAGGTCCACCAGCGACAACGCTGTTTTTTCTGGAAAGACCAGGAGCACACTTCCCTCGATATCGCCGTCGAGTTTCATGTACGCCGCAATAACCGGTTCCTCGGCGTCTCCGGTGGACGCCGCGACTTCGGAGATCGGCACCGTCTCGAAACCATCCGAAGTCAACCGAACGCCGCGCTTGAACCACTTGGACAGCGCCCTAGACGCCGTGTAGGCGCTATTGACGGCCACCGTTCGCAAAGCGTCCGCTAACTCGAGTGCCGGGCTGTCAGTTGTCGCCGACATGTACAAGCTCCTTCTTTGAAGCAGAATTTTCGTCCGCCTCGGCTTTCTCATGAGTCTCACAAGGTGTCTTCTTTAACTGATTTCGGGTCGCAAACATGTGCATCATCGACGCGGCATCCAGAATGAGCGATACCGTGCCGTCGCCCATGATCGAGGCGCCGGTGATGCCTTCGATGTTTCGATAATTCTCCGCGATGCTCTTGATGACGACGTCTTCCTGACCGATCAGCTCGTCAACGATCAAGCCCACGGCTTCATCCTGCATCTCAATGATGACCAGCGTCAGACTTGAATCGTCCCGAGTCGTGGTCAGCAGTTCCTTTGAATTCGCATCGAAGACCTGTTCGAAAAACGCGACAGGGATCACCCGATCACGGAGCCTGACGACCCGCCTCTGCTGGATGTACTGGAGATCCGATTGGGGCACCGTGATGATCTCGGCCACCGCCTCCAATGGAATTGCATAGACGCATTGACCGATTCGGGCAATGACAGCCGTCATAATCGCCAGCGTCAAAGGCAATTTGATCGTGACAGTCGCGCCCTCGCCCGTGACGCTGTCCACTTCCACGGTTCCGTTGATGGATTCGAGCTTGTTGATGACGATATCCATCCCCATGCCGCGACCGCTAAGATCCGTGACCTGCGCGGCGGTTGAAAAGCCCGGCCGGAAGATGTACTGAACAATCTCCTTTTCAGTCATGCGATCGACTTCGGCCTGGGTGGCCATCTGGCGTTCCACGATCTTTTTCTTGACCGCCGGAATATTCACACCCTTGCCGTCGTCCTTGACTTCGATGCAAATGTGACGCCCACGATGATAGGCGTTGAGAATCACCTGTGCGGTTTCGGGCTTGTCCGTCTTGGCACGCTCTTCAGGCGTTTCGATGCCGTGATCGACACTGTTTCGGATCATGTGCGTGAGCGGGTCGCCCAGTTCGTCGATCATGCGCTTGTCGAGTTCGGTCGATTCGCCCATCAGCACGAGTTCGACCTTCTTGCCCGTAGAACGTGAGATATCTCGCACAACGCGCCGGAATCGCTGGAACAGGGGTCCGACGGAAACCATTCGCGTTTCCATAATCCGCTTTTGCATGCCCTCGGAAACACGATTAAGAGCGTGTAGCGTTTCTGAAAAGTCGTTCATGGCTGAACGACCGCTGCGAACACGGTTGATCATTCCTTTGACGTTGTCAAAGTCATTGGACAGATGGAGCGTAAGCTCGGACAGTTCGCCGACGCGCTTTGCATCTTTCTCAGCCGGCGAAAGGCTGTGCAAGCCCTGGTTGAGCTGGGACATTCGCTCCACCATGTCCTCGACCAGATACTCGATGTTCTGCCCTCGGAAAAGAGGATCAATCCGGCCGTGGATCTGCGTCAGACGCGCCTTATTGATAACCAGTTCGCCACCGAGATTCATCAACTGATCAAGTCGCTCAAGATCGACGCGAATGGTTTCACCGACTTTGGCCGGTGTCTTCGCCTTTGCCGCAGCCGCGGTCGACGTGCTCGGCTTCGAAGCCGGAGCAGCCTCCTCCGCCTTCGGAGCGGGGGTTGAACCGGACGGTGCGGGGCTCGGTGAAGCGGCATCAGCCTTGACGTCAGTCTTCATGTCGCTGGATTCTTCCGTCGCGGATGGAGTTTCCTTTTCGACCGACGAGGTTTCCTTATTTACAGGTGCAGCCTCCACGTCTGCCGGCGCGGGAGCTTCCGCAACGGATTCATCGCTGGAATCCGAGCCGGAAACTTCGACACGCTCAATTCCATAACTCTCGACCATCTTCTTGAGCTCGTTCGGTGCGACGCTCGTATTAATTTGATAAACGATCTTCTCAAGCGGAGACGAACCGTCCATCGAATCGACATCAGGGATGGTCTGAATGATATCGCCCGCTTCGGAGAGCTTGTTATAGATGAGGTAGGCCTGGATTTCTGCTTCGCTGAAATTCTCGGGGAACGTAATCTCGACCGACTTGATGTCGTCGTTCGAAGCCTCGGACGATTCCGTTGTCGAGGGTTCTTGAACGGGCTGTGGTTCTTCGTCCTGAGCCTCAGCCTGCGGGACATCCTCGGCGGGCGTTGCGTCCGACGCACCGGACGCGTCCGGCAACCATTTGTCGAACAACCCCAGCCCGTCATCGGACAATTCTGCCGCCTTTCCTTCTTTGATGAGGTTGACATCGGCGCGAACCTTGTCAGCGGCACCGAACACGGCCTGCATCATGAGGTCATCAAGCTGCAATTTGGAGTGTCGAACGAGGTCGAGGACCGTCTCCATGTCATGCGTGAGTTGATACAGAGCATGACAACCGGCCGCTCCTGTCGCCCCTTTGATGTTATGAGCGCATCGAAAGACGTCGTTGATGACATCGAGATCACTGGGAGATTGTTCGAGCTTGAGAAGTTCGTCGTTCAACTGGTCCAGCGTTTCGAGCGTCGTTTCGACAAACAACACGGCCATTTCCGCGTTGTCGAGGATGGAGCTCTCCAGATCCACTGCGGGATTCTTGGGTTTTTCAACGATGGGCGTCTCTGAAGGCGCTTCGTCCGCTGCCGGCGCCGCATCATTCGAAGTCGGCGTCGTATCCTCCGGAGCCGGTGCTGCTTCTTCTTGAGCCGGCGCCGCGTCGCTGGAAGTCTCGGGAGAACTGAGAATCGCCTCCAGCGTAGCCAGCGCATCTTCGATGGTGACCGGTTCATCCGTCGGCTCGGTCAGCTCCTTGACCAGTTCCTTGAGTTTGTCGAAAACGCCGAAGAGTGTGTCAATCGCGGCCGGAGTCAGCGTGCGTTTGCCCATTCGGACGTGATCGAAGAGCGTTTCCATCAAATGGGTCAGATCACGGATCTTGTCGAATCCCATCGCGGCGCCGAGTCCTTTGAGACTGTGCGCCGCACGGAACATCTCGTTCATGCGAGCCTGATCTTCGGGATCTTCAAGCGAAAGTCCGCCGCTTCCGGCTTTCTCCTCGAAGGCCATCAAGCCTTCGTCCAGGATATCGAGATACTCCGGCGCTTCGTCGAGGAAGCTGCTCAGGAGTTCTTCTGAGATGTCTAAAGAAGGTTCACTCATTTTGTCACTAACTGTTTCTGAGCCTGAGATTCCTTGCTATTCACACCGGGCTTGAAATAGGTCCCGGGACGAATGTAGTCCAGCTTCATGTGCTCGTTCAATTCCGGGATCGTACGGATCGGATCGACGTCACCGATGATGAGATGACCACCTTGGGCCAGCGCATCGGACACAACGGTGATGGCCTGCTTCTTCATCTTGTTGTCAAAGTACATCAGGACGTTTCGCAGGAAGATGAGGTCGAATCGTCCGTTCGGAAACTTATCTCTCAGATTATGGAACTGAAAGGTCACAAGTTTCTTGATCTCGTCCTTCAATTCGAAGTCGTCGCCGACGGGCTTGAACCAGCGCTCGACACGTTCTTTGGACGTCTTGGATAAGGCGTACGTGTTGTAAACGCCGGCCTTCGCCGCATCGAGCACGTTCTTGCTGATGTCCGTGCCGATGATCCTGACGTTCCACGAATTGAAATTGGGAAGCAACTCGCGAAGAAGGATCGCCGCCGTATAAGCCTCGGCGCCGGTGCTGCTGGCCGCACTCCAGATTCGCACGGCCTTCGAACCGGACCCTTTCATCTTGATGAAATTGGGAATGAGATCATTGCTGAAATATTCCCAGAGCTTTTCGTTTCGAAAAAAGTATGTTTCGTTGGTCGTGACGGCCGAGAGAAAATGCGGGAGTTCCTGCTCGTAGCCTTCCTTGCTTTGGATCAGCTTGAAATAGTCGTTGAACGTATCAAGCTTCAGAGCTCGAAGCCGCTTGCGGAGCCGGTTGCTCAGCAGCCCCAGCTTGCTTTCTTCAAGATGAATGCCGGTCTTCTCATAGACGAATGAGGCGATCTTCTTGAATTCCGCAATCGTCAACTTCTTCAGTTCCATAAGCTCGACTCCGTTCTAAAGCAGATGGGCTGCATCGAAGGTTGTTTTTTCGATCTGACCACGTCGGGCAGGATGCCAGATCACTGCCCAACGTGGACCGACCGTCATCTACGCAGTCCTACGACGATATCGCTTATTCAGCATCAGCCGCGCTGGACTCACTGACCTTGAAAGCGCCGACCAGCTCCTTGAGCTGTGCCGCCTGGCCCGACAACTCTTCGGACGAACCGGCCATTTCCTCAGCCGCGGACGCGTTGTTTTCCGTGATCGAAGCGACATTCTGAATGCCGGTGTTGACTTCGGAAGCCGTGGAGTTCTGCTCCTCGGTCGCACTCGCGATCTGAGAGATGTTGTTCGCCGTTTCCTCGACGCCTTCGATGATCTTCTTCAGGGCTTCGCCGGTCTGTTCGCTCAGCTCGGCACCTTCCTTGACCCGCTGCGTCGACTCCTTGATCAACGTCGTGATCTCGCTGGCGGCTTCACTCGAACGCTCCGCCAATTTGCGAACTTCGTCGGCAACGACCGCAAAGCCCATGCCGTGTTCGCCGGCCCGAGCGGCCTCGATCGCGGCGTTCAATGCGAGCAGGTTGGTCTGAGCCGCGATTTCCGAAATCACGCTGATGATCTCGGCGATCTGCTCGGCGGACTTGTCGATGAGCTTCATCGCATCGATGTTCTTGTCCACGGCTGCCCCGCCGTCCTCGGCACGCTTGCTGGTTTCCCTGGCGACCGTGTTCGCCTTCTGGGCATTCTCAGCAACGCTTTCGATCATTTTGCTCAAAGACTGCACGGACGCCGACATCTGCTCGACGTTGGCGGACTGGGTTTGAGCACCGTCGGACAACGACGTTGAACCCTCGGACACCACACGAGCACCTTCGGCGAACTGGTCGGCCGACTCGGTGATCTGCATGATGACCTGGCTCAGCGATTTGATCATCTTGGCCAGACCGGCACCCAACTGCCCGACGGCATCGGCGCCTTGGATCTTGACTTCCGTGGTGAGGTCACCGGCCGCAGCCGCCTGGACATTCGTCAGAAGCTGATCGACCTTGTCCTGCAATTCCTGGGCGTTGCGTTCCGTCTCCTCGGCCATCTCCTTCGACCGTTGCTCCATGGCGAGCCTCTCGGTGATGTTCTCCCAGGTGACCATCGGACCGATGTACTCACCCTTGTCATCGAAGATCGCGCTAACGAGAAGGTCGAGCTTCTGGTCTGCCAGTTCGATGACCGCCTGGTGAGGCAGGTTCTTGGGATCGGCGAGAATGCCTCGCTGGTAGGACGGATTCTTATGGAAGATGTCGACGTTGCTTCCGACGACCTTATCGATTGGCACCGGGAGGAGATGGGACAACGGCGTCAAGGCCTTGACGGTCGCAGGATTTGCATACGTGATGTTCAATTCCTTGTCGGCCATGATGATGTTCACCGGAGCGTTTTCAATCATCGCGGACATCTTGGCCGACTCGAACTCGGCTTTGCGCTTGTCGGTGACGACTTCCCAGGTGACCATCGGGCCCATGAAGTTGCCGTCGGCGTCGTTGATCGGGCTGACCAACAGGTCCAACGTCTGATCAGCGATTTTGATATCCGCGCGGTGCGGGAGGTTGTTCGGATTGCTGAGAATCCCGCGCTGATAGGCCGGGTTCTGGTGGAAGAAGTCGATGTTCTTGCCCACGATCTCATTCGCTCTGCAGGGCAAGTGCTGCTCGAGCGATTTGAGCGTCTGCTCAGAAATCGGATTCATGTAGGTGATGTTGAAGTCGGCGTCGGCCAGAATGACCGGCGTGGGCGAGTTGGCCACCATCTGCTCCAGCCGCTGCTGCTCTTTCTCTGCCCGGCGCTGATCCGTGACGACTTCCCAGGTGACCATCGGCCCCATGAAATTGCCGTCGCCATCTCTGATCGGGCTGACCAACAGGTCGAGCGTCTGATCGGCGATCTTGATATCCGCCCGATGCGGGAGGTTGTTGGGATTGTTCAGAATGCCGCGCTGATACGCCGGGTTCTGATGGAAGAAGTCGATGTTCTTGCCCACGATCTCACTTGCCTTGCAGGGCAGGTGCTGCTCCAGCGACTGGAGCGTCTTTTCAGAGACGGGGTTCATGTACGTGATGTTGAAGTCGGCATCGGCCAGGATGACGGGGGTGGGCGAGTTGGCCACCATCTGCTCCAGCCGCTGCTGCTCCGTTTCGGATCGACGCTTATCCGTCACGTCCTCCCATGTGACCATGGGGCCGGAGTATTCGTTGTTCTCGTCGTAAATGGCCGTGACGAGGAGGCTCAGCTTGTGATCACCGAGTTCGATATCCGCCATGTGAGGCAGATTCCTCGGGTTGGAAAGAATGTTGCGCTGATAAGACGGATCTTTGTGGAAGATGTCGACATTGCTTCCGACGACCTTCTCCAGCGGCACGGGGAGCAAATGAGCCAGCGGCTCAAGTGACTTCACGGTTGCGGGGTTGACATACGTGATGTTCAGTTCCGCGTCCGCAAGGATGATGTTCGTCGGGGCATTTTCGATGACAGCCATCGTGTTTATCCGACCAGCCGTTTCGTTGTTCTCTGTCATAGTCTTTTTCTCCGCCATGAATATCGCCTTTCCGAAAAGGACGCCCTTTGTTGTTAACTATTCAAAACGCAGGCCTCGAGCCGCGTTGTTACACGTTCTGACCGCCAAGCGAAGCAATCTTGGCCTGCTCATCTTCCGAGAGAATGTTCTCGATGCTGAGCAGGACGAGCAGCTTCTTCTCGAATTTCACCAGTCCCGTAATGTAAGAATGATCGATGCCGGCAATGCTCGACGGCGGCGGTTCGATCTGTTCCGCGGTGATACGCAGCACTTCATCCACGGCATCGACGACCATGCCGATCGTCTTGTCCGATACGTTGACAACAATGATTCGCGTGTGCTCATCGCTATCATGAGCCGGAAGTCCGAATCGACGGCGAAGATCAATGATCGGAATCACATGACCTCGAAGATTGATCAAACCACAAATGTAATCCGGCACCTCCGGCATCTTCGTGATCTGGCCCAGGAGGATGATTTCCTGCACCTGCATGATGTTCACGCCGTATTCCTCGTTGGCCAACCTGAAGCTGACGATCTGCGTTGTGGTTTTCGCAGACTCCAGGGCAGAATCTTGAGTCGTATCAGCGTCCTTATTGGTCTGCGGCTCAGCGATTGCAGCGGTCATAGGGCCTTCCCTTTCTCGAATAAGCAATCAACCTACAATTGGCTTCACTCCATACGTACTGTCCTTAATCGAACTACGGAGGTGGGTCCTTTATTACGGATTTCGGTTCTTTTGAATCCGAGACTCAGCCAAGCGGCCGCTCGATCATCGTGACGCCTTTCGACTGAAAACAACGGTTGCGCAGGTCCGTCAGGTCGCCCGAACGTCGTATATGCGCATCCGATTATTGGACGATTTGGCACTGTAGTTGCGCGGAATCGGCCCATTGGTGTGGTATGAAAAAACCCCAGGCACGGCGGCCTGGGGCTTTGTATTTGATTCGAACTTTTTTTGAGGCGCTAGGCGACGCTTCCGGATCGTTTCAATCGGAGCAGCATCGGCAGAGTGACTGCGGCGCACAAGATCTCAGCGCCGCCGGCGACCAGGAAGGTCCACTGGTAGGCCGCTAATGTCACCATGTGGTTGGAGAGCGTTGCAAACAACCCGCCGGCGAACAACGGGCCCAACAAGAAACCCAAAGATCCGGCCATGTTAAAGCCTGTGAAGGCTGCGCCGCGCTGAGACACGGGGGTCAGGTCGGTACACAACGTCAGATTCGCAGCGAACATGGATGCGCTGAGAACTCCGGACAGGATCATGATCCAGTAGAGTCCGCTAAGAGAGAGTACTCCGTAGAAGCTGAAGATGATCCCGAATCCGAGCGAGCCCAGGACAATCGGCCAAACCCGGCCGAGGCGATCAACCAAGCGTCCCGCGGGATAAACCAATGAAGCGAAAGGCAACAGGAACATCAAAAGCAATCTGCTTCGAGCGCTCGGGTCAAGCCCATGCACGTCGGCCAGGAACAGACAGAAGGTCGTGATCAGAACGCCGACACACAACCGGTCAATAAACGCGTAGAAGAACGCAATGAGCAGGTTCGGCGTTTGCCGTAACGTCTGAAGAACGTCGCGCGAACGATGCCGTGCTTCGCCTTGCGCCGCCGGTTCCGCGGCGAAAAGTTGTGTGCATAGCGCGGCGACCGCTGCAATCATCCCGGCAATATGAAACGTCCACTCGGGAACCACAATATGTTCCCAGATCAATCCTCCGATTCGAGTGCCGCAGGCTGTGCCGAACATCATGGCCGTGCCGACGAGCCCCATAACGCGCCCTCGGCGTCCCTCGCCCGCCCAAGCGGAGGCCATCGCCATCAATGTGCTTAGTGCCAGAATGTGCGCGGCCCCTTCGAAAAACCGGACGATCAGAATGAGCGCCAGATTCGGCATGAGGGCCATCAAGGATAACAAGACGGCATCTGCGGCCAAGGCGAAAACCGCCACTCGTTTTCGATGATTCCGAATGTCTACCCAGAGAAACATCAGCGGTGCGAAGATGATCGCTCCGATCATGTTCACCGACATGAAACTGTGCGTCGCAAACGCCGAGGCGCCGTAACGCAGGCTGATGAGCTCCTTCAACGGCGCAACCAGCATGGTCACCGGCACCATGGCGATAAAGGTCAGCGTCGCCATCAACACGGTATGGCGAAGTGTGTGACTCGCCTCGTCCTTGACGACACCGCTACTGAATGTGGACAGCCTTGTAGACATCTGAATCTTGGACATATTAATTGTATGATCGGCGAAGACCCGGCGAGTTTTGCGCCTTCTCTTCTTATGCTAGAAGATAAGGGACAACCCTTACTAAATCGAATATTCGGAGGGGTATTCTTGATATTTTTTATTGAAATCCGGCGCTAGGAACCGCCTTCCGTGGCGTTCGACCGATTCCCAAGGACAAATCTGCGCTCGCTACGGCGCGGACAACAGTGCATTGACGAAACCCGGGACGTCGTCGATGTCGAGATCATTGACCCCGTTGAAGTTGCCGTGACAGGCGTCATCCAACGTCGGGGAGCCACTGGTTAACGCGTCCACGAAACGTTGAATGTCCTCACTATCTGTAATGCCGTCGATGTTCATGTCGCCGTCAGCGACCTCCGCGACACCACAACCGCAGTTTTGCGGGGCGATCTTGTTCGCGTCGTTGGGACAACCGTCGCATGCGTCGCCCGTCGTGTCGCCGTCGGCATCGGCCTGACTGGTATTGGCATTCGCGGGGCAATTGTCACAATTGTCGTGGATGGTGTCCGCATCCGTATCTCCGCTGAACACGGCCACTCGGAAATCATCAAACAGGATTTCTGTGACTTCCTGGGGCACCGTGCTTTTGTTGTTATAGCCGCCGACGATGATTTCGTGCATGCCCGGGGCAAGCGTAAGGCTGAATGCCCTCGTGACCCATCCGCTATCGAAATTGGTGTTTCCGTTGCCGACAAATTGGAAAAGGTAGTCATTGGGCGGTTGCCCGATCAGTGTGCCGTCCACACTCATGAGCGCTTGTCCGAATTCGTCGGACTCGTAGCCTCCGGTGAATAGCAAGCGGAACGACAACTTGATCTGGACCGTGGCTGGAGCACCGACGATTTCGATATTTCTCGCCCAGCCGCCGGACATCTCGGTCGAGTCCCCACCGAGGATGACCCGCAGGCCGCCACCCGCCTGGCCGCCGGCGGCCTCATAGGTTCCGTCGGCGAGATTGGGATTGGACGTGCTGCGGAAAGTATCGTCCTGATAGGTAAACGTGCCTGGGTCGGCGTCGAAGTTTTGCTCAGTCGAGACCTCTAAGGGAACAATTTTATAGACTTCACCAGGCGTGTCCGTCACGTTACCGTCCTGGCCACGACAGCAGAGGTACATCTCTCCCAGCGCATCGGTCCCGTAAGACGTAATCAACTCAAGATTCAATCCGTCGGCCGGCTGAAGCTCGCCGTGTCGTTCGATAAATTCGGTGATCATCTGACTCTGGGGGTCGTAGCGAAGTGACCAGATCTCATCCGTGCAAAAATCCGAGAAAAAGTATGCGCCCTGCAGCTCCGGAATGGCGCAACCGCGATAGACGGCGCCGCCGATGATTGCACACCGACCTGAATTATGGAAATACTCATGAATCGGTTCGACAAACGTTTGAGACGGACAGTCTTTGTCGAAATCAAAATTGTGCGCGCCTTCGCGGCAATCCCAGCCAAGATTCTCGCCGCCGACTCCGCCGCCCTCAATGAAGTTCAGTTCTTCCCACGAACCCTGCCCGACGTCGCCTTGCCAAAAATCTCCGGTTGCGGGATCAAACGCGCCCCGCCAGGGGCTTCGCAATCCGTAAAACCAGATCTCATCCGCGCCGGCGACACCCACGAAGGGGTTGGTCGGCGGGATGCCATAGTTTCCACCGGGACCGTCGGTGCCGTGAGGGTCGATGCGAAGGATTTTCCCTCTCAACATCGTGATGTCCTGCGCGGATTCCCGTGCGCCTGAAACCAGTCCGCCGTCGCCGACACCGATGTACAGGTAATCGTCGTTGGGACCGAATGCCAGCCAAGTGACGTCATGGAAGACGGCCGGCTCATCGATGACCATGAGAATCTGTTCGCTGTCGGGATCGGCCGTGTCGACGGTCAGCCGCGAATATCTGGCCACGACGCAGGAAAAGTCGCCGCCGATGTCCCGGAAGTAAGTGACATAGAAGAAACCATTGTTCTCATAATCCGGATCGAACGCCATGCCGCCCGTCCCCTGGTCGCGCGCTTCCGTTGAATCCACCCTGTCGGTGATGTCCAAAAACGGCGCAGCGTTCAGCGTCCCGGTTTCCAGATTGAGGATGGAGATGATGCCACCCTCGCCCAGGATGAACAACCGTGTGGAATCGCCCGGGGACGCCGTCACGGACAACGGCCGATCAATGCCGGAGGCCACCCGGACCGTTGTCAACGCGGTGGTTCCGCCTTTGACGATCGTGTTTTGAAATCCACATAGGATGAATGCGGCCACCCAAAGAACATGCGCGCGCTTCACGGCCATCTTGCTCCCTCCAAGAATATTCGCAGACATAATGACGGACGACATTATATCGAAAAACGTGATCGTTTTGGAATAGTCGAGGCCTGGGTCATTGCGATAATCGGCCACACTTGTCTCCAATGCCGTGATCATCGACCATTCGAGGCTCATCATCTTCCATAATTCCGAAGGCGGCCACACTCGTATCTGACGATTGTAGAAGTGGTTATCGGCGCCAAAGTGCGTTCCCCCCGTCTCAACCCCGGGAATGCTCATGTCGATGGAATCCTGTATGCAAGAAGCCATCGTCCGTCATGCCACGAAGGGAGAATATCATGGCCATCCTTTCCGATTTTTACGTCGCTGACAATGACGTTGCCGCTCGACATCGTGGCGATGCAAGAAACCAGATTGATACGGACCGAGTTCAGTGGAAGGGCATCACGCCACTTGAGTTGTCCATTCTCCGGGCGATCGTTCACCGTACGGAATGGCAAGACGAAGACATGGACGCGTTCGACTGCATTCTAGACGTCGATTCAGGCAGCAGAATGATTCACCGTCTGCCGGATGACCTGCGTGACCGTCTCAGCAGGGTCGACGAGCAAGAAATCGAACGACTTGCATCAGAGTGGTCGGCAACGGACGAGTTGGAATGTCAAGCCGATGACATTAGGCCGCTGCTGGTCGATCTTCGGCGTCTTTCGCAATCAGCGAAAGTGGCGACGGGCGGCGTGTATTTGTGGAATTGCCTTTAGCCCGTTCTTCGCGGCGGCGCTTCCGAACACAAGACTTTTCATTTTTCGGAATCAGCCTCTTCGTTCGCTGACTTGGGGAGCTTGGCTTTCCATTGCTCCGCTTTCTCCGGTTGCCCCAGGAACTCATAGGCCTTGACCAGATTGTCGGCCAGCAACACGGTCCTCGGATGCGTTGGGCCTCGGGTCTTGGACCAGATCTTGTAGGCCTCCTTCACATAGGGCAACGATTCCTCCGTCTTGCCATGCTTATGAAGCGCGAGCGAGAGAAGATTCAAAAAGGTTCCCCGGTCATCGTGATCGGCCGGCAAGGTCTCGCGTGAACTTTCGACCGCCTCCTTGAACAACTCGACGGCCTTTTCGAACTGCTGACGGCGATAGTAGACGATGCCCAGGTCACTGATGACCTCCAACGTCATACGGTTCTTATCGCCGAGCACCCTGCGGCGCGCGGTGAGACATTGCTCATACACTTCCTGCGCTTTGTCGTATTGTCCCCAGACCCGATAGTTGTCACCGAGGCGGTCCAGCTCCATCAACGTTGAGGGATGTTCATCTCCCAAGTTTCGGCGTTTGATGTCCAGGACTTCCAGAATCAAGGGCTCCGCTTCCTCAAAGCGCCTCATTTTCTCATACAACATCGCAAGCTGGCCCTTCATCGACAAGCTCTCGGGATGTTCCTCTCCAAGCGTCCGCACGACGGTTTCCATCGTTTCAGTCAGCAGGCGTTCGGCCTCTTCGATACGACCGAGTCGTCCATAGTTGGAGGCCAACGCGGCCGAGACGGACAGGATGAAGCCGTGCTCTTCGCCGAAAACAGATCGCCCCTTTTCCAACACCTCGATCTGCATGGCGACGGCTTCCTTGGTTTTTCTTTGGCGTTCGCGCACCTGCGACAGTCCGTACAGGGCTCCGAGCGCCCGAGGATGGTCGTCACTATGTATCCTTCGCTCGCCCGCCAAGGCTTCTTTCAGAAACAGCTCCGCTTCTTTTTCCTGCTCCATCACAAAATACAACATGCCCAAGGTGTATGCGTTGTTTATGGTCGCCACGGCGTTGGGCCCCAAGGTGCGTTGGCGCGTGTCGTAAGCCATGAGATACAACGACTCCGCTTCGTCGTATCGCCCCAACCTGTTGTACGCGAGTCCCAAGCCGGTCATGGCGTGCAAGACCTCTTCGTGTTCCGGATCGTGTGTTTGCTGGAGCAATTCATAAGCCTCGCGCCAGGCGGATTCCGCCTCCTTGAACTTCCCCAAGTAGTGGTGGTTCATGGCCAGGTTCTTGAGCGTCTGGATCCGGTCGAAGTGGTCGGTGCCAAGAAGCTCTTCCCTCAACTCCAACGCCCGGAGCAAATGGGGTTCGGCAGCATTGGGTTGGCCAAGCTCACTGTACGACTTCCCGATCACGTCGCGAACTCGCGCCTCGACCAACGGCTGTTTCGCGAGTTGGTCACCAATCGTCTTTGCCGACTCATCCAGGATTTCTCTCACGGTAACGTCCCGTCCCTTGAGCTCGGGGCTGACGGCGCGGAGCATCTCGGTCAGAAACTTGATCACAGCCTCGGACTGGCTGAGCGCGCTCTTGGCGTGATCACGCTGGTCGGTCGCCACCTCTTCCGCATGCGTCGCGCGCACGGCATAACTGATCGTCAGAATCAAAGCCACGACAAGCGTCACCATCACACTGGCACTGGACCAGACAACCGCGCGGTTCCGCCGCGCGAATTTTCGAAACTGATAGACCGCGCTGGCGGGCCTTGCGGCAATGGGTTCGTCCTGGAGAAATCGTTCAATGTCCGAGGATAATTCGGCCGCCGACTGATATCGGCGCTCCTTGTCCTTGTCCATGGCCTTGGCAATGATGGTCTCGATGTCCCCTCGGAAAATCCGGTTGACCGAACTCAGCCGATCCGGGTCTTCGTCTTTGATCACCCGAACAATTTCGGGCAGAGGCATTTCCTGAACATCGTGCGGCAAACGGCCGGTCAGAAGTTCGTATCCGATGACCCCGAGGGCATACACGTCGGAGCGTATGTCCAGCAAGTTCGGATCACCGGAGACCTGCTCCGGGCTCATGTAGGGAAGCGTGCCGACAAGCTGTCCGACGTTCGTCTGAAGGGTCGTCGTTTTGACATCCGAGTCCGTGGCCCGGGCAACGCCGAAGTCAAGAATCTTCGGCTGTCCTTTTGAATCAACGAGAATGTTGCTGGGTTTCAGATCGCGGTGGATGATGCCTTTCTGGTGGGCATGATGAACGGCGCTGCAGACCTTGGTGAGTAATTGCAGTCGCGCGCGAACGTCGAGCTTCTTGACGTGCGCATAATCCGTCAACGGCGGTCCATCGACCAACTCCATGGCAAAAAACGGCTGAGGGCCGTGACCGGCGTCGGCGGTCCCCGCTTCGTAGATCTGCGCGATCCCCGGATCACGCAAGAGCCCGAGGAGGTGTGCCTCCTGTTCAAACCGATGAACCAGGGCCCTTGACGACAGGCCCGGTCGAATCACTTTCAGCGCAACGGCACGACTCGGATTGGCCTGGCGGGCTTCATAGACCGTGCCCATGCCGCCTTCGCCCAGCTTCTTCAGGATTTCATATCGTCCGACCCGCGACGGGGTCGTATCCCGCGCCACGTCGTCCATCTTGACCCATTCCATGTTCACGACCGGCTTGTCGATCAGCCCGCGCGTACGGTCGTGGTTCAAAAGGTCCTCGACCTCGGCGCGCATGCCCGGGTCGCCCTCGCACGCTTCATCCAAATAGGCCTGTCGCGCGTCCTCGCTCAATTCGCAGGCCTTGAGGAATGTTTCGACGATTTGTACGTGCCGACTGGTACTCATGGTGACACCCCTGATCGTGGTTGGGGTCGGATCCGCACCGCCCCGCCCGAGTCGGCGATTATTCTAGGGGTCAATCGTTGGAAAGGTAAGCGTCCGGGCAACGGCGGTCGGCGCAGCGGCCATTCAAGGCCATCGGTGTGCATGCAATCGGGATGGTCGTCGGGCCGGGCAGCGATGAAAAGAATTTGGATATGGAAGCGAGGGCTAGCGTCGCCGACGAATGAAAGCGACGGCACCGATCGTCAGCAACACCATCGTGGCCGGTTCTGGGATGGTCACGAGGCGATGAAAGTCCGTCAACGCCACCGGACCGTCGCCGGGATTGCCGACGAACTGATTGGGGAAGCCTTCGTCCGACATAAAGGCAGGCGTATTGTTGTTTCCATAGGTGACCACGAAATCAACGGTGTCGCCCGCGCTGATCCCAAGATCAACGTACGGGATGAAAAACTCATACGTCGAGTTACTGGGAAACTCTCCGATCGGATCCGCCGTGACGCCAAAACCTGCGAAGTTCAGCGAGTTGTCGCCGCCCGCGGCGAGTTGGAAGAGGGCTTGAAAACCACCGAAGGCCGAACTGATCGTCCATCCGTAGTCGGCATCGAAAGGATAGGTCAGGGGATTGGCGGCGGACGAAATGCGTCCACGACCAAAATCAGCGTTGTCATTGATCGTCGAGTTGTCAGCGAAGCCACCGGCGGCGACATCGAAATAGACGACGATAGAGTTCCCCGAGATATCGCCCATGCTGCTGAAGCCCATGTAGATGCCGTTGGCGTCCGAATCGACACTCAAGGTTCCTCCGCCGACCGGGTTGCCGAATCCGGCACCACCTCCGGAGACGGTGCCGACGTATTCGCCGACGTTGACGTTCGCGTCGACCGTCGCCCCGCCGGGGGTCGTGTCCACGACCGTGTCAATCAAACCGCCCAACACGGGCGAAACGCTGAATGCAAAAACAGCAACGGCAACTGAAGCCTTTTTAAACATGGTCAATGCTCCTCGATCCCGCAAGACTTGGCCTCTGAGTCAGAGGCTATGATCGAATTCCCCTTGTTCCGTCGATGGAACCTGCATTCCCATCCATGTAAAACATTTTATCAGGCCGAGACACGAACTACAAGGAAACGGGCGCGTTTGGAAGCACGAGCATTGCGTGTGTTGATTTTGGCTGATGAGGGAGAATATCGGACTAAGCTGATTAGTCCTTTTTGGGCAACGAATTAGGAAATCTGTATGTTTTGAGGGCCGAGACCGAATGGTCCCGGCCCCTCAAAGCCTTGTCATATCTGGGAGAGTTGAGCTACGCCGCCGCCCCTTCGGGTGTAAACACCGGCTTGCGGCCTGCCATCCGACGGGCATCCGCCACCTGACCGCGATGGTTCATTTGATGCATGGCAGTAATGAGGAAGGTCTGGCCCGCCGTTTGAAAGAGCGCTTCGAGACCCGGCGGCGGCGCTTTGGTCGGTCGATCAAGCCCTTCTTCACCCAACTCATCGAGCAGCCGCATGTTTTCAGCGCGCAGTTCGCGATACTTCTCCATCACCTCGTCAAAAGACGGATAGTCGCTTGCGTTATCGGAGGGCTCGCTGCCGAAGCCGAAGATGCCCTCCCAGTGGGCGACGGGGTTTGATTCCCCAAGAACGACTTGCCGGATCAGTCCTTCTCCGATCGCCAGATGTCCCAGAACCCACAGCGGATGATTCCCGCCGTTCGAAGTCGGCTGCGTCAACGGCGCGTCGCGCATGTCGTCAATGAGTTGTGTCGTAAATTGATCACTGGACTGAAGCGCCATTTTGATCAGGTCCATTGCTTTCATCTGTTAGCTCCTTTGTCAAAACATCAAAGTGGCGTTGCAACGCCGTAAACTCTTTCCTGCCGTTCGAACATCGGTGTTGTTATCACGCTTGCGCCTGATGACGGATCTGTTCGAGAAGACGTTGCCAGCCGTGGGCCACACCGTCGCGATGTTCCTGGATCACGCAGCCCAGCGCCTGATGCCTCAGGGCCAAATGGGTGGCATCGCCTTGCGGCGTAAGCCGGTATTGCACGTGGGAAATCGCCGCGTACGACATGAACAAGGGCCCGGTGATCTCCAGAAGCGTGGGTCGTTTGATGACCTGGACATGCCCCCAAAAATGTCCGTTCGAATTATCCAGGTCGCGATACCAGCGTCCGCCAGGCCATGGTTCCAGCTTCATCGGCAACGGTTCACCGTCGGGACGCGCGTTCAAAGGTCCGAGTTGCTCCAGCAGTGCGTCGAACGCTACCGAGACCGGTGCATCGATTTCGATCTCCTTTACGATGTCCAGTGTGAGTTTTTCCGTCAGTTCGTCTTGTGCGTACATCTGTATCTCCATTCGAAAGTCGGAGGCGATTCATCGTCCGCCGATCTGCCTTGGACCGGCCCACGGACCGGTCTTGGTCATTTACGCGTTTCACGAATCCCGCTTTCGCCTGGCCTTGCCATGGCGACGCGCATTCGTTTGTGAGCCCCGCTCGAAACGGGCCTTGCGTTCCGCATGGGCCTTAAGCCGTTCAAGCTGGGAACCCCAGAAACGATCAAATTGTTTTGTCCAGTCATGCACGGTTCGAAGTCCCGTTCCGTTTGTACTGTAGAGCCGCTGCCGGCCCACCTGCCTGACGCGGACGAGCCCCACCTGTTTCAAGACGCCCAGGTGCTTCGAGACCGAGGGCTGATCCAATTTCAGCGCGCTCACGACGTCGTTCACGGGCCGTTCGTCGGTGTCGAGGTATTCCAGAATCGCTCGGCGCCGAGGCTCGGCAATTGCGTTGAAGACGTCTGAGGTCGTTGCCGCTCTCGCCATACGAATATCATATTCCAATATAGGAATATGTCAAGAGCATATGAAAAAATATCGGCGTGCACACCGGAGCCTCGGTCGAGGCGAAGAGGCAAGCCACGGCGCGCTCGCCTGCCCTTTCCTACAAGCCTCTGTTCCTTTCGGATACGTGTTCTCCGACATAGAGCGTCAGACGAGTACCCATTCGATGAAATTAGTGGTACAAATTTGCGATTCTTTGTTCAGAAATCTCCCACTCTCCAAGGAGAACATCATGACGCTTAACGACAAGCAAGAGCAATTGTGCAGCGAAAGCAAATGGGATTTCTCCGACCTTAGGGCGCTTTTTCTCAACTGCACTCTCAAGAAATCACCGGAGCTGTCGCATACTCAGGGGCTGATCGACATCGCCATCGGCATCATGAAAAAGAACGGGGTCTCCGTGGAATGTTTGAGACCCGTCGATTATGAGATCGCGACCGGCGTATGGCCGAACATGACCGAGCACGGCTGGTCCCAAGACGACTGGCCGCAGATTTCCCAGAAAGTCATGGCGGCCGACATCCTGGTCATCGGCTCTTCGATCTGGCTCGGAGAAAAGACCTCGGTCTGTACTAAAGTCGTCGAGCGGCTTTATGCGACCAGTCATCTGCTCAACGAGCACGGACAATATGCCTACTACGGGCGCGTCGGCGGCTGTCTGATTACCGGCAACGAAGACGGCGGCAAGCACTGCGCAATGAACATCCTCTACTCGTTGCAACACCTGGGCTACGTTATTCCACCGCAGGCCGACGCGGATTGGCTGGGCGAGGCAGGGCCGGGCCCGTCGTACCTGGACCCTGGATCAGGCGGCCCGGAAAACGACTTTACCAATCGTAACACGACGTTCATGACCTGGAACCTGTTGCACATGGCCCGCATGATCAAAGATGCCGGCGGTATCCCCGCCCACGGGAACCAACGATCGCAATGGGATGCCGGATGTCGATCGGACTTCCAGAACCCCGCCTACCGATAGCCGGGGCATTCGTCATTTGCCGCCAAAACACGGCACAGGGTCAACGCACGTCGGACCGTCATCAATAAAGAGCTCGAACGTTCCCGCCTCGTTCTGGAAGCCGCCCACGAGCAGAAAGTACGGCTGACCGGCCACGGTACACCAGGACACGGTGGACTTCAGATTCTGGCCGAAGAGATCGCATTCCGGCGGCCCGGCATTATCGTCGTTGTTGCCTGCAACGCAGACCGGGTTTTGGCAATCGCAATAGACTGAGATCATGGTGTCGAAATCCGTGATCGGACTGCAGGTCGTCGCGGTCATCACGTTGCCCGTACCGGTCACGATGTACCAGAGCCCGCGGCCGATCGGACCTGCTGTTTGGCAGATCGGCGCGTTATCGTCGGTGGCGTCCACATTCTGATCGATGATCGGTTTGAACGGGATGACCGGCTGGGCCTGCTCGCAATCATCATGCGGCGGTCCGTTGAGGACGCAAGGGACAGCACAATCACTGTCGTCGCCCTGGTAGGTCCCTTGAAGCGCAAAGCAGCCGTCAATCGTTACTCCATCGATGCACAGCGTATCAGGCAAACAACAGGCTCCGCGCGGCTCGAACACGCACTCCGATCCGCCGCCGCTCAGTAGGAGATCTGCAAATGCCTGAATATCACTGCCCGTCACGCGGCCGTCACGGTTCACGTCCGCGCAGTCGTTCATGGAAATAATGAGCAATTCCTCAACGAAGGGGATCATGTCATCTGTGTCCACGAAGCCCGAGCCATCGACATCGCCGGGACAGAAACAAGGCAGCGTGTTGCACCGCATGATGCCCGTGGGCTGAAAGTTCAGGCTTGGGGGTATGTCGTCAGGATATTGACTCCATTGGCCATCGTAAATCACACCGAAATCATCGGTGAGTTGGTAGCTGTCCGTTTCAACGTTCACCATCAACATCACCGGTGTCGTGATGACCGGCGGCGGGCAAACCACCTCCACGCACATCAGATCCTCCTGCCCGAAGCGATCCATCCAGACGATGAACTGTTTCTGCTTTGAATGCCCTGGCGGTGTGTAGGTCACATCCCAATGCCAGTCGTTGGGCGGGGTGGGTACGATGCGATGGTCTTCCAGGGGGATCGTCGGAATCGGCGTCGGTCCGCCCGGGTAGTCGGATTCGGGGAAGCTCTCGCCGATGGGAACGCCGTCTTTTGTCCAGACGGACGGGCTGAAGACGGTGTCCTGGATCGGCGTATAGATATAGTCCCAGACCTTGTAGATGACGGCGGGGTAATCCTCGACCTCGCCCATGAGCGCGCCGCCTTTTTCCTGAACATTGGCGCGGCCGTCTTCGTCGGCTTCCTTCACTTCGAGATCGACCGTGGCTTCATCCTCACCGTAGGCCAGACGGAATCGGAAGTAGAACGGGCAGCAGACGTCTTCCGGCACCATGACGGAGTAGGTAAACGTCTTCGTGTCGATGCCGAAGCGATCGGTGAAGGATTCGTCGTTATCACAAACACCGTTCTTATTCGTATCCGTATAGAGTTCGCCAAGTGTATATTTTCCGTCCGCTCCGAAAAGATCGGGGAAGATGATGTCGTCCACGATTTTTTCGGCGGGCGCCCAATTACCGTCGCAGTCGTTCCAGTCGGCCCAGCCGGAGAGATAGAGGCGGCGCAGAGGTTCGACAACGCCATAGCGCGGAAGCGAATCGGCGGCGTCCTCGAATCGGCTGACGTCCAATACGTCGGCAGCCGCTTCAAATCCGGCGCCGCGGGCGCTGATCGAACTCGTCACCGTCACCTCGATATCAATCATCTGACCGGGCACAATTGGAGGAATCACCACGCCGTCGCAGAGTTTGTCCTTATCCACGAGGTTAATGACGATGTCTTCGTCGGTAATCAAATCATCGGCATCGATTTCGCGCGTGGCCTGGGGACGCATGTTGTTGTCCGGGCCGAGCCATTCCTTATGCATGTCGAGATGTCGTGCGCCGGCGTTGACTTTCTTGGTCGGATAGCTGCCGGGTGCGGTGAACGGATCAGGAGCGTCGCCGAAATCGGAACCGACGAGATAGTCCTCCACCTCGCCGTAGCGGGCGGCGCCCTTGGTCAGTCCCGCCGCTCCCGTCGCTGAGCGCATCGAGCGTAAGGACTCAAACTGCGGAAGCGGGTCATTTTGTCCGACATTCTCTCCATAATCGAGCCGCATTCGGGCCCAGATCAAACCTCTGCCGATGGCCCCGACAGGAATCTGACTTTCGAATCTCGCGGAGTTGTTGTCGGCGCCGTTTTGCTGGTGCGCGGTCACAGACCCGCTGGTCCCTTGATTCGTGACCTGCCAGGCACCGCCGCCGGCCACCGGTCTGATCCGAACACCGTTGAGAACGTGTTCGCTGTTGTTTTCTTCCCACTTGCCGTCGGCATCCCAGTCAATCCAGAGATTGACGAAAAGCGACTTGTCGGGATCGGCAGCACTATAGCGGGGGCTGCCCGAGTCCGCGGTGCCGATCGTGAAGCGAACCTTGCCCGGATTTCCGGCGGCGGTCTTGTAGGTGAGCGGGAAGAAGAGCACGCCGTCGTCGCGCCCGTCGCGATCATGGAAGTCGTGCCGGTTGTCGACGCCGTCCACATCGACCTCCGCATCACCGCCTGTGGTGTCATCCTTGTCGGCGTTGTGTTCGGGCGTGACGGACTTGATATTCGGGGCGTTCAGCCGGCCGAGCCATTCAAAGTTGCTGTTCTCATGACGGGCACCATCCTCTGAAAGGAGCGTCGGACTTTTGGTCGCGTCGCCATAGTCGGGCGGCGTAACGGTAAACACGAAATCGTCGAACGTCACACCGGTGACAACACCGGTCCGCATCTTCGTCGTTTCGAGTCGGAGGTTAAAGATGGGACGATCACCAACACCCTTCCCGCGCCGGCGAATGCTCAGTGTCTTCGGTTTGCTTGGGTCGGGATTGCCTTCGTCATTTGACTCGAATAGATCCTTGCGTTCGATGGAGAAGGTCATGACATATTGGCCGCGATCGTTAATGCGCGTGCCGACCGGGACGATGCCGGTCGTCGGGTCCTCCTCAACGACCTGTCCGGGCCTTGCGGGCGGACCGGCCACGGCTGGGTCATTCTTGGAACCGTCCGTGAGATTGTGGACGCCTCGCTCAATTCGCAGGTCTGAACGAATTCCCTTGTATGCCGTAATGTTCGGTGCGTTGGGGATCGTTGCGCCGGCGTCCGCGAGTTGCGTGCCGTCGATCCAGACTGAGGCGTGACGCTCGCTGGTCACGATCTCGAAGCCGTACCATTTTGTGTCGGCTTCGGTGATGACGGGGATGTTGGTGAAGGTGGTGTCGTTGCCGGAATTGGGCCGGCCATGCTGTGTCGACAGTCCCTGATTGGCCACGGAAAGCGCAGCCTTCCACATATTAAGCCGGCCGAAACCAAAGTTGTTGTCGCTCACGCCGCCGTTGCCTGCATCATTGTTTGTTCGATCTCCCGCGGCTGCGCTTGTCGTGCCCAGATCGTCCGCCGTGGCCATGACGATATCGGCGACACGCTGGTTCGCCTGGGCGCGGGTCACGCCGCCGCCCGAAAATAAACCGTTCGGCAGCGCTTCCGCGACGTTGATCAATTCGATGATCGCGCCTGAGATCAGCGGCGATGCAAAGCTACAACCGTTGATGGGCCCTGAGAACGCGTACGGTGTGGCGGCATTCAGCGAAATCACGCCCTGGCCGGGCGCGGTCATGGTAAGACGGGTGCCCGTGCTGCTGAAGGACGAGGCATAGCGTTCGGGCCCACGCGGCGAGTTGACGACGCCGGTCGCACCAGCGCCGATGGCCTGTCGATTCTCCGCCGGATCTCTTGCAAACGGTCCTTCGTCGGTCGCCGCGTCCAAGTCATCGTTGATGGCCGTACCGCTTCTCGCGGGGACGGTGAATACGGCAGGGAAATCGAGTTCGGTGCTCTGGGCGAGGTTGCCCGCGCAGACGACGACGATCTTGCCTCGCCCGAATGCGCGTTGGAGTCCGGTCTGAAGACCGGTGCGAATCGAACGAACCCAACTGCGCCCCGTCGCGGCGTTTGGGGCGGCCCTTGACATTCTCCATGAGCAGTTGATGACCGATGTGCGCGCATGATTGGCAGCGGTTCTTAGTGAGTTGTTCAAGGAGACGGTCGTATAGTTCGTGCGAATGGGACGGAGCGGGGATCGTCGCGCCGTGCCCAGGACAAACTGGGTTCCATCGCCACAGCATAGCGAGGCCACCTGTGTTCCGTGATGCGGTGCGGTCGCAAAGCCGCCGTCTCGAACGCCATTGAGATTCGCTCGCGCGGCCCCGCCTGCGGCGGCGACGTTATGGTCGTGAGGGTTCAGGATTCTGCCCCCGGGGATGTCCGGCAGAGCCGCCGATCCGTTTCCGAATCCCGTGTCGATGACGCAGACGGATCGCGGTGTCGCTCTAAAGGGCAGGAGGTCGATCAATCGGTGTGCGGCAAAGGTCTGAATGAAGAAATGCGGCCAGGCGATATCCAATTCGTCCGGGCTGTTGCCATCATTGTCAAATCCGCCGTTTGTTCCCGAGGATTCATACCCCTCGCCAGCATTTGGCGCCGCACCGTTTCGCAATCGAGTCGGCAGACGCTCGCCGGCGACGACGGACGGAACAATCAATGCAGGATCAATGAGCGCGTACACCAAAGGCAACGCGGGTGGAATCGGGGGCGGGAACTCAAAGTCCCCAGGGGCCTGGCCGTGCAATAGGCGGGCGGCCTCGTGCGGCGCTGTTCCCCCGACGATTCGCGTTACGACCCTCATGGAGAATTCGCCCGTGACATCGTCGATTTCCAAGCCGATCGGCTCGAGGTCGAAGGGATGAACCGTCGGGATTGTGCGGAGAAAATTGGCGACGTCGATATCCGACGCGGTCGGATCGAATGCGAGTGTCAGCGTCGTCGCCTGTTCGTCAAATCCGTCGGGATGGGCGACAAGATCATTCGGATCGATCATGGCATCCACGGGAAGGGCCACATCGAAATCCAGAATTCCGTTGAAATTGAGATCCTCTCCTTGGTCGAGTTGCCCGTCGGTATCGAGGTCTTCCGAGACATCAAGCTGCCCGTTGATGTTCAGGTCCTCGTTGTAGTCAAGAAACTCGTTTCCGTTCAGGTCTTCGCCGGCATCCAGGATTCCGTTGTTATTGAAGTCTTCGTCGATGTCGAGCTCATTGTTGCCGTTGACATCCTCGCCGACGTCGAGTTCGCGGTCGTGGTCCGTGTCCTCGCCCGTGTCGAGCGCTCCGTTGCCGTTGACGTCTTCATAGTCGTTGGAATAGTTCAGCATGGTGGCGGCGAGGAGATCTGCGCCGCCGCCGTTGGGTTGGATGCGTATCGTGTTCACGCCGGTCAGGATCGGGATCGATCCTTCATAAACCTCGGTGCCGACGCCGGTTTCTTCCAAGTCCGCCCCGCTGCCGGGCGCACCGACGGAGATCGACTTTCCCGCGCCACCGATGCCGGCGCGATTGTCCTCGCGTGTCAGCAGCACGCTGAAATCTGGCGGGACATCGACGTCGCGAGTGATGCGAATCGTGGGATTCGCGGTCGGCACGATGGCCTTGTCGAGGGATGTGAACGTGCCGTCCACATCCACTTCAATCAATGTGTCTGCGAAAACGGGAACGGAATGAATAAAGAGCAACAGAGTGATTGCGATGCACTTGCTCGAAAACTGCATAGTTGCGAGACCTTTCATGAATAGGGGTGTGGGCTCGAACACCAAACCAAGCCACCTCTATTCTCGGTCCGTTTGTTTTCCGGTTGATTGGACAGTTTCCTGCCGCGAACGGTTCCAGAAACTTGAATTTGTTTGACGCGCTGTCCCGCCTGACAAGCCGACTGCCAATCCGGCAGTCCTTCGGCCGCTAATTGCATCGTTTTATGCTCATCACGGTGCTTCGGCCGGCGGCACGAAAGATGCTTATAATCCCATCGATGGTAATGGATGGTGACTTTGTACGCGGAGACTGCTCATGATCTTCGATCCGCTCTACTTGATGATTCTCGCTCCCGGCATTTTGCTGGGTCTTTGGGCACAGTGGAAAGTCAAATCCGCCTTTGCAAATACGAAACAAATGCCGGTGAGCAGCCGGTTGACGGGGGCGGAAGCCGCCGCGCGCATCCTGGCCAACCATCACCTGGATCATGTCGGCATTGAACCGGCGAACGGGATGCTTGGCGATCATTATGACCCGCGCAGCAAAACGCTGCGCCTCAGTCCGGACGTTTACAACGGTCGTTCGATCGCTGCGGTCGGCGTGGCGGCCCATGAAGCCGGACACGCGTTGCAGGATCAACAAAGGTATGCGCCGCTCGCGCTGCGCAACGGCATTGTTCCCATGGCCAACGTAGGCAGCAATCTTTCCTGGATTTTGCTGATCATCGGCATGATGATGGGCAGCTTTCAGCTCATGATTGCCGGTGTCGCCCTATTCTCAATCGTCGTTTTTTTTCAATTGATTAACCTTCCCGTTGAATTCAACGCCAGCAGTCGTGCCAGAAAAATTCTCGTGACCAATGGCATTATTACGCCGTCGGAAGAACCTGCGGTTGCCAAGGTTCTTAATGCCGCCGCACTGACATACGTCGCGGCCACAATCACCGCGATTCTAACGTTGCTCTACTTCCTGATTCGGTCGGGTCTGTTGGGCGGACGCCGCTAAGTCAATTGACGACGGGCGAAACCCGCCCTGCTTTCAATTCCGAAATATTGTCCGGTCATTGCTAAAAGCAATATGTTTGTTGCGGGCACAGAACATGCGCGCGGCCGATCGCCAAACGCAGAGAAAACTTAAAACATTGATGAAGACAGAGTTAAGCCAGGACTAAAGCGTAAGAACCCCGGGCTGTTCGTTTCTCGAATTGTAAAAACTTCCGAAACACAATAGGCGCAAAAAGAGGCGCTGAGTATAGTGACGCGCATCGGCCCGGCAGTGGAGTCAGGCAATTTTGTCTCTCGATAATTTTGATTGGAGGAGGTCTCACGATGAAACGATTCGTCACTACGTCTCTATTGTTGATGACGCTCTTGCTCGCACGAAGCGGGCATGCCGCGGAAATCATTTCCCAGGAACGATCCGTCACCGTCCACGCGCTCGCGCTGGACGGCTACTTCGATGACCCGGTCATCGTGGACGACAGCGCAAGTTCCCTGGCCACCGGCCTGTTCGAGGAAGAGCTTGACGCCATTGCGAATGGAACGGCATCTGAGGTCCGCGCCCGGGCGGATCAGTCCAGCGAGATCAACGCCGGAGCCCTTGCCTTTGAAGCGACGGGCAACGCCGTAGCCTCGATGTACATTCAGGGGCTCGGAGAAGCGGATGCGGACAACACGTTTCGTATGACCTTCGAGGTCGGCACCGACGGGAAAGTCACTTTTACGTTAATCAACCTCATCGTCGACGACCGGTTCGGTAGTGACACGGCGCATGACCGCCCCGGCGACGCGGAAGCCTCGGTTCGCATCCTTGAAGACGGAACCGGAACGGTTGTCTATGAACAAAGCGTCGTTCTGGACGACCTCGGAACGTTTGAAGAGATTTTGGAAGAGGATCCGATCGACGTGAACCTTGCACCGGGACGTTATGATCTCGTCATCCGGGCCTTTGCGACCGATGACACGGACAACGACATCAACGAAGTCACGTTCGGTCTGGCGGCAGCGTCTTACGATATTCGTGGCACCGTGTCAGGCGGCCCTGCCCCGCCCGACACGACTCCGCCGGCAGCACCGACGAATCTGACGGCCGTGGCCGGCGATGGGCAGGTTTCGCTGGACTGGGACGACAATACCGAATCCGATCTCCAGGAGTACGGCATCTTCCGCTCGACGACGTCCGGCGGTCCCTACGTCGAAATTGATCGCGACGATCCCAGCCAATTCGTGGATCCCTTCGCCGTAAACGGTGTCACTTATTTCTACGTCGTCACGGCCAGCGATACATCCAACAACGAAAGCGGCTTCAGCAACGAGGTCAGTGCGACGCCGCAGGCCCCCGATACCACGCCACCTGCCGCCCCAACGAATCTGACGGCGGTCGGAGGCGACGGCCAGGTTTCGCTGGATTGGGACGACAATACCGAATCCGACCTCCAGGAGTATGCGATCTTCCGGTCAACGACGTCCGGCGGACCCTACGTCGAAATCGATCGTGACGACCCCAGCCAATTCGTGGACCCCTTCGTCACGAACGGTGTCACTTATTTTTATGTCGTTACAGCCCTCGACACGACCGGCAACGAGAGCGCATTCAGTAATGAAGTGAGCGCGACGCCGCAGGCCCCAGTCCCGACGACGATGCATGTCGACTCCATCGACCTCGATACGGTCGGCTCTTACAGGAAAAAAGGACGAGCCACCGTCCGAATCGTGGACAACCTCGGGAACCCCGTGGCAAACGCGACGGTGACGGGAAGCTTCACCGGGAGCTTCAACGAGACGCGCTCCGCGACGACGAACTCTAACGGCATCGCGGTGCTAAAAACAAAGAAAAGACGCTGGTACCCGAGTTTCACCTTCTGCGTCGACAACGTCACCCACGGAACGCTCACCTATGAGCCGGGTGATAACGTCGAAACGTGCGACAGCTTCTAGCGTCAATCATCGAAATAGAATGAACCATGGTGGTTCACGATCGATATTCGAGCTGCCCCAGGGCGACGCGTCCTGGGACAGCTCGAGATCAGGCACACCGAACTGCGGGGCCCATCCGCCTTTAAAAAACGACTGGTTTTGGCCATCGCTTAAGATGAACTCTTCGACAGTCCGTGAGCAATTGCTTTTCCTGGCATGGCCAGACTGAATATGACATTGACACAAAGGGCCGCGACGAAAGCCAACGGCAAATTGTAGACTTCGATGCCTTGGTCGCCGGCGTCATAAAAATTGGGCCAGGCCACCGCGACGGCAAAACCGACAAACATCCCGGAGATGCAGCCCGCGTAACTCGCGCGATTCCAGAGCAGTAATAAGATGAGTTGCGGACCGAACGACGCTCCCAACATCGCCCAGGCGTAGTTGAGCACGTAGTCATAGACACTGACTTTTTCATCGATGACAAGCAGGATCGCGCCAATTCCAAGCACCAAAACGACGGCACGATTGATTAGCAAGGACAACCTGCTATTGTCGCTCTTGAATACTCGGACAAAAAGATCATTGGCAGCCGCGCTGGCGGCGACGATGAGTTGGCTGTCGACGGTGGAGAAAATCGCGGAAAGAATGGCAGCCAGAACCATCCCGGCCAAAACACTGGGCAATAGATGCATCGACGCGACCACAAGGCCCGCCTCGCCTTGCGAGCCTTCCCCAAGCTGCTGCGCCCAACTTGCGCCGGATTCAAAAATCGCTCGAACAACGATCCCTGTTGTCACGGCCCCCCAGATGACCATCGTCGTCCAAACGCCGGATATGATCCCGGCACGCCGTGCTTCCGAATGATCCTTCAAAGCCATATAACGCACGAGGATGTGAGGCTGACCGGGATACCCGAAATTGATTCCAAGGGCCCGGCTGCCGAACAGGAAACCGAGCAAACCCCACCCTGACATATGCGGAATCAACCGTGTCAGATCGCCCTTCCCGATGCCGCGAGTTTCATCCACCACCGAACCGAGCTGCTCGGCGACAAACGTGTAGCCGCCGACGGTCGAAAGCAAATAGACCGGGAAGAAAAACAGCGCGCCGAGCATGAAGAGCGACTGAACATAATCGGTCCAGCAGGCGGCACGAAATCCTCCGCTTACCGTATAGACAAGCACGATCCCGGCGCCGAGGAGAACGCCAAACGGATAGTCAAGACCGAAACTTCCTTCAAACGCCTTTCCCGCCGCTGCCATTTGGCCCGCCACGTAGGCCATCATGGAAGCCATGATGATGACAACGGAAAGGCAGCGGAGCCACGGTCTGCGTTCTTCAAAGCTGAACGCGAGAAAATCGGGAAGGGTGACGGCGTTCAGCTCTCGGGCACGGTGACCTAAGCGCGAGGCCATGAAGAACCAGCTAAACAGAAAGCCGAGGACGCAGCCCGGGACAAGCCAGTAAGCTTGTAGGCCGGACGCAAACGCCGTCCCGACGAGTCCGATGGTCACCCAGCCCGACTCAGCCGACGCCGACGCGGACAGCGCCGCCATCCACGGGCCTAACGAACGACCGGCGAGGAAATAGTCTTCGTTGCTCCGCTGCGCCGATCTGGAAGCGTAGATTCCGACCAGAACGATTCCCAGTGTGTATGCGGCGAAAGAAATTCCTACGATTGACGTATTGACAGATTCGGCGTCCGGCATCTAACACTCGCTGCTGTGACCTAAATGAGACATTGTCACGATTTCCCGAGCCATCACCCTTTGTCCCCCGCAACGTCACACGACTCAACATAATTAGCCGGTAGAGTATTTTGGTTGATCCCACGGCAATTGTAAGAACAACGACGGCAATTTAGAAGAATTGCTACTACGGAATATTAGGAATATCAGAAGGTTAGAAGAATTTACTGCAACAAGCTAGCCATGACGGACGTCATCTGTCAAAATAAAGACGCGGCGGCGGTCGGCTCAGAAAAATTTCTCCGGCCCGAGAATCATTTCTTCTACCACCGTCGTCGCTTTTACTTTTTTTATTTAGACATCACCAACCTTGTCGCCGTGAAATTTTTGCTCTCGACCACCGGATTCCCGCTCAGACGATTACCCTGGTTCGAACCCACGATCACCTCGAGTTGTGCCGGAATATTGAACATTCCCTTGACGAGACCCCGATCGTGAGCGGGAATCGAAAACGTTCCTATGCCTCACGTGCGGGAGAAAAGCTTGCATACGCGCTGAAGGAGTTCGGCTTATCGCCGGTGAACTGGGTCTGCGCCGATCTCGGCAGTAGCACCGGTGGCTTTGTCGATTGCCTGCTGAAAAACGGGGCGGCCAAGGTGTACGCCGTCGAAAGAGGCTACGGCGTGATCGACTATCTTGTACGATCAAATCCTCGCGTCATCGTCATGGAACGCACGGATGCGTTGCATGTTCACCTGCCCGAGCCCGTGCACCTCGTGACGATCGACACGAGCTGGACTCGGCAATGTCACATCCTGCCGATTGCTCGGCGACTTGTGATGAGTCAGGGACACATCGTCACGCTGGTCAAACCACATTACGAGGCCGCACCAGAGTTATTGAATGAGGGCGTCTTGCCGGATGAGCACCTTCAACCCGTTGTGCAGGAAATTCGCTCCACGTTGGATCATCTGGGATTGGGCCTGGCCGGTGAAACCGAAAGTCCAATCCGGGGCCACGGCGGCAATCGAGAGTGGCTATGGCACCTGCACCATCAAGAAACGCGCTAACGGGCGCGCCGCTATCGTTCTTTTGTGGCCGTGATTGCCGACGGACCATCCGCCACTCGGACCGCACGTTCAAGACGCGGCGCCAGGGCCCAAGGCCGATTGCTCGTCAACTTCATCCTCATCACGTCAAGGGCGACGGCAAGTTGCGGATCAACGTCGGGATTCGGATCTTCCGGAAGTTTTTCGGCAGGTTCACTCGAAGGTTTCCGACTCAATATTTCCTCGGGAATGTCCTCCTGATCTCTGCCCTTCAAAACGTCGCGCTCCCGACGCAGTCGCAGGATCTTGCTGATTTCCCGTGGAATCACGTCCACCTTGATATGAGGTTCTACACCCCAGGTCTCGGCGCCCGGCTTCTTATGCAAAAGGTACCATTTGTCTTCGCCGGGAAGATCCTCGTCCCACTCGTAATAATAGGCCGTTGTCAGCTTCAAGTAGGCCTGATTGCCGACGATCGGAATAAGAATCTGAACGCTCCCCTTGCCGAAGGTTCGCGTCCCGACAACACAAGCTTCCTGCAAACCGGCCAGCGCACCGGCCACAATCTCACTGGCGCTCGCGCTGTATTCGTTGACCATGACGATCAAAGGCAAGTCGCCATGACGCCTGCCGCTCCTTGAAGTGCTGGTCATATTCTGCTGATGATTTCGGCCCTTCGTCCGCACGATCGGCGCGCCCTCTTCCAAGAACAGCTCACACATGTCGCGGGCGCTCGTCAACAAGCCGCCGGGATTAAATCGCAAGTCCAGAATCAAACCCTGACAATCCTGATCCTTCAACTGCACAAGCGCCGCCTCAAGATCCTCGACGGTCTTGTCCATGAATCCGCTGACTCGCACGTAAGCGATCTTTTGCTTGGGATCGATGAAATAATCCCAGCCTGTCGGCAGCGTTTTGTCACGCATGTGTCCGTTGACCGTACGAATTTCGATCTGAGACCTTTTGAGCGGAACCTCTCGCGACGTATTGGCCGTCGGGTCCTTGATTGTCAGCACAACGGTGGTTCCGGGCTCGCCCGTAATCGAACGAACCGCCTCGGTGATGGTCATTTCACGCGTATCTTTACCGTCAACCTCCGTGATCAAATCGCCCGGTTTGATCCCTGCGTGATAAGCCGGCGAATCAGGCAACGGCGACTCCACGCGAACCGGGCTCCCCGGTTGCTGCGTGATTTGAATACCGACGCCGACGAATTTGCCGCGGGTCTGCTTGTTGAACTCCGAGACCTCCGCCGGCCATATGACGGAAGTGAAGTCATCAAGCGGATGGAGCAGGCCGGCCACGAACTCATCGACAATCACGTTTTCCGGAAGACGCAAAGTGTCCCGGTTCACATCAAGCACATCGTTGAAAATTGACCATACCTGACGGGTCGCGAATTTGCGTCGCCGATCCACTTTCTTGATGAACCCTTCAATCCGCCTGGTGAAACGGGCCACGAGATCCTTTTCGCCCAAGGCCGGGAACGTCTCCACCAGCGACTCTGTCCGCGCCAGGATGACCAGATGCTCTAACCCGCTTCGACACAACTCTCGGAAATCCGGCTCATCGACATAATCCGCCTCGACGCGTTTCAGTATTTCAAGCACGGCGTCGGGCATGACATCCGCCAAATCCGCTCGCCAAGTGCTTTTCTTGCCGTAGATGAAATCGAGGTGCGCTCGCTGGCGACAATAATCGGCGCCGTCCTCGTATTTCTTGACGTTCGGATAAATCTCCTGAAGGACGAGGTAAAGGCTGAGCGCATCTCGCCATTCACCGTCGGCCTTCAACTGCCCGATTTCCTCCTTGGCAAGTCCGACGATCTCAGAAAGCCAAGGCTCAGCCCGGAACGCATCCTCATCGGCAGCGTTGGTCATTGCGCTCTGCGCATAAAACAACGGCAGCCACCTGGCATTCGCCTCTTCGTCTTCAGAATCCTCATCTTCAGAATCTTCATCTTCATCCGAGCTCTCTTCGTCACCGGCGCTCGCGTCTTTTTTGCCGGAGTCCTTTTCAGACACCTCCGGCATCACCGCCGGCTCACGTGCCTTCTTCAACGCCTCCAAAGCCTTGTTCACGTGGTACTCGTACATCTGTCGACGATAATCTTCACGACTCTTCGCCAGACTCCGAGCGCTATGCATCCAGTTCAACGCCGACTTCACGTTCTCGTCGCCCGGTTCAATCTTGTGAACCTGCTCCAGCGTTGTGATCGCTTTTGTAAAGTCCCCGGCCAGAACCTGATCGGACCCCTTCCGCCATAGCTCCCGAGCATTGGCCGAGAGCAGTTCCGGTCGATCCGGCGCCGCCATAGCGGGAATCGCACTGAGACAAACCACCGCTGCGGTCCATGAATACGCCAAGCGTCGGAATACGGTCATTTTGTGCATAATGTCTCCCGTCCGTTGTCCAATGGCGACCCACCGAAACAAAACGGATCAGCGGGCTCCAGGCCGTCGAGATTCAGGATCGCCGTTTTCAACACAGAAATCACCGATTCTCGCTCAAACGACCTTGTCTACCTTGGTGAATTATATGGTTCACCTTTGTGAAGGTTCAAGATTTTCGGCCCAAGGGCCACTCTTCCATTAAATTCATCGGATGGGCTCGCCGCCGTTCTTGATGAACGGCGTCGGGTTTCGATCGTCACGATAATCATCAGGAAAATGACAAAAGCAAGACGATCGCCCCTTCGAATCGGTTCAGCAAACGATCGGATCTCAGCCTCCGTCGTCCGATACGTTCCCTTGTCATCGCTTCTCGGCTCATGAATTCGGTGACGATGCCAATGCTTCGTCCACCGTTTTGTAGACCTCGAACAACTGGGTCAGGCGCGTCAAATCGAGAAGACGTGCGATGGCCTCTGAAGGCGCGACCAAACGAACCTCACCTTGATGACGACGCAAGCGCAGATAACCCGCCACGATGCTGCCGAGCCCCGTCGACTCGATGAAATCCAGGGTCGACATTTCGAGCACAATGAATCGAGGCGATTCCGACGCCAGCTTCTTGATGTTCTCGCCTAACTGTGCCGCCACATTCATCGTGCATGAGCCCGACAAGCGCATCACGACAGAACGGTCATGCTTTTTCACCTTCATCGAAAACGGCGTATCACGAACCGGAAACTGAACGGACCGATTGCTTGCCATTGCTCACGCCTTGAACTTCACCAGTCGGACCGAGTGCCCGCCCGCTGCGTATTCAACCTTATCCAGATAAGAACGCATCAGCATAATTCCACGACCGTGCGGTCGATCAATGTTTTCAGGCAGGGTGGGGTCGGGCACTTTTTCGGGCTCGAAACCTTCGCCCTCATCGTTGATCTCGATTTCGATTCGTTCGCTCGTCACAAGGTAACGAACGATAATGTGCTTGGAAGGATCACACTTGTTGCCATGCCGGAAGGCATTGGTCATGGCCTCTTCCAGTGCGAGCTTGACGGCAAAAGTCGTGTTCTCGCAATAGCCGCACCGCTTGATCTCCTCGAGGATTTCCCGCTCGGGTTTCTTTGCGGCGGCCAGATCGTTCGGAACGACGATTTCCTTCAATGCTCTCAACCCGCGTCGTAACTACCAGTTGCACCCAGCGCCGGGCCTAAAATGAGGACTTGGCCTTGTCGATGCTGGCGTGAATGTCAAACACCTTGTTGAGCCGCGTGATTTTGAACACCTCGTAGATCTGGGGGTTGATGTCGCTTAGCTTCAGCTTGCCGCTCTTTTCTTCCACTTTCTTCTTCAGCGTAATCAACATACCCAGCGCCGCGCTCGAGAGGTGTTCGACGTTCTTGAAAGAAAGTAGCAGGTTACCCCCGGTCTGCGACTCCACGAGACGACCCAGTTCCTCTTGAATCTCGAGAATGCAAAGCTCGTCCAGAATCTTTCGGTCCGAAAACTCGACAACGGAGACACCGTTCACGGCTTTGATTTTCAAACGCGATTCCTGCTCAGCCATGTGTGCTACTCCTGACCATGGTGTGCGTTCTCAATGCTTCGAACCACTAATTCTAGCCATTCCTGCATCTTACGCCAAGCTGCGACGAGACTTCCACTTTGGCTTCGGAGAAATCCCGTCTCGTCCCGGGCCCGCGTCGAGCCGGAACCTCCGCTTATCTTCATGTTTGACGCACACCTTGTCCAACCATTACGTTTACTCTGGCGAGTTCCAGGATTGCCCCCATTTTTTCCACTGCTGCGGAGGAGTAAGAAATCGATGAACCATGCCTACCGTGTCGCCCAAAACAGGCGTCTGCAGCCCAGGATCTTCCACGGACTGCTCATTCTCGGCCTTGTGACGGGAATATCGTCCAAAGCTCCCGCGGCGGACGATGTTTTCACTTTCAAGCATCTGGCTAAGCTCCAACAAGTGGGAACCGCCAGAATCTCCCCGGACGGCTCGCACATCGCTTACGTCAGGAGCGTTCCACGCGACCCCTATAAGAAACGGGGGAAACACGAACCGAAATACGAAGACGGCTCTGCGTGGACCGAACTCCACGTGATTCGCATCGAGGACGGCAAATCGATGCCCTTCATCACGGGTCGAAAAAGCCTCAGTCGCATCGATTGGACTCCGGACAGTCTCGCGATTTCCTTTCTTGCAAAACGCGGAAAGGACAAGAACAAATCCCTGTACCTGATTCCGCTTCACGGCGGCGAGGCGCGGCGCGTCCTGGCCCATAAGACCGACGTCGACGCCTATGACTGGAATCCCGACGGCCGCCGCGTCGCTTTCCTTGCGAAGGACAAAGAACCCAAAGACGCAAAGGACCTTAAGAAGAAGGGCTTTAAGGCAGAGGTTTACGAGGAAAAATTAAAGTATACCCGCGCCTGGATCGCTGACCTGGAGAATGAAGAATCCGAGCCGCATGAACTCGAATTGGACGGCAATGTCGCCGAACTGCACTGGGCGCCCGATGGAAGACGACTCACTCTGACCCTCGCCCCGACCCCGCTCATTGACGATCATTACATGAAAAGGAAAGTGCACGTTGTCGACGCGGATTCCGGCGAAGTTCTGGCCAAGATCGATAATCCCGGCAAAATCGGTCAGGTCGCGTGGAGCCCGGATGGCAAACATCTGGCCATGATCTCGGCCGAGGACATCCACGATTCGGCCGCCGGACGATTGATGGTCAGCCCCGCCGACGGATCCCGGCTAAGTGACTTGATCCCAAACTACGAGGGACATATCAGTTCAATCGCCTGGCAGGATCATAAGACGATCATGTTCATCGGCGACGAGGGCTGTGAAACGGTCTTCGGCAAAATCAACATCGACGGCTCCGCTCGAAAGATCATCGTTCCGACCGGTGGGCCGATTCTTTCCCGCCTGAGCTTAAGCAAGAACGGACAAAGCGGCGTCTTTGTCGGCAACGACTCAACCCATCCTGGCGAGGTCTTTTTTATGAAGCACGGCGAGGCGTCGCCGCGCCGCATGACCACGTCGAATCCCTGGCTCTCCGACTTGCGCTTTGCGAAGCAGGAAGTCGTCCGCTACAAGGCAGGCGACGGTCTCGAAATCGAGGGCATTCTGATTCATCCACTCGATGAAAAGCCCGGCCAGAGGTATCCGTTGATCGTCAGCGTCCACGGCGGTCCGGAGGCCAATGAATACAACGGTTGGCTGACTCGTTACGCACGGCCGGGTCAGATTGCCGCCGCACAAGGATTTGCGGTCCTTTATCCCAACTATCGTGGAAGCACCGGACGGGGCGTCAAGTTCTCGAAGCTTGGCCAGGCTGACTACGCCGGACCTGAATTCGACGATCTCGTCGACGGCGTGAAACATCTCGTTCACTCGGGGCTCGTGGATGAGAAACGCGTCGGCGTGACCGGCGGTTCTTACGGCGGCTTTGCGTCGGCCTGGTGCGCGACGGCCTTGACCAAGCATTTTGCCGCCAGCGTGATGTTCGTCGGCATCAGCGATCACATCTCCAAGGCCGGCACGACGGACATTCCGAACGAGATGTATCTCGTCCATTCGCGGCGCTGGCCTTGGGAGGGTTATTGGGACTGGTTCAGAGAGCGCAGTCCGCTTTTTTACACCAAACAGGCGCGCACGCCGATTCTGATTCTTCACGGTAAAAACGATACACGTGTGCACCCCAGCCAATCCATGCAACTGTACCGATATCTAAAGACGATTGGAGAGGTGCCCGTACGGCTTATCTTCTACCCCGGTGAAGGACACGGCAACCGGAAAATCGGCGCAAGACTGGACTATAACCTGCGAATGATGCGCTGGATGGAGCACTATCTGAAGGGGGAAGGCGGTGACCCGCCGCCGCACGAAATCGACTATGACCTGCCTGATAAAGACGAGGACGAGAAAGAACACGAAAAAGAGTCCGATCGCGACTGACAAACAGATATCGGCCACGTCGCGAAGTGAGCCATTGGGGCAGCCAAAAGATCGGAGTCCGTGATTCTCGGTCCTCGTGAAATCCGGACCGACACTGATTGCGCAAGGTCATTCGCCATCTCTCCCGAACACGTCCGAGTACGCGACTTGTGTTTGCCGCGATACGATACGGATCGTATTGTAAAGCTGAGAATTGCAGGCCGCTCCTAAGAGGTGCGTGCCGTATGTGATCAGACCGCACGACGGCTTCGTCCGGGCTGTCGTGCACAGTTGCGCCCCTGGCTGATCACCCATTTCAACGGCGCGACTTATCGGTATGGGATATGTGCAGTTTCGAAGGCGGAGGAGATCGCGCGTGATCGCCTCCACCGTGTTGAGAGGAAACGCATTGGGGGGAGAATTAGGGATGAAGCAAGACTCGCACTCGACAAGTCAGCGATCAAAAAATAGTGCGCTCTCGTTGCGCGCCATCTTGATCGTCGCGCTATTCTCAGCGATATTCCTGCCGCAGAGTGCCGCCGTTGCTCAGACTAAGTTCGTCCGAGTATCCGTCAAATTCGTATTGGACGGCGGCGGAAATCGGCCCGTCTCCGGTTCCTATTACCAGGATTCACAAATTCAGACCGCGATTAGCCAGGCGAATACGGCGCTTTCCAGCATGGGCGCCGACTGGACCCTTGACCTCGTCGAGATCGTGGACGTCGCCGGAATTTCTCAATGGTTCGGTCCCATGGACTGCAATGACAAGGGAACGATGGAGGACGCGGCCGAAGCCAACAAAACGCTCTACAAATGGCGCGACGACGCCGTCAACATCTATGTGGTCAATGACCTTATCCAGTGTGGCGGGGTGTGCTCTTTCCCGCAGTACAATCACGACATCATTGTCATTCAGAGCGTCGGCGGCATTCTGAACGGCGGGGTCGGATGGCTCCATGAATTGGGACACTACTTCAACCTTTATCACACTTTTCAATGTCTGTCGGGGATGGGATGTTCCAGCTCCGACCCCAATATTTGCCGAGGTGCCGGCGGGGAAGGACAGCTTTGTCCCGACAGCTGCCCGGACAACACCAACGTCATGAGCTATTACAGCTACGCGACGACAAGCGCAACGCTTTCGGCATGCCAGCTGCAACTGGTCGCCGCCGAGATGAATTCCAACACCGGACGCCGCAGACACGTCATCGATAGTCAGCCGCTTGATCCGGCCGAGATTTCGTCACCCGCGGACGGCGCGACGTTGAGCGGTTCCTCGCAAGCGTTCACCTGGTCCGCCGGGACCAACGTGACCCAGTATTGGCTGGAGGCAGGTACACCGGCGACACCGGGAGCGTACTTCTCGCAGGATATGAACACCGCCACGTCGCACACCATTAACGGGCTGCCGGCCGATGGAAGCACCATTCGCGTCACCGTCTGGTCACTCATCGGCGGATCGTGGGTCACGCGGTCCAATGACTATACGGCAAACGCAGGCGCAAACGCGACGATCTCGTCGCCCAATAACGGAGCGACGTTATCCGGCTCATCGCAGGCCTTCACATGGTCGACCGGAACCGGCGCGACCCAGTACTGGCTGGAGGTCGGAACAACGGGCTCACCCGGAGCCTACTTCTCGCAAGACATGGGAACGTCAACGTCGCACACCGTCACCGGCCTGCCGACCGACGGAAGCGCCGTTCAAGCTCGACTCTGGTCCTACCGCGGGCAGTGGTACACCGAAGATACAAACTACACCGCCGCGAGCGGTGGCGGCGGCGGCGGTGCGAATGGCACCGTCTCTTCACCCAGTGACGGCGCCACGTTGTCCGGCTCGTCGCAGGCCTTCACCTGGTCGGCCGGAACCGGCGTCACCCAATACTGGCTGGAAGCGGGAACCGCGGCCGCACCCGGAGCCTACTTCTCGCAGGACATGGGAACCTCGACCTCGCACACCATCACGACTTTGCCGACCGACGGAAGCGCTGTCCGCGTTCGACTCTGGTCCTTCCGCGGCGGACAGTGGTACACCGAAGACACAAACTACACGGCCTCAAGCGGCGGTGGCGGCGGCAACTCAAATGCCACCGTTTCGTCACCCAGTGACGGCGCCACGCTATCCGGCTCGTCGCAGGCGTTCACCTGGTCGGCCGGAACGGGCGTCACCCAGTACTGGCTGGAAGCGGGAACCGCGGCCGCACCCGGGGCCTACTTCTCGCAGGACATGGGAACCTCGACCTCGCACACCATCACGACTTTGCCGACCGACGGAAGCGCTGTCCGCGTTCGACTCTGGTCCTTCCGCGGCGGGCAGTGGTACACCGAAGACAC
>JAKSDK010001724.1 GCA_022360095.1 Phycisphaerales bacterium
ATCGCTTCCGGAACAATTTCGTGGTCGAGCAACATCGGTCGAATATAGCATAGGGACCGCAACACAAAAGGTATGCAAATACGGTTCCAGCTCGAAATTTCCAGGCTTGATCAGAGGGCGATCAGCGACCCGGTTGGGAGCGTATCAGGGCCGAACCCGGCGCTCGACGCCTTTGCTGTCCAGAATTCGGCTGGAAATTTCCTCGATCGAGAACTCGGTCGTATCGACATACGGGATGGAGTACTTTTTGAATAACTTCTCCGCCTCGCGCAACTCGTATCGCACCTGTTGCGCGGACGCGTATTTGCCGAGTGGCCGTCTTTCCTTCCGGATCTGCCGAAGTCGGGTTGGTGCAATCGTCAGTCCATAGAGTTTTTTCCGCTGGTTCAACAGGATCGCGGGCAGCGTACCTTTGTCCAGTTCCTCGTCCGTCAGCGGATAATTCGCGGCGTACACGCCGTATTGCAGCGCCAGGTAGAGACAGGTCGGGGTCTTTCCCGATCTCGAAACACCAATCAAAATGACATCCGCCCGCTCGTAGTTGCGGTTGACTCCGCCGTCGTCGTTTGCCAGCGCAAAGTTGGTGGCTTCGATGCGCTTCATGTAACCTTCGATATCGCTCATCCCGTGGGCGCGCCCAGCGGTGTGGGTCGATTTCTGTTGCAACTCGATCTCCAGCGGTTCGAGGAACACGTCGAAGATATCCAGATGCAAACCCTTCGCCTGGCGCACGATCGCGCGAAATTCGTCCTGCACGAGCGTGGAAAAGACGATCGGTTTTGCGGCGCCCTCTCCCGTCGATTCGTTGATTTTTTGTACCGCCTCTCTTGCCTTGTCTTCGCTATCTATAAATGGCAAAGTCACCTGGCGAAACGTCTGGCCGTCGAACTGGGTCAGCAGGCTGTGGCCAAGCGTTTCAGCGGTGACACCGGTTTGATCAGACAGAAAAAATACAGCTCGCTCGTTCATAAGCATCCTTCAATCGCAGCATCGTGAGTGTGGCGGCGCCTCGTCGAGAGCTATCGATTGTCCATTTCCTAGGCAGTAACTCAAGGGAGCCATAATCTTGGAGCCTTACGTCATCAAACTTGACCAGCTTGGCATGCACGACGTCGAGACGGTGGGCGGCAAGAACGCCTCACTCGGCGAGATGATCAGCAACCTCAGCAGCCTGGGGGTCACCGTCCCGGGAGGATTCGCGACGACGGCGGCAGCGTACCGTGACTTTCTCAAGAATGACGGATTGGACGACCGTATACGTAAAACGCTGGACAGTCTGGACGTCGACGACATCCCGGCTCTCGCGACCGCCGGCAAAACCATCCGGAAGTGGATTCTGGACACCGAACTGCCGAAGCCGCTGTTGGCGGATATCCGGGCCGCGTGGGACGACATGTCGTCCGGCAGGGATATTGCGGTTGCGGTTCGTTCTTCCGCAACGGCCGAAGACCTCCCCGATGCGTCTTTCGCCGGACAGCAGGAAACCTTCCTGAACGTCAGGGGTTTCGAGCACCTGCTCACGGCGCTGCACCAGGTCTATGCGTCGTTGTTTACCGACCGGGCCATCGCTTACCGCGTCCATCAGGGATTCGATCATTCCCTGGTCGCACTGTCGGTTGGCGTGCAGTACATGGTCCGTAGCGACCAAGGTTCCTCGGGCGTCGTGTTCACGCTGGACACCGAATCCGGGTTTCGCGATGCTGTTTTCATCACCTCATCGTACGGCTTGG
>JAKSDK010000190.1 GCA_022360095.1 Phycisphaerales bacterium
ATCTTCACATCCGTAAGAGCCTTCGGCATGTTGTTTTGTAGGGCGCAAATAATAAAGAAATTACATACAGTCAAACCTCCCGTGAGAGACCATCTAAAATGCGAAGACTTACTGGCTGCTTACGGGAGGTAGTCGCTTTCGAGAATCGGACCACAGAGAGGTCCAGACATCTGTTTTATGGAAGATAATTTGGTGCATGCGATTTCTAAGTTGCGATGTGTGCAGTTTCATGTTGTCGTTAAAAGTTCTTCATATACTCTAAAAAGCAAAGTACATGGAGCGAGCATAGAGGTTAAAGACAACGGAAAATTATTAAACCGTCAGTCCCGAAACGTGTTCGCGGTCGCTTACGGGAGGTGGTCGTTTACGAGTGGTTCTTACTTGTTATAAAATGGCTAAAATCCTTTCCGTCAATGATAATTCTGGTGACGGGGTACTTTTCTTTAGCATATCACCGTTTATCTCTCACAGCTGTTGTTTTTACCTTCTGCGGTGACCCCCTTGCCCAAGGAATTTTCTTATTTACAAGGATGAATTAAACCTTATGTTGATATTGTTCATGTCGTTGTAACAGTCATTATGTGAATGAATGGCTTTGAAACGTTTGTTCTAACCAGCTAATACACGTGAACATTTTTTTGGTTCATTTTATGATTTAGTATGTCGAAAATAAAGTCATCGTGCATTTAAAGCAAATCAGCGTGGCTCTCAGAGACATCACAGGAGACACGTGAGTGTTTAATACACATTACTTTAGCTTTACAGTCTCACATGTCAGCTTTAAGGCTAGGTTCAGACGGTACCGGTCGAATTTTCGACCGGCTGAAAAATTTGAGCGAACACTACGTTCACACGGAACCATTCAATAGAGCAATCTTCGTATGACCGTGAAACGAACGGAAACAGAGCGATTTGATTGGTTTATGGCACGGATACAAACGCGCGTGGCTTTTGGTTGGTTAAGCGAATGCTCGGGTGAAAAAACTTCATGCTCCGAGAACTTTGTAGAAATCAACCGATACTTCGCTTTGACGTCATGCTGCAACACGATTGGCCAATCGAACGATGCCTTCTCCATTTTAGGGTTTTCTTTGGCGGGAAAACAA
>JAKSDK010001855.1 GCA_022360095.1 Phycisphaerales bacterium
CGCAGAGTACCATACGGGGGGTGCGCTCGCTTCTCCACCGGCGTAAGAGAGGCGTGTCATGAGTTCGATCAAAATGGCCAACGGGTCGATTGCCCGGCCCGTGTCGATTCATCGCTATTGCGAAGTGATCCACCAATTCCGGTGGCTGTTTATTTTGTTCTCCCTTGCGTTTGCGTCGGCGATGGGTGCCGGCGCCGTGCACTTAAAATCGACGACGGATAACCGGGTCTTTTTCGGGCCTGAGAATCCCGAATTAAAAGCGTTCGAGGCGCTGGAAGCAACGTATACGGAGCGAAACGATGTTTTGATCGCTCTGGCGCCGAAATCGGGCAATGTTTTCACGAAGGATACACTTTCCGCCATCCATACACTGACCGAAGAGATGTGGCAGGCGCCGCATTCCACGCGGATCGATTCAATCACAAACTTCCAGCACTCCTATGCTGACGGTGACGAGCTGATCATCGGAGATTTGGTGTCGGATCCGGCATCGCTAACAGCCGCTCAAATCGCCAAGATCAGGCGCGTCGCCACATCCGAACCGCTTTTGACCGGACTTCTCATTTCCGAAGACGCGCGCGTGACCGGTATTAGCGCAAACTTTTTGCTGCCACACGGATCACCGACGGCGGCCGACGAAATTGTCGCCTTCGTCCGGAAGGTTATAGCGGACCTGAAACAAGATCACCCCAACATCGACATTCATCTTACCGGCAACATCATGCTGATGTCGGCGTTTGGCGAGGCGAATACGCAGGACATGACGACGCTACTGCCGCTCGTCTTTTTGGTTATCTCGATCTTTCTGCTGATCTTGCTTCGGTCGCTGGTGGCCGTATTGATCGCGTTACTGCTGGCGACCACCAGCGCCGGGACGGCGATGGGATTTGCCGGATGGAGCGGGATCGTCCTCAATGCCGGGTCCGGCTCCGCACCGCTGATCGTGCTGACCATGGCGCTCGCCTACAGCGTTCACTTGCTGTCGAAGTTTATCGACGATTACCGGTCCGGCGCCTCCAAACGGGTCGCGATCCTCAATACGGTCGAAGGTAATTTGTCGCCGGTATTCCTGACGAGCCTGACGACGGCGATCGGTTTTTTAAGCATGAACGCCAGCGATGCGCCGCCGTTTCATGATTTGGGAAACATCGTCGCCGTCGGTGTGGTGTCGGCGTTCGTCTTCGCCTTCACGCTTCTGCCGGCCCTATTGGACGTGGTGCGCATTAGCCGCGATGGACCAAAACCAAAGGAACAAACATTCTTCAAAACATTGAGCCATTTCGTGGTGCGCCGGCCGCTGTCCGTTGCCACGATCTGCATCGCGGTCATGGGTGTTTTGGCGACGGGTATCACGAAAATCGAACTTAACGAAAATTGGGTCCACTATTTCGATGAGCGATTTCAGTTCCGCAAAGACACCGATTTTGTCCTGAAAAACCTGACCGGGATCGATATTCTCGAGTTTTCCATCAGCACCACAGCGGAAACCGGCATCGCAGATCCTGAGTACTTAAAGGCGCTGGACGACTTTTCCGCCTGGTTGCGCGACAATCCCGCCATCGTCAATGTGAACGCGCTCAGCGACATCCTGAAAAAGCTGAACATGAACCTGCACGACGATGATCCGGCCTTTTACGCTGTGCCGGAAACCGGCGACCGGGCAGCGCAGTATTTGCTGCTCTATGAG
>JAKSDK010000598.1 GCA_022360095.1 Phycisphaerales bacterium
ATGCTGCGCGGCCTTTCGGTAGTTTGGGTGGATTGCAAACGGAACTCAACCTGTTCCGCAACCGGCCGGCTTATGTGGCCATTGAACACCTGCCGCTTCCGGAGCGGGTGGCCCGCATGAAAGATCCGTCGGTACGGGAAGCAATATTGGGACCCGACCGTATTGCCAATCCCCACGGATTTGCGGCCATGATGGAGCAGCCCGAGGTTTTGGCGCGGACTTTCCCTTTGGGCGATCCACCCAATTACGAACCGACGCCGGACGAAAGCGTGGCAGCCATCGCCGTCCGCGAAGGCTGCACTGCCGACCATGTTCTCTACGATCTGATGCTGCGCGATGAAGGGCGCGAGCTGATCCTCGTGGCCTTCATGAATTACGCGGATGGCGATCTTCATTGGTCCTACGACATGATGCACAGCGACGACACGGTATTATCGTTGGGCGATGGTGGTGCCCATTGCGGGCTCATCTGCGATGCGTCATTACCGACGTTCATGCTCACTCATTGGGCACGCGACCGTTCCAGAGGTCCGAAAGTTCCTGTTGAGTTTGCCGTCAAACGCATGACCCATGACACCGCGACCCTTTATGGCCTGCTGGACAGGGGCGTTTTGAAGCCGGGCTTCAAGGCCGACATCAATGTTATCGATCTCGAAAACCTGAAACTCTGCCGACCCGAAATGGCTTATGATTTACCAGCCGGTGCACGGCGCCTGCTGCAGCAGGCTATGGGTTACGATTACAAGATCCTGTCGGGCGAGGTGGTCATGCAAGGATTAGAACCGACAGCCGTGATGAACGGATCGTTGTTGCGCGGTCCCAAGCATGCACCTCTGGCAGGCTAAGACGCTGCCGACAACGCCTGGCCGGGATAAGTGAGATGAAGCGCATAGCGCTGAACGTTCACCGCCCTGACCGGATGGTGTTTCGTTCAAATCGTTGTGCAGTCAGCCGATCAGCGTAACGTCGCTAAGTCCGATCTCATTGACCTCCACGTCTTGAACCAGCGCCAGGATTTCGCCCGTGTCGATGACAACCACAGCCGTATCGTCGTCGTCACCCCCCAAATCTTCCGCATCCACGAATGCGACGTCGCTTGTAGCGCCAAAGCCGCCGGGGGCGGAAAGGGCGATCAGGTCTACGCCGACCTTGAAATCCAAAATGACATCGGCCTCATC
>JAKSDK010000546.1 GCA_022360095.1 Phycisphaerales bacterium
CCGATCTGAACAAGAGCGTCAAGCTGATCTGCGACTGGCACGCCAGGCGCGCAAAGAAACAGATGCGCAAGGCCGACGACCGCTGGCGCGAGTTGCGCAGGAGCAAAAAATTCTGGCGCTGACGCGCGGGAGCCTCCCGCTCCGAATACTCCGGCGTCCTTACCCGTAACGGCCGGTAATATAGTCATGGCAGAGCTGCGTCCGGGGGCGGACGAAAATGTCCTTTGTATCGCCCTGCTCTACCAACTTGCCCAGATGGAAGAAGGCAGCGCGTTGCGAAATGCGAGCCGCCTCCTGCATGTTGTGCGTGATGATGACAATGCAGTAATGCTCGCGCAATTCCTCGATCAGTTCCTCCAGACGCGCGGTGGAGACAGGATCGAGCGCCGAACCGGGTTCATCCATTAGAAGCACTTCCGGATCGGTCGAAATGGCGCGCGCGACGCATAGGCGCTGCTGCTGACCGCCCGAAAGATCCGTGCCGGGCTCATCCAGTCGATCCTTGACCTCGTCCCAAAGGCCGGCCCTTTCAAGGCAGCGCCGGACCAGCGCGTCCGTCTCGTCGCGGCGCCGCACCAAACCGTGCAGAAGCGCGCCATAGGCAATATTGTAATAGACCGAGCGCGGAAAGGGATTGGGTTTCTGCGCAACCCATCCGAAACGCCGCCGCAGGAAGGGCGGATCGACATCCGGTGCATTGATGTTTTCACCGTCAAGCAGGATCCGCCCGGTCATACGGGCATCCCGGATTTCGTCGTTCATCCGGTTCAGGCAGCGCAGCAGCGTGGATTTGCCGCAACCCGAAGGGCCGATGAATGCCGTGACTTCCTGATCGTAGAGATCGAGCGAAATATTTTCGAGCGCCTGTTTTTCGCCATACCAGAAACTGACATTTTCGACACGGATCTTCAGACGGTTGGAGACATCGTGACCGGGATGATCGCCGACATGGAGCTGTTGATCGATAAGGCGGCCTTGCGCAACGACGGTCTGCATGATTGTCCCCCTGATTGCCATGGAACGGGCGCGTCCCGCGCCCCATTCTGGCTAACAACCGGACCGGGGTTCCGGGTTGCGCTGGATCAAGCTTCAGGCATGTTTCATGAAATTGTCACATCGGGCCGAATTGAACCGCGGAAGGGCGAATAAATACGCGTTGACGAAAGTAATTCACAGCAAACCCTCATGCCAAACGCCTGATACCGGCCTCGACAAGAGTAAAACCGACAACGCGCTTTTCTTTTGGATTCCCATGGACCATAGTGCA
>JAKSDK010001414.1 GCA_022360095.1 Phycisphaerales bacterium
ATCTTGAGTTTTGGGGTTTAAAAGTGACACAGGAGTCTTGACTTTCAACTTTTAGCTTTCTCTCCTGTCCTCTTTTTTCGCTTTTCTCGCCTCAGTTTTTTTCCTTTTGCTGGGCATTTAGTAGGCTTCATTTTGGTGGGAAAAGTTTTTAGGAAAGCTTTTAGGATCTTAGGATTAGATGAAAGAAAAGGTAGGTGGGTAGTGGAAAAAGACTTTCATGCAAATTTTCGGGTCAATGGTTTTGGTTTTTTGCCTTTTTCTCGAGTGTACTTGACTGAATTGTGCTAATTCTGGTATGGTTTAAAAGATCTTTTGCCTCTGCACAAGTTAGCGGACAAAGTTGTCCTGAACCATTATAACTGATGACACTAGTGGTAGAAGGGATATAAATCTGCACAGACGGTTACGGGTGACTTAGGAACGAATGGGTTAAACATCTAAGAAATGATAAGAAAATGTACAAAAGTCAAGTGGAACCATGAGCTGCAGGTAAAAGGGTTTTCACAGGCTGTAAAGTTGACATGTACATGTATACTTGCCTTGAACACTTGTTTCCATCAAAAGCTGCTCTTATGTTACAGTACTCGCAACAAGATGGCTGGTGACAGAGATAATAAGAATTGAATTAATGTAAATCATAATTATTCACAGGATGCAGACATGACATCTGCATTCTCTACATAATTATGTGCAGTCAAACCCTCGCGTTATACCCTGGGTACCAGAGGTTTTTCTCACGTCGGACAGGAATTTTCGAAAGGCCAACACATCTTCGGCCATAGGCTGAAGCCATTATGAAGACTTGACAGAAACCGGAAACCGCGCTAGAAAAGTCTCTGGCACCCAGGGTACTCCTGTTATCGCGCGCACATATTTTGTACCCCAACAGACAGTAACTATACAGATAGATCCACTCTTGCTTTCATTAACCTCATTTTCAAGTGCATCCCAGCTGCTAAAATAACCTCTCCACATTGTGGCCATAAAGCTGTGTGCAACATACAAAGTGACATACCCATTAACCCTTTAAGCCCCTATATCCACATACAAATTCTCCAAACTGATCTCTATGGATTTCCTTTAAGAATTAACTAAGAGAATTTGATAAAAGATCAAAGTATTTTCTCTTAGGTGATCATTTTATTAATTC
>JAKSDK010000645.1 GCA_022360095.1 Phycisphaerales bacterium
GATCCCCTGGCATTGTTGATCAGATAACTGCCCGGTTTCATGGCCCTGATTCTGGCTTCGGTGAACAGTCCCCGCGTCTTAGGTGTTTCGGGCAAATGGAGAGACACAACATCCGAAGCACCCAGAAGTTCATCCAAAGTCTCCGTCGAAGAGACGTTTCCGTGGCTCAGTTTGTCGGTGTGGTCGAAATAGATCACACGCATCCCCATCGCTTCGGCAAGCACCGCCAATTGCGAGCCGATGTTCCCGTATCCGACGATGCCGAGCGTCTTTCCCCGTATTTCCCGGCTGCCGACCGCGCTTTTTTCCCACCGCCCCCGATGAGCGGCGCTCGACCGCCTGAACGCACCCCGCATCAGCAGCACGATTTCAGCAATCGTCAGTTCGGCCACACTGCGCGTATTGGCAAAGGGGGCGTTAAAGACGGGAACGCCGCGCCGGGTTGCTTCGGCCAGGGCAACCTGATTGGTACCGACCGAAAAGCAGCCGACAGCGACCAGCGTGCTGGCGGCCTCGAAAATCTCCGGCGTCAGCTGCGTCCGCGAGCGAATGCCGAGAATATGCACCCCCTGCAGCGCTTCCCTGAGCGCATCCGCATCCAATGCTGTTTTGAGATGCTCCACATTGGTGTAGCCGTTTTTTTCAAGAACTGTCAGTGCCGAGGACGAAATGCCCTCCAGCAGCAACCAGCGAATTTGATCCTTGGGTCGTGACAAACCAGTATTCATGCCCGTCTCGCTTAGTCTGGGATAAAGGCCGCCTGACAGCCAGGGTTTTCCAGGAGGGCGGCCACCTTTTCAGCGCAGTGGTATACGCGCTCAGGCTGACAATGCAATGCACTGCCAGAACCAGTCCTCACCAAACGGAAATGACCAGCGAACGGCGGCGTCGGGTTAAACAGCAACCAGCCCCTTTATGTGGGGATGCGGATCATAGCCGGAAAGCGTGAAATCATCGTATTGAAAACCGAAAATATCGTTCACATCCGGATTAATGGCCATCCTTGGAAGCGCGCGCGGTTGCCTGGTCAGTTGAAGTTCCGCCTGCTCGATATGATTGGTGTA
>JAKSDK010001579.1 GCA_022360095.1 Phycisphaerales bacterium
CCGATTTGGAACATGCTGGGCCGTTTTGGACAGAAAGAGTCAAAACAGTTCTAGATGGCAGGGGCACCCAACGACCGTTTTCGGGGAAATATCTGTTCGGAGCCCTCTAGAACGGCTAAAATTTTCGAGAGCCCAAGAACAGCTAAAAATTTCGAAAATGTTTCGTATTGACTGTTCGTTGGGCTAAGAGTTTCGGGATTTGTGTGGTTTGTTCACCTAAGAATTTCGGATTTTGTAGTAATATACAAGGATATTGGCTTTAGAAAAATGATAGGAATATTTAGTATAGTCAAAACTCTGCTTGCTGCCACTCTCGTAAGCCAACAGCTCTAGTTGCGACCAACATTGAGAGAACCGGATTGCACTATGTCTTAAACTGAAAAAGCTCTCACAAGCGAGCGCATCCTTGAGAGACGGCGACCGCTTGTGTGAATTAGCGTCTTGTCTCTTCCTTTAAGCAACCAAACAGTCAGCACTTTAGAATAAAAGCATTTACTTCTAGATCAAATTTGGGGTATAATCATAAACCAGAAGGGCTAATGGTCCGTCAACGTCGAATGTGATAGGTAAAAAAAAAATTTTCATATTGTTTTACGGGGATTGGCAATTACCAAATATGCCAAGCTATTTGCTAAAAGCTCTTATAAGCAACTGCCCTCTGGTGAGAAGTTTATTACCCGGTCCCTTACCCCTTTACGAGAACTCATTCTCGATTAACTCTGTGAGGATTTCATCCAGAAAAGAAAAGAACAGTATTATCTCCACCGTCAGGAAATTGCAAATTTATGCAATAACCATTCCGTTGACGGCGTACAACTCACTAAGGTTAAGTCAGCACGTGTCTTAGGAGTATACCCTCGACGACTGAAATTACGCCAAAGAACTCAGCAAATTTAGCAAGAGCTCGAAAATATCTATCTACCCAATATCGATAACAATGTAAGCATCAAACAGCTACTTAGTTGCTGCGGTGGTGTTTAGAGCAACTGTAGCCAAACCAACCTACATGAAACTCCAAAAACGCTGCGCTCGATTACTTTTGAAATGCTACAATTAATTAATAGTCAATGATTTTATTTTAACCATTTGTGATATTATATACCGCTTA
>JAKSDK010001316.1 GCA_022360095.1 Phycisphaerales bacterium
AATTGTTGATCACAAAGGTCAATTATCTGACATACCACCACATCCAGCCATCTGATGACAAGCCTTGCCTCTTTCCCCATTAAGAATGAATAGAAACACATGTAGTTGACTGACAAGTACAGCCAGCCTTGACGAGGGACTCTTCCCTTCCAGTAGCTACAGGAGTAATCTAGTAAAGGAATGTTAACATAAAAAATGTTACATTTAATTTCTAAAATTAATCTTGCAGCACCTTTATGAACCTAATAAATGCCCTACAATGTAGTTCAACACTGAGTTCTTGTACAATGCACAGGCTGAATGTTCAACTGACAATATCGAAGACTAAAAAAGTTTTTTCTTTGCTTTGACAGAAGCTTGTGACATTTTACAAAAAGTAACACCTATTTCATTAATTATTAAATTGATTACTTAATTTTTAGCTTATGAAACACCACACTGCAATACAAGTAGTCCAAACCTTGTTTTCATTCAAATTGACCTGATCATTAAACAAAAACTGATATCTATACTCTACGTGGAAATCATTGTTTCATTATAAAAGTTATAAGGAACTCAAAAACTATACGTTACTTTCTAAAAAGTAATTCATAAAAGCAATACACTGAGCTTTCGGTTGGCTTACTGATGTGATAAATTTACTGGGATTGTCGGGAGGACACTAAAAAAACTGGTTATTCAACAAATTTGCAAGCATCTCTTGTATTCTCTGAACATCCCACATAGATTATCAAGCTCAAAAACCAGAAGAAAATTGGTTCAGTCTCTTGGTAGCTTAAGGCATGCCATTTAAGTACATTTAAATCAAAGCACAAGTTAAAGAACATACAGTTCACAAGTTTTTCATCTGCTGGAATGTTAAAGATCCTGTGAAATCTTATTGCTGCTGATTTAAATCTGCTGGTTTCTGTTTCTGTCACAACATCTTGGTCAGTTGTGACATTTGCCACCAGACTCTCAATCTTGGCTTTCACAAACTCTCTGACATCCTCGTCACTTTCAATTGCCTCT
>JAKSDK010001114.1 GCA_022360095.1 Phycisphaerales bacterium
AGGGAGCACGCAGTAATCTAGTTGATTAAATCGTCAAGCGGCGGCTCTACCCGAATGAGAATAGGTATAATATGGTTTTTGAGTGGGGTATGTGTCACGGCTAAATACATGGATGTCATATTGGAGCTGCAGATGAAAAAAATCGAAAAAAGATAAATAATAAGAGATATAATATTCGTAGTATCCTCATAAAAAAGTGATAAATTTGTAAGATCAGAATTGATTGGTTAGAGAAGTCACCACTTACCATTTATACAGCAAAGCCTTATGGTAAAAAGCTATTCAATCTAATCTGATATTTTGTTTAATGAATAAACATAATTTAGCTGGTTTACTTTGTGACTGTTTCTCTATCATTCGCCGCTCAGCCAGTTTGGTGACAGGTATGGTTTAGTTTTGTCACAAGCTTGGCCTCCCGTTTAACAGTCTCGGGGCTGGGGGCAATTTCATTGAGATCGTTCTCCCTTCTTTTTCAAGGCATCTAACGGAAAAAACTTAAGCCTGTGAGTAGGGCTGTTCTTCCTAGCTCCTCTCCGCTAAGGACGTTTCGCCAGAGGCACTTTTCTCCTGGCGAAACGTCCTTAGTGGCGAGGAGCAAGGAGAAACGGCTGTATTTGCAGGCCAGAAAAACTGTTAACCTTGATGTCATTTCCACTCAAAACCTACCTAAAGAACAGACAAGACGCGCACATACTAGGCATTGGGCTGCAGTAGTGGTTTAATATTTTTTATGCTGACCATGAGTCTTTAGCTACTCCTTTACCGAAAAATAGTAGTCCGAAATATAAAGAGACAAAGAATACATGGTATAAAATTAAAAACCACTTGTGTCAAATTTCATTAAATGGTTAAAATCATTGTCAAAAACGGGGACGTTGGAACATTTTTCAAGTGAAGTAGGTAGACGGACCTGTGAGGAATTAAGATGAAAATCATAATACATGAAACTATTCGCATGACAAAAAAATGCTCTTGTTCGATTCTAGGAACAGTGCAATGCATAAACTTCCAAAGATGGAGAATGTTTGGACACTTTAGAATGATTTCGTAACTGTTGAAGAATATGGGCTTATTGCCTTAAATAATTGTTCAGATGTTACTTCGCGCTAATTTTGGGC
>JAKSDK010000839.1 GCA_022360095.1 Phycisphaerales bacterium
ACAAGCCCTGTTCGCCTGTAACTTTATACAGCTTTGGAAAGGAACATCTGAATTAACTTTTGGTATCACTTTTTAAATTATTGTGACCAGCAGCATTTAATCATTCACCAAAACAATACAACAAGCTAAGCAGAAGACAAGATGCTGATATTTTTAAAAGGAAATCTTACCTGATCTTGGAGAGTTTTGGGTGTATCTGCTGTGCCCAGTGATATGGGCGGAAGGTCTCACTATAGACTGAAAACAAAAGCAACAATATGAAGAAAACAGCAGATGTCATACAGTAAAAACTGCAGCATTTCTAGGTAGCAAATCCCAATAGACGATTTAGGAAAAATTGATGATGAGTCAACTAGAGTACATGCACGAGTGATTATTTAAGAGGGTGGAGACTCCCAATATCCATCCTGAATTACAGGCCAAAGTTGCCAGTAAATTGATGTGTGCATTTGTACATGAATAATTGCCTCTAACGTGGACCAAGATTTTTACCCATTCACCTCCCCCTCCCAAAACAGCTATGATCTAACATTTCCCAGAGAACGGTGTCATGCTAATCAAAGGATGTGTGGAAACAGACCATTAATGACTCTCAAACCTTTAGTCAAATTCTCCCCCTTTTAACAAGCAAACATAGGGCAACTTGAAGGGGGAATCTAGAGGTTCATCATTAATCTAAAGTCACAAGGCTCTTTACTCGAGACACTCATTTGATTGTCTTCCATGCCTATTGTTGGTTATAGGCGAATCTTTGTTTACATTTTCTGCCTCATTAAAATATGATCATCATTATCTGATGAAGCTAATAAAATAAAACCTCTGAATATTGAAAGAGCATAACAATTTCAGTTATCTCTGAAAATTTGAGCCCGATATACTGGATAGTTTCGGATAAATTCTCTTTTAAAACTCAAAATTTTACAAAGAATGTATGGCTCATATTAACTTTTTTGCCACCCCGCAATTTCGGAGTTTTAGATGGGTGATATTTCCAGTCACACTGCACAAAAAAGTTGATTTACACTAAATTTACTCATTGCAAATATGGTGCAAAAAAGTGCAAACTACAGTTAAATCAAGGGTAAAGATGGTAATTACCGCATTTGCCCTTGAATTTACAACTCCATAACAACTGGTAAGCAGATGCGGTATTTACCATCTTCCTCATCTTTTGCACTTTTTTGCACCACATTTGCCCCAAACAAATTTGTGAAAATCTAATTTTTCGTGCAGTGTAAGCTGAAAATTGCACAAGTGGCTCTTTCAACTTTTGAATTTAGTCCGTATTTATGGCCACGGTTTCGCTGAGTTAAGTCGTATGCTAATGAGGAAAAATGTAAACAATGACATCTGCAAAAATTTGCCTATAATGAATTATTTTAAGCTAACTGTTAGTGTCTGTCTCTTACCTCTAGTGAGCCCATATCCCCTTTCTCTCCCTTTGGCCCTCTTTCTCCTCTTACCCCTCTTGGCCCCCGATCACCTGGCT
>JAKSDK010001137.1 GCA_022360095.1 Phycisphaerales bacterium
CAGAGGAACAGCGTTTGTGTTACGGGCCTATCAGGGGCGGTGGAGCGAAGGCAGGGATCTGGGCGACCCCGCCGTGATCGGCAACATCGCAGAAGAGGTAGCCGTGGACCCCCAAGCGGCCATTACCGCCATGGACGATCCGGCCGTTCACCAACAACTCCAATCGATTCGTGCCCAATATGCCCAGGACGAGATCGTGGGTGTGCCGTTCTTTGTCTATGAGGGCCAGCGTTTTTGGGGCCAGGACCGGCTGGACGCGCTGATCAAGCACATCCACCGGGTCCATCAGACTGAGCAAAAATGATCATGACAAAGAGCAACTGCATGCCCCCTTCCGCTCATCCCGGCCGCGCATTTGCGCGGGCCGGGATCTCGCCGCCCAAAAACACGGAGATCCCGGATCTGCGCTCCCGATGGTCGCTTGTCCGGGACGAGCGGAGGTAAAGTTTAACCAGGTCACAGGGGAGGCCGGATGTTGATCCGGGGCCGCAACCAATGTGACACAGAATGGATGCCGCGCGCTTAGCGCCCAAATATTTAATCCGCCATCTGACGAATGGTCGTACCCTGCAGCTTGCGAAAAGCGCGGTAAAGGGGCACCACCACGTTCACGATCATGAACCCCATATTGGTCTCTTGGGCAAACGCACGGCGCCGTTTCAGACGCTTATGCCATCTCTGCAGATTGGGATGCCACTCCAGCGGATAGCCCGCCAGTTCGAGCCGGTTGCTGGAAATAAACCAGGCAAGATCCAGCACAGACAGCCGATCACCAAGCAGCCATTTGCCACCGCCGAGCCGCGCCTCCAGCGTATCGAACGCAGCGCGATAAGCCGCGATGGACGCCCGCGCCACATCATCCGGAATGCCGTTTTCCGCAAAGTTGCGCCACCACGCCACCTCCTTGGCGCGCGACGGATCGTCCACCCCTTCCCTTTCCCAGCGGGCAAGGGTTTCTTCCGATTTGGTGACAATGCCCCGGGGCGTCATGAACCCCATGGTCAGATTGCGCAGATCCATGTGCAACCCGTCTTCGAGATCCAGGGACTCGCGGACGATCGCACGCTCTTCGTCCGTCTGCGGAAAAAACGACGGCTTTTTGGAGGGCAGCCCGTCGAGATATTCCAGGATGTCGTTGCTTTCCAGATGCACCACGCCGTCATGGACCAAGGCAGGCACCACACCCCGCGGATTGATCCCCAAATACCACGCACTTACATGTTC
>JAKSDK010001307.1 GCA_022360095.1 Phycisphaerales bacterium
TTATTGTAAGGCAGTAAAATAAGGGCTACAATTTGTTAATTGTTTATTGGAAGTTTCGTCATTACGAGTATTAAGGCTCTCATTATTCAAGGTATTGTCTCCCAAGTTTCATTTTCACGTGAACAGCAGTAACTATAACAATGCATTTGAAATATGCAAAAATGCTAGTTATTGTTGTGCACAAAAACATGGAACTCAGAGACAATACCCTGAATAATGACAGGCTCTCACTTGTAAACAGAAAATTTCTGACAAAATAAAATTATTAGCGAAATTTTGATAATTTTAGTTTCTCTACACATGTACACTGTAAGTAAACTGCATGCTTCATTTTGTCCTTAACTTCCAACAGACAAGAAATGGTTCCTACATGTACATGGCTGGAGTTGTAAGCCACTGGATGCAGACAGGCATACATATACATGTATTTCAGGTTAGTGTTACAGAGAGTCTTTTAAATGCTTTTAAAGAATAATATTAAATTTTTGGTCTGGAAAATGTCATTCCAGGTAGAGGACTGAATAAGAATTTTATTAACACGGGAGAAGTGTAATCTCTGTGGAGATGTATTTATTGAAGTCTCAGCCCCTTACCATTTTTTATTCTTCAAAATTTAGCGAATGTTTTGTTCACCCTGAATTGCTTCTTGGGAAAATTTGACAAATGTTTTAACGTTGGTAAGAACCTGTGAAGACCTACATGTATATCTCGTGTGGGAGATTTGCACAGATTTAGATTTAGAAAGATCTTAAATAATATTTGAAGCTTAAATTGTCATTTTCGTTTTAGTATTTATTAAGGTATCAATGTACTGTTTACCGAACTGTTATTACCCGGTAATTATAGCATTGAACATTGAAGTGACTTTAGGTAGTTCATTAAGTTTGCTTGCTTATAGTTTTTTTGTTTAGAGAAAGAATTAATTATATAAGTTAAAAAAATCGTTTCAACATTCTTGTTTGCTAGGGCTGTAGTCATGTTCTAGTTTTATTGATAGGCCCTAGTTTATGTTGTAAACTTGTTTATTCGCAAAAGGTTTTTATGATTGATGGCTTATTGAATATGTTATATACATAAGCAAACATTAGTTACACAGTAAGCAATGCGTAGGGTGACAAAATAAAGTTAAATTATTCTGTTTTCGGTTTAAACAGAGATCATTAATCAAACATATTGTTATTTTTTTCTTTCAATTTATTTTCCAACAATGTTTACAGAGGAAACAAGGCGAGAACTCCAGGCTCACAGACTCCTGTTAATAGGATCGGTCTTGTAAGGAACATTTTGAATTATTGCTCATCAGTTACTGCTGCGCTCAGCTCTGAGAAGGTATATTTACACTTGTTTTCCTGACCTTGTTTACAATGAATGTCAAGTTCCTTTGGTTATCTTACAAATGTACCCTTCTATGAA
>JAKSDK010000094.1 GCA_022360095.1 Phycisphaerales bacterium
CGTTTAAAATATAACCAGAAACAATAATCATTTTTGGTTATATATAATAACAAAAAACAAGTAAAAATATCTTGTGATGTCAATATATGGTTACATTATTTTTTTAAGTATATATCGATGCTTGTTCAAAATATAACCAGAAACAATGAATATTTTTGGTTATATATAATAACTGAAACAAGTAATAGATCTATTTAATCATTCGCCTTAATTTCATTTTTTCGATGCTTATTTGTTTTCATATGACAGTGTTTACCAGCCATTGTATAATTTTTTGGTGGTTGACAAACAGGGCAAATCCATTCCTTAGTTAGTTGATATATTGTTTTATTACGTTTTCGTTTTTCATCAGTTAAAACTCTAGGTCTTCCTCTTAGTTTTTTAATTATTGCCATACTACTATATAATAACTATATATCTTTAAATATTGTAAGTGCGTTTAAATAATTTTAGTTTCATAAACTTAAGGTCTTGCTCTTGGTTGCAATGTTAAAAACCATGCAATAACATCATCATCACCACTTCCCATAACTGCCTTTACAACTTTACTATTGGAAATATCAATACCTCCAAGAGAGTATAACCATTTTGCTATATTCAACTTACCATTTGCACAACTCATACGAAATGCATACTCATTTTTTGTACGAATATCAACATTTCCTAAAGAATACAACCACTGAGCAAATTCAAAGTGTCCAATACCACAACTCCAACGAAAAATTTCATCATTATTAAAATGTATATCAATACCCCCAAAAGAATATAACCATTTTGCAATATCCAAATGTCCATAAACACTTGCACTATAAAAAGCTAAATCATTTTCATAATGAACATCAATATCAGTATGACCCAAATAATATTCAGCATTAGCCAGATCTCCCTTTTCACAAAATTTTACAAACTGAATCTGTGACAATTCATACTTACTTGCTATTAATATGTTTCTTATGCTTGTCATACTATATCAAAGAAAATAATTATTTTCATATGATATTTTTCATCCATGACACTTTATTTTGGTAAGATTGATAAGATTTGTGAGAATGATCCAGAACCCCAGAATGATGAGATTGGTGAGAATGATGAGATTGGTTAGATTGATCCAGAAACCCCATTCCCTATACTACTTATTTTGATGTATTGCAATGCATTTTCAACGACTTTTACTGCTGTTCGTTGCTTCCAACTCAGAAAAAAAGTATTGAGATTGGACGCTACCTCGTAACAGAGCTCAGATAGAACTCTCCTGCACCTTTGTTTATGACTAAAAAATGAGCACGAGCGGCAGTTCTACGAGGAATTCGCACCTCACCCAGGGGGGAAGAAAGACAACGATGCATGACCATGCCTGTGAACCGAATAACATCACAGTGCAAAATAAAATTATCGCAAAAATAATGCCCGTGAATAAATTTACAACTCTGAAATTTTTGTCACTCCTTCCTTCAATGAATGGGTATTTTTTTCTTGATTATTATGTTTTTCTCTGCAATACATGTTTATACAGATCGGTTCACAGACATGGGTATCATTTTCATTCGTCCCCCCTGGCTGAGGTGCGAATTCTTCGCAGGGCTACCGCTCGTGCTCATTTTCTGGTCATAAACAAAGGTGCTGGACAGTTCTATCTGAGCTTCGAACAAGGTAGCTCACAATCCCAACACCTTTTTCCCGAATTGGAAGCAACGTTTAGCAGAAAAAGCC
>JAKSDK010000787.1 GCA_022360095.1 Phycisphaerales bacterium
ATGGCAGCCTTTATTCGCTAGGAAAAAAAAGGAAACGATCGCGATCAGAAAACGTCTTGGCCCTGAGGGCACCATTCTTCATACTATCTTTTCAGTAGGACAACTATGCTAATGCTAAAGCGAGATTTCAGGTCTGTCCAATTGGCATCTCTATTTTCTTAGAAAGATTCACGTTTATTGTAGTCGTCTCTCATTACAGTTAGAGATGCGAGCAAGAGATGCGAACCATGCAAAAAAAGAAATACAAAGAAAACAAAAATTGAAAAAGCAGTGATACGGAAAACATTCACTGAAAGCTAACCACACTAAATAATTGTTTAACCGTAAACAGTGCTTAACCCTAATTCATTAAATGAGATCTCAACCCTAGCTAGGAAAATGAGCGTTTAACCCTAATCAACGAATGTTCACCAAGACTGCTTGATCCTGCCAATATTCCAGAAGCCAAACCTCACATACCTATGAGGCACTAAGCAGGAAACATTTTTCACTTATTTGAGATTTCATACAATTATATTTTTCCCCATGGCTTGCACGAATTGCATGGCTTGTAGGTTCGCAGATTGTCCGGCCCCCCTCATTGACGAACTCTGACAATTTATTCTTCGTTTACTGACTTTCGCAAGGCGTCGTTTTCCTGGACGGCAACCCTTCATAAAGCACTTATTAGGTTTTAAGAAAACAAATTAAAACATTAAAAGAACATAATTTAATAATTAATCAAGTACTTTAATCTCCTCATTCCGTATTGAGTCCAGCAAATAACGCAGCAGCTCTTGGCTGTCTTGTTGTCTAAATCCCTTGAATCTCGTGGCTCTACACAACCAAATAAGAACATACATTAAAGCTTCCTTGAATAACACTTGTTTTAGTTCTTCTGGCTTAAAATGACCCACGCGAGTTCGCATTGTACTTCCTAATTCTACGCACGAAATAGTTTTTTTTTTGTCAGCTCTATCGCCCCACACTCAACTGGAGATTCCGTTACGCCTTACTTTTCTTTAAAGACCACTTTTTAAACGCAACTTCGAAGTCTCCAAGTTGGCGTACGGTAAGGACATCATCCTAGCATCAGAGATCAAAATTAAAGACATATAAGTACCTAAGGGTTCAACTGACTTACGTTTTGCAAATCTCGCCAAACAGCTGGCGCGGATTCAATGTACTACTGTTTGAGCTTCTGAATTCTTTTAACAACTTGCACAGAGCTTTTGTAACTGATCCAGGTCCCTCTTGAACATTCACGGTAAGAAGGGGCTACGAGAAAAAGGAAGCAAGCATTCTAGAGCTCTCATTCCAATAAGATTTTAATGCTGAATCCCAATTTTCATTACAGAAAACAGTGACAGGTTAATAACAGAAAGAAAGAAATTGTAAGCGTGTATGCAGAGGATAAGAGTGGAAAGCGGAACAAGAAAGGAATTGGACGTGTCTGATCTGAGTGGTGCGTCACGTGCACTCCACGTACAATTCACGTGCACTTCAGGTATTACATAAAGATCGTTGACTTACCAGTTCTTTGTTCTTGGATGTCACATGTTGAGAA
>JAKSDK010000920.1 GCA_022360095.1 Phycisphaerales bacterium
ATAGATTTCAGTGATTAATGGACCTCTGGAAGGAATAAATAATTAAGTGAAAAGCCCTTGCGTACTTATCTACAGTGCATCCGCCTTCTATGGCAAGTGATGCTAACACTTGTTAATTGCGCCAATTTTGGTGGCGCCTAGTCTCAATTACACTAACTGGGGCATGTTACTACCTGTTACGCGTATGACTTAAAAAGCTGTCTGTGTTACGCATTGGCTTAACTCTGATTACATAAGGGTCACATTGCTCTGATATACTACACCAGACTGAAGACGTTAGTTTTCTTTGCGGGAGTATCTAGTAAAATCCTCGTAAAAACCTTGAGGAAGTCGCCTCCAAATTGTTTTACTGAGTGAAGTTCAGAGATTATTGACTAACTTCCTTTACAACTCACCGTGGAAATAACTTTACAGTAAACTTTCACCACGAACATTTAATCGACCCGACTAACTGCCCCTGGGTCTCCGAGGATGATCCTTAACATGTTACCGGATGATAGAAACGTAATTCGTTTACATGTTGTGTCTCGGTTAGGTCTTCATCGCGCAGTAGACCTTTCCACAACTTTGAAATGGTAAAATTGCCAAGTCAGAACAGATATGCATGGGACAGGTCTGTTGTATTGGGAACATTCGGTCGTTGGATGTCCCTGTTATACTTTTAACTTATCCTATTTTTCTTGCAGATGAGCGTTAATAGCCTAGTGTAAAATACAGTTCTCTTTGTCTAATTATAGCATTTGTCGATCTCTAATGTGTTTCAAACTTGATCACTTACAGGTTTTGGGCTCTTTATGTGTTTTTTTCAGCTGCCTTCAAAGTCCTCCACTTGAAAGGCAAGCGCTTCAGTCGCTGATCTCCTAATCCTTTTAATCAAATTAAAAGTTAACAGGGTACAATGAGCTTCTGAACTTCTAACATCACATTACTTTGCATGTTTAGCAGACGCTGCAGCTGTTAAATACGTGGGAGGATAAGTCTTATCAGTACGACGTCGCCGCTGTGGCAACCGAACAATTGCACTACAGGGTGGTGTTTGTGTCGCAAGGCATCACAGGGCTTTGATAATGACGCGCTCATGCCATCATTTACAACGACCATGAAAGATCCGATTTGTTTACATCTTGTGTCTCGGTCAGATCTTCATCGCGCAGTAGGCTATTCCACGACTTTAAAGTAGTAACATCGCCAAGTTAGAACTAGAAGAGCTTTGTTGAAAACTAAAGTCGCGAAATTTTATAGACGTTTGTATGGTGGCTATTTTAGTCTGAAAGGACATCAAAACGTTTTTCTTTACTGGGCAGAATATTTTTATGTAGCCAATGTGTTGAAAGTATTTTGTACACCAGTTATGTGACTCTCTTCATTACAATTAAAGAAGCTATGGGCGTTTCTTATAGTCATTTTCACCCATATGGCATCTATGTCTTCACTGCCCAGTAAACAGAGCATGCGCTCCTTTAAACCATAATATTTGTTGATAAAATGGCACATTGTACATAAAATAATTTTCCATCTTTTCGGCAGGTTCTTATACTATTGATTATATTACGGCAAATTTCTAGCTTCAGCCAACTGTTTCATCCTGTATTTAATTTGGTGCGTTTAGGTGATTACAAGAGGAAGTAGATTTTGATGAGAATATAAATGATCATTTCGTAGTTGGACACTGTTGTTGGGTATTGAGCTGCTGTTGAAAAAAAAACACGTCGTCATAGTGTTTTCGCTGACCCATAGAAATGGATTGACTTATTAAAAGCTAAAGAGAGGATAAAAAAGGACCTTACCTTGAGTGCGTGTTAAAATTGTATATAAGCCTTGTTGAAAATGTTACAACCTTATAGACAGTGTAGTCACATTCTTGCATTTACATTTAGACACGTCGAAAAAAGTTGTCATTGCCAGAAATAGTGGACATTTCGCGCCCGTGATTAATTGTCAGGGGAATCTCATTTCCAAAATGGCGGACAAAAACGATCGTAGTCAGGGATAGCGTATCCCCTGCGATTTTTTAAATAATTTGAGCTCTGTGGATCTGTTTTAAGAAGAAAAACGCTGGAATAAAACACTTTGCAAGAAAATGTTAGGTTTATGCTCGGTCGAGCCGCTGATAGCAACAAAACAGTACGCGGATGTACCTTTCGTGACATTTTCGTGACACTTTTGTTTTAAAACCAAGCCTGGTAGGCTAATCGAGGATTTTTGAATGCCTGGAACCTAGTTTATATCCCGTGAAGTATCTCTGGAGTTGCAGCAACAAACAAAATGGCGATTC
>JAKSDK010001485.1 GCA_022360095.1 Phycisphaerales bacterium
TCTAAGACAGACAGCCAAATAAGAGTGCAATAGATGTAAATTCTTTTTTACAGGACACATCTATCTTTGCCACACATATGCATTTGTGATAAATTATTATTGTTCCAATTTCCACAGTGTATTAGATGTATCACACAACAGAATTGATGATCCTGAAGTTCTAGAAGTTCTTGCGTCTATGAAAAATCTTGTAAGTCCTATGTAGGCTCTTCAGCTTTGTCCATACATTTATGTAATCTATATGTTACATAGTTATTTTTTATCTCAGGTAATTTTTCTTTTTCTTTTGTTTCAACTTCATTAGCATACATTACCATACCCAGAAACGAAAGAAAAACAAAAATTACCTGAGATAAACAATTAACCACAACATATATGTTGTGGCTCAATTTCATTGTTGGTTTAAATTTTATTTCATTTTGTTTTAAGGTATGATAATGAGTTTAAAACAAAGGGAAATAAAATTTATTTAACAAGGATAAAATTGAACCACAACATATATATACATACATTATTGCTTGAATTTTGTGGGTACATTCTTGCCCAGTATGTTGTGTTTATTTAACACAATGATCACACTTTTCAGATCCCTCATTAAATGAAAAATAGGATCAGTATCGGAGGTTTCTGAGCAAGCACTGTAATTTTTAGCCCGCGAAAACATCTGTTTCTCCTCGCTCTTCACCTCTGGGGATGTTTCGCGTGGAAGAACGTCTGCGACTCAGCGACACAAATTCCATACTGATGACGCAAATCAATGTTTATGTAATAAATCCGGTAGTCATGGTGTGCCAAATGTAAATTTATTCAATTTTAGGTTTCTCCTGGTCGATTTTGCTGGAGCTCATTTGCAGATGAACACAACATCAAAATCGACCAGGAGAAACCTAAAATTGAATAAATTTACATTTGGAACACCATGACTACCGGATTTATTACATAAACATTGATTTGCGTCATCAGTATGGAATTTGTGTCGCTGAGTCGCAGACGTTCTTCCACGCGAAACATCCCCAGA
>JAKSDK010001382.1 GCA_022360095.1 Phycisphaerales bacterium
GTTCCACAGTCGAAATTCCCGGCCGGGCTAGGCGTGACGAACGGCTCAGCCGTTCCAAATTGAAATAGGCGTTCCTAATAAATTATTGATTCATACGCCGACCTTTTCATGTACTTAATTCAACGTATTAGGTTCAGCTCATGAAAAGATCGGCGTCTCAACCGGACCTGACAATTCAAGTCGCTAGTTATAATTATGCAATTAGTAGGTAGAGAACTGAACAGCTAGGCTTTGCTTTCTCAACTTCCTTTGCCTCCTAGCCGTAATTGTTCCTGAGGTGGGGCTGGGAAAGGAAATTAAGTATCAGCTAGGGTTACAAAATTTTAACCTGACTTCCATATATCTCCGAGGGCCTTCAAGTAATGTTTATGGATGGACTTTACTTTTGCCAAGGCAATAACACAGTTATGAAAAGGTACTAGCATTTCCAGTTTTGTAAAATGATGAGCTCACCTTTCTAAGATGGTTACACATCCTGTCTTCCCAGCCCTCTGCAACAGGCCACTCGGGAATAAAAACCTGCAATGCACAGCAGAAACACATAACTCTTTAAGCCCCAATGGTGACCAACATCTATTTTCTCCTAACGATATCCACACATTGTCAAGAGATAAGGTTATGAGAGTTATTGAAATGATCACTACAGAGAAAATGCTTTGATCTTTTATCAAATTCTCTCAACACATTCTTTAAGGAAATGTTTAGAGATCAGTTTGGAGAATTGGTATGTGGATAAGGGTTAATTTAAAACTTGCTTGTATCTGTTGAAGTCTGAATTATCAGAATACTTAATTTAAGCATTAATCAGGGTTCATAAAAAAAACTTAAATTCCAACTCACCTGAGACCACTTCTTCCTTGTCTTACATTGTAGTTAATTTAAATTAGATTTTGCAAGAGGGACTTGCCTGGATTCTTAAACCCATTGGGCATAAGTAATCTTAAAAAGTTACTTTCCCAGCAAGAAAATCTACTTGTCCTGAACTACCGGTGGGACCTTTTTAAACGCTGATTATTTAGCACTTAAGTGCTAATTGCATCAAGCACTTACATAATCTGCTCCAACTCCTAATCCAGTTACAAGAGCCAGATAACTGTAAAAAGAAGCAAGATTGAAGACAAAAAAAGGTTAAACCAACATACAGGAGAGATGAGGAACTGTGTGGGGTACAGCGGTAGAATGTCAACATTTTTATGCCAGATTTGAACATACATAACTGGAGTTGATCGAAAAAGAACTGAATTAATACTTTATTTTTAAAACATTTAAATTGGCAAATTTAGATACTGTACTCACCCACAGTGTCGGCCCATGACTTCCAAGACAAATGTTCTTTGGTGGCTGAAAAAAGAAAAGAAAAATATATGTATAATGTGACAATACCGTAAAATTCCGAAAATAAGCCCGTCCATGTATAAACCCCTCCAAATACTATAAGCCCCCCAAACTGGTAACGCAAAAAAACCCTCCATTAAATCCCCCCTCCAAATATAAGCACCCCGGGGACTTGTACTTGGAAAATTGCCCTCAAATACAA
>JAKSDK010000334.1 GCA_022360095.1 Phycisphaerales bacterium
ATGTATTATCAAGTGTAAAAACTCTCGAGTTCACCTTGAGTTTTTAAACCTGATAATACCACCCTGCTTGTTTTTTATACAGTGCATAAATCATTCCATTCCCATATAAAAGCATAATAATAAATAATTTATTTAAATAATTATTATTTCCTTTGTCTCCTATGATTAATAAGGGAATGGAGTGAAGAGAAATTCTGAATCAAAATACATGTAGATTGAATACTGGATTAACCCTTTAAACCCTAAGATCAAACTTTGAATTCTCATTTATTGCCCCTATTCATTCCCTACAGACGTATTGGGGACAAGTTGATAAAGTATCAAGCAAACTCATCATGTGTGATCATGTTCTTAATGGTCATGACCACTCTGTCTTACAAAGCATTGATATTACAAGGAGAAATTTCATGCTGATCACTCTTAGGGCTTTAAAAAGGGTTAACCTGAGATTGGATTTTACCTCAACCAGCTGCACAAAAGACTCATTTTTAGGCCTGGTATTAAACAGTCAGAGAGGGCAAATGTTTGAAAGCATGTGAAAATCATGCTTGTTTTCTTGTTCATTCTTTGAATCCTGACTGGGCAAGTGGGACTAGCCTATGCACAAAGAAATTCCTATTGAGCCTTAAACTGCCTGGTCACAGGTTATATGTCATTAAATGATTCCCTGAGTGTCAATCAAACTGCATAGCATGCATAATTTCGCCAATCACAGCCAAACTACTTGGTTTGATCCGTACACATACTTAACAAGTTTGGGAAGCAATTTGTGCCAGAGATTCTTCTACTTACTTGCCCAGAATATTGTAGAGCGAACAAGAAACCCCATCACACAGGGTACAAGAATTCAGAATCATGCTTTCCATTTTTTTCAAATTTTTCTCCTAGTCTAGTTCTCTAAGCATTGACTAATATTTTTCCTTTCCAACCAGCCATTTTGGTTTGTATGAAACTTCACAGAAAGGGTTATTTGGAGTCCTATGAATAGTGAAAAAAAAACAGTGCAACTAAAATTGAACAGTTATCTCAACACACTGTATCTGGAAACACTCCTAAACGATACTCATGGCAGTCTAGCACAAACTGTGTCTATCAACAAAGTTCTGTTTCAAACTAGCAAAAAAAAAAT
>JAKSDK010001637.1 GCA_022360095.1 Phycisphaerales bacterium
TAAACCAAGAGCACAGAATCCTCTCTTCTATAAAAGCAAACATAATTATAAATAATATTAAAGTACTTATTACTTGTTTCTTTGAATTAACATCAAGTTTGTGTAACTTTGTTTCTTAACCTATTCATGCCTGAATTGCCTGTACGGATCCTCGCCCATTGTCATTTTTAATGGTCGTATACCACCTTGACACCATCCTTGTACAGGGAAAAGAGATCGATTCAGTCAAACAGGCCACAGAAAAAAAATGCAAACTAACACGTTACAAAAAGCAAAGAATTTATTCACCATACTAGTATATTAGGCATATTCCAGCAGCCATATCTAAAACTAGTACAGAAAAGGGTACAAAGCCCATCAAATTTATAGTTAGGCTGGCCACAGTCCTGGAACATGTGTGCAGTTAGACCCATAAAAGAGTGCAAACTATTTTTGTGATAAAGCGTTGGAGAGATTTAGGGTCATGTTTACGGCAACCAGTAAATATGAGGATCAAGTTAAGAAATTTTCGAAGTAGGAAATGAGCAGATAAAAACAGCTCAAAACAATAAGAATTATTCTTATGGATAAAACTGGTATGAATCTACCAATTTCTGTGTAGTCATAATGAACAACAAAGGGAAAACTTGGTCACATGCTACAATACAAACTCAATAAACATGACTCTAAATCTCTCTATTTTTAACTTATCTTTCTGCAGGTGGTTTTTGTACCAATGTGGATTGTTCTCTCCTTGCTTTGCCTGTTAGTATTATACTACATTATTTGGTCCATTATATTTGTACGGACAGCAGAAGTTCTTCCATCACAACGCAGAGGACATGTCATGGTAGCAGTAGCTTCAGTTCGTCTTGTCATTCCTCTCCTTACATTTCAGGTAATTTAATTTTTTTCATCAGTAGGCAAACCTCCATGTGTGACCACCTCTCATAAGCTACCACCTACCTGAGCCAAAACACCTACCTGTAGCCAAAACACCAAACTTCTCCCAGTGAAATCACTACAGTTGAAACTTGTCA
>JAKSDK010000295.1 GCA_022360095.1 Phycisphaerales bacterium
ATAACAATACATTTCAAGAAAGTTAGTTGTCAGTCATAACTACCATAAAACGAAAACAACATGGATCAAAATCAACCAATTACAACCTACAGGCTAGATGTGACCTTTTGAACTCGCTGAAGAAAGCTTGTGTTTCCTAAAAGGTCCGTAAGCGTTAGTCATATTTTTGTGTTGAGGTTGCATGTTATTTCAAAGTGCGGCAATGGTAGCGAAGAAATTGCCAGTAGATTACAAAATACTAGCTTGTGCCAAACAAATCTCTCTCCTGGGTGTAAGATGTAAGGTTTCTGATAAGAAAACATTGTCTTGTGAAACATTTTGCTTTCTCGTAAATGTTTGCTATCATAATTTATCTTCTGTGCTTCAATTAACTGATTGTTTTTTATAAGCTGTCAAGGCTGCTGCCTAAGAAAATTTTTTGGCAGACCTTCAGGCTCCTAAAACAAAAAGTTAGCAGCCCGAGCCACATTTCTAGGAGCCCAATTAAAATAGATCAGTAACTTTATTAACCCTTTGGTGATAGGCGGCGAGTAGCGAAAAAACCGCATTTTTCACCAATTCCTCTTCTTTGGACTAGTTTTCGATGAATTAGCATAGAAATGGCTAAAAATGAGTTTTGCAAGAAACAAGGCATATTTTTTTACCAATCTAACATAATTAAACAGCTTATTTGTTTTTCACACATGCGCAAATCTCTCACTCTTCTTTTTTCCTTTGCCTTTCTTGTTTATTCGCAGTTTTTTGTGCCCACTTTATCGTCCTTCTTTTGCATGGAATTGTGGCTGGCTAACTTTTTAGGAAAGGGGTAAATTTAATCTTCAAAGAGTAGTATGTCAACAGTGAAATTCCCAGTGGATTTTTCCCTTTCCCTTTTTCGTGAGTGTAACTCTGACAGGATTGGTCAGAATATCCAAAGGGAGGTATCTCTGGAAAGATCTATCTTTGAAGAACTTGTTATTCAGCAATTTACACCCAGTGAGTAGAGGCCATTCGATCTTCCTGGATAAGTTGGGAAGGCGTGAGGAGTGTTGTGTGACGAGACAAAACCCGAACAATACTTGAGCCTCAAACAAATAGAGTTTCGAAACGGGAAAGCGTAGTCTTGAATTTCGAGAAACCAACATTTTTTATATTTGCCACTC
>JAKSDK010000583.1 GCA_022360095.1 Phycisphaerales bacterium
AAGCGAAAAAAGGTCCTAAACAAAAAGTCTAAAAACGTTTAAAATAAGTACAAGTATGTTTTCAACTATTGATAAGACGTTTCACAACCACCACTTCATTTCGACACACTGTAACTACCCTATCCCTTCATAACCAAATTTGCTCTTCCACAACTACCTCACTGCAACACCTAAAGTCACTTTTACCACCCAAAATAATAATTCTTTGTTACTTCATATTAAATTCTTCGAGAAACAAGTTTCACTGATTTATAATACTACAGCCATTATCTTACCAATTCACGTCCAATATAACTCCACGCTTTCCACTTCACGCATCTCAACCAACCCTTAAAATATACAACGCTACTGCACTACTTGCACATCCCTAAAACACATAAAAGAAACCTCACACACGCCTAGTACATGGACGCCCAAATTTACCCTCCCACAGCTTCTTGCTTTGCAGAAACGGCACAATTATAATATGTATAAAAGGGGCAAACTGAATAACGTACATTCTGTCCGAGGTCTATATAACAGCTCTGTTTCACCGCAGATAGATAGTTCTGATAGTTCTGTTATACCGCAGAAGTGATGTAAAAGGTGTAAAAGGATGGTATTTGCCGGCATGAATTTGTAAAGAATAAAAGTTGTAGCGAGCACAAAAAATCCGGCCTGATTTCTCATTTTAGCCTTCTCTTTAGACAGAGAGATATAACCAATGAATTCAATGACGTAAAAATTGGCTGCCGCCAAGGGCTGTCGTGTCTTATAACCGGCCTTTATAGCATAAAATTATATTTCGGGGATGTCCAAAAATTCGATGTAAGGTTTTTTTTCATCCTTGGACCTTTTTTCATCCTTTTTCTAAAATCACCCAGCCCACCCCCTCAAAAGTCATATGGATCTTCCCTAAAGTTAACTGATGGGTCAATTTATTGTTTGATTTAAATTATAAATTTATTAACTGGAGCTTCGCTTTTAGCCCTGGATAAATCCATTCAGCATATACTAAAACAGTGGATAGTGTTTTTCGCGCGCTCTGATTGGCTACTCAACCCCCAGATATCCAGTGCTATTCACTGATTCACCTCCAGTTCCTCCG
>JAKSDK010000052.1 GCA_022360095.1 Phycisphaerales bacterium
GATGAGGATAAACACGCTGTACACCTCCACACTGGGAAAATAAGCAACCTGAGAGTGAAGATCGATGGCCACATACAGTGCCTTGATCTTCAAGCAGATTACGCAGTGGTGGATGGAGCCGTCAATTTGGCCACTGCTGCAACCCAGGGATTTCAGCTCTGGCACACTTGGTCAGACCTGTCCTCCATTACCAAAGGAATTGGCGTGGCCAGTGTAGCTGCCTTCATGGCGCTGGCGTTTGGCAACTACAAGGTGTATCAGCTTTCGCAAGATGCATTGATAGACCTACGAAAAAATTTGAATGAAGTCAAAGATCTACAAAATATGCTACAGGATCTTCACGATCAGGCTGCCCAAGTGGTGGACGAAATGGAGGATTGAATGCCGGAAGCGGAAAGTGAAACCGGAAGCAGTCAAAGTGAAACAAGATGATCAGGGAAAACTCCCAAGAATACTTATCATGACGTCATCGTCTTATCCGACACCTGCCGCTTAAAGAGTGACTCAAAACGGATTTTGCGTTTCTTTTGTGTAAATACAAAATAATGAATTCTCTCTTCAATTATTTTGATTTACATGTTGAAGTCAAAATCCAGATGTTTAGGATTAACTGTCAGGGTGTTTCTTTGAAATTACGAGGCCCATGACATCCTAGAGAGCCTATTCACGCCATACTGACTGAATCACAACAGGACAAAAAATGTAGGAAGTAGGTAATAAAATGAAACAAGTTGATTAGGGAAAATTGTCAGAGAAAATGAAATGTATCTGATCATCACACCTGTCAATCTAGTTGCCAGTGCTAGTTGCACCTGATGGATGTTGTTTGCATTTTTCAGTTTTTTTAGGCTCATTGTTGTGAAAGTTTTTCCTGTTCAATTAAAGCTTAATCAGTAATCACCTTTGAATTGTTTCATTTGATTCCCTTTATTGTTAATTCTTCTATTTCCATTATGGTAAGCCCATTCTTTACCGTTACTGCTATCGGGAATAAAACCCAAAACCTCAGCACGCATGCTCTCCAGCTGACATAGCCCCTTTAAGTGAGGTTAGCCAATCCCTTTTGAAGTATTTCACAACAGTTTTTTCCCATACAAATCCTTGCTTTTTGAAAATCACACAATAATGCTGATGCTCATATTTCCAGCTTGGGGCTAACTGTGTGTCAACATGCTGAAAAATATTGACTCTCGTTTCCAGGAAAGTCCCCTGTCACGTGAAATAGAACAACAACAATGAATGACACAATAGCCTGATCCAGACATTCAGATAGTGGAGTGTGACGCAAAGCAAGAGAGTGGAAGAAAAAAAGGCAGAGAAGGAGATAAGGAGAGAGGAGGTTCATTCACTCTCACTCCCTACCCCTACCCTTGCTGTTTTTCCTGCTCACATCTTTTCGCTTCACGCTGTCATCACAAGCAATAGACCATGTTATTCGATATATTAAAATTCTATCACGACTCCGACGCTTTCTGGTCATTTTTCTATATTTGGTTTGGGCTTCTTTGTGCTCAATTCTCTAATGCTCTTTTGGGAATTGCAAAACAATGGAGTCATGAAAAATTTGCAATTTTGACCCTAAAGCCTCAGAGTCATCACAATTTTAATATAATGAATGCGGGCTATTGAAATGATAGCAACTTCCTCGTCTCTCCCCAGCCCTGATGCGGTTTTCACGCAACTTTTCGCAATACTCTTTCCCTACTTCAGCTGACTCAGTGTTCTTCAGCTGCTGTATCTTGGAATACCAGGCTATTAATGAAGGGGTATAGTTCAAACAAGGAAAATAGGTATTGGCCGAATGTTTTTTGATTGGCTGTTTTGACAATGTACTTGGTTAAGTATTGGCTAAGTTCAACAAATACAGAGAACGAGAAGCTACTGACTGAAAGTTGATAATGGACCAACAATAGGCCCTTGATATGTAAAAATTAACCAGAAAAACACTATTGGTCAAGTTTGGTACTTGCAGCTTGTTGATCAGCTAACGGTTGATAGGAGGTCAATTTGGCCAATGCTTTACTGGCATATCATCTGAGTATCAACTGACATACATGTACATTTAGTGGCCAACATTATCAACCAGTTATGAACTGACTATCAACCAAGTGTTGACGAACATATCAGCCAACTCTAGCCTGATGAGACAGGTGTCAAAAAATAGACAACAGACAACATGCAGCAAATAAACAAAGCAAAGACAGCTACAGATTGAATATCATCACAGCTATAAGCTTGATAAGAAATCCTGCAGTTGAGGGCCCGTCTCAGTTGGCTTTGAATTTTGTTGTTCCTTTGCAAGCAAAATTTCCTTTAGCCTGTTGGCCTTTCGTTTTAGTTTCCTTCGTTTCAGTCGTGATAAAAATACACCAGGTGTAGAAACATCATCAATGCTGTTGCTCTGTGTTGTGCCTAACATTTGCATGAATTCACTATTGTACACAGACATGTTCTGTGGTTGGTTCACACTGTTACTCCATGCTGTACCAAACTTTTGCATTAATTTGCCATAATCCACAGTGTTGTTCTGTGGATAGCCAACATTGCTGCTGCATTGATGGTTCATACTGTTGCTCTGGGTTGAACCTACAGATTGTGTTAATTCACC
>JAKSDK010000852.1 GCA_022360095.1 Phycisphaerales bacterium
AAAATTTCTTGCTTGCCTGCCTCTCCTAGGATTTTCGAACATCTAAAAAATGGTAAAATAGCCCATTTTCAACGGATTTTTACCCTAAAAATGTCACCTAGAATTTTCGGGAGCTTTTTTTCTGGCTGAAATTTTTGAAAAGGTATAGTTTTCGGATCACTAGACTTTCAGCTAGGAAATCCGAACAGATGAAAAATTTTTAGGGTATCAAAATATGCCTATATCTACCGTTTAAATACTAAAATAGGTTCAACAATGCTATGTTTAAGTGGTTTTGAACTATGTTCTCGTTGGGTGCCCCTGAAGACTGAAACCCTTGGAACTGATCGATCAAAATGCTGAACGGTGAGGGAAGTCAAATCAAACACACCATCCGTTGACTTGTTGACTTTTACAGATGAGTTTATGTCCGTTCACTAAACTAATAAACTGCACTCCGATCGTTTAACTTTCTTGTTGTGTTCGGAGATTACATGTGTAATAAATCTATTAAAACATGATTCACTGATCATGATGCGATGGCCATTTTTTTTGTTCAGGAATCCCAGGACTACTTGTTGGAGTAACATTGTTAATTGCCCATTTGGGAAAAGAAGGAATTTATCAATACAAAGCCAGTAAATGGTAAGATTTTCTCATTGCCTTGCAACTAGCGCTGACAAGACAGAAACTCATAAATATACAAGTACTAATATCGTGGCGCAATAAAACCGGATGAAGGTTAGTCGAGAGAGGAGGACAAGTGACTGGCACTGGTTTCTTTATTAAATTTCTCATTAGCAGTTGCGATAATTCAAAGACCTGTCATCGTTTATAAGACGATATTTTTTTTATCTTGATTATTAGGTGCTGGTTATCGACAGAAAATTACTATATATGGTCATTTGCAGCACCAGTGATATTAATAACTACTGTAAGTACCCATCAAAGGCTCATACCAATTGTCAGTTGATTTCGAATTCAAATCCAAACAAAAAAACATCTTGAGTAGACATGTATTTATTCAACCAATTTACTTAAGATCATAATTAAGAGGCAGCTTGTCACTATATGTTGCCTCAATATTGTCATGGAAAAAGCCTGGAGGAGCAAAACTGTTTGGACGGGGGAGTGAGCGCGCAAACCAACACTTTTCGTACGGACAGGGGGGTGATATAAAGACAGGTCATCATTAGAAAAAAAGTCTTATCAACTTATCAACTTTTATCATGTGCTAGTGAAAAGTGTCACACATGTGCAACATTATATTTTTTTGTAATCCGCTTCTCATTGATTTGATTGATTTGTCATTTTTCTTCAGATAAACGCCATAGTGTTTTGTGGGGTCGTTAAGGAAATGGTTACTATGCCAAGCACGAGGTCGAGGAAGTTTCATGCAATAAAGTT
>JAKSDK010000437.1 GCA_022360095.1 Phycisphaerales bacterium
CATACAGATCGTTGAAAACAAAATCATTGTCGCTCTCGTCCTTCTCACTGTAGAATTCTTCCTCATATTCTTAATCTGCTGATATGCGGTCCCGTCACTTTCATCTTTGGCACCACACGATATCGTCTATGTTCACAGACTCTTTGATGTGTCGGTAATAATGACATCGAATAGCTTTTACTTTGTCAAGCTTCCGACCAACTGTGGTCAGTCCGTGTTCGTTCATGTAGAAGTCAAGTTCTTTCATCTTTAACTTTTCGTTCTTGCCACTCTAAACAAGAGTGTCCCATTTGAAGTCCTTGTATGTCCTTTCCTCCTCTTGCCTCTTTCTTTCCTCAGCTTCTCTTGTTCTAATGTCTTTTCTGATATCAATAACTTTAGGATAATTAATGTATGTAATAAAATGCTTCTCATCAACATTGTGTTTAGGACAGAAGCTCTTGACAGTATTTCCATCGTTTATGATACTGACGGAATGTTCCTCATAGAAGTCCTTCAAACTTTTTCTTGGGAGATAATCATCCGGTGTCCTGCCTGTCGATTCCGTCTGATAGACATTCCATGAAATGTCCCCGATTGTTGCGAAATTCTTTGTCTATGGTCCCACCCTTCTATTTATAGCTATAGAACACCAAGAACAGAGAATGGAGGAGAAGCGTTTACAACAGAGAGCATACTTGCTTCTCGAAAAAATCACGTCAAGAGAGGTAGCTGGAGAGGTGTCTGATGCAGTAAAAACTAACAAAAGTTTTACAAGTATCGCAACCATCAATGCTGAGTTAATTGTGGTCAGGAAAGAACACAACAAATCGAAATAATTCCCTTTATGAGGTATGGACACTTAAGTGGCGGTTTCTGAGCATTTTTACTGTTTCATTGTTTACAGTCACCAAATAGGCCACTTGCACTAGGAGGTCACGTGACCAATGCTTCCTTTAAACAATGAGTTGGAATCTTGCTGATGCCAAAAATTGACAGAGCACATAAATTTATCCTACAGCCGAAATTTGAGAG
>JAKSDK010000305.1 GCA_022360095.1 Phycisphaerales bacterium
GATCTGATATAATATGTCACATCTACCAATTAAAAATAAAAACGAAACTACGCCGGGCACGGCTGTCAGTCGGCTGCCAGTAGTTTAAAGTTATATGGGCGAGCTAAATTAAGGTCGAAATGGGACATGTGCACTATCAGAAGACTAATAACGTGGGCTCAGGTCCGCTCAGGTAGCCGATCCGCCATTTCGACCCCACCACAAGCCGGACTGAAATGTCTTACACTCGTAGTTGACTGTCCGTTAATACGAATATTCGCCATTCTAATGAAGGTTAATCGACAGCTGCCAAACTAGAGCATCCGCTGACTATCATCACCTGACTGTATCACGGACTCATTTTTCTACCCATAGAGGTCATGTATTTTTCTTAAGTTTTCCGCTGATCTTTTTTATTCACGGGCTCAATTCTGTGTCTCGAGCTAAGCCCCATAGCTTTGAAAATCTATCCCTCCTTGAAAATTTGGCAATCAAGTGACGTTACACCGACCGCCCGACCTTCCGTCCGTCCGCACCACAGGCATACCAATGCTTAATTTCACACTTTCTAGCTAGTTTAGGAGCCTGCAACCTGATATTGTACATCCATGTTTTGATCAATTGACACCTGCCAAAACAGTGAATCCGTTGACCAATATCGCCTGACCGTATCGCGGGCTCAGGTAGCGACCCACTTGGTTTGAGTTTTTTTAAAGTTATCCGCTGACAAGTTGCTACTTTTCGAATGATCGCAGGCTCAAGTTCGATTTTGTTAAAATGCTCATGAAATAAGTTGTGTTTATGAGCTGTACTTTTAAAATTTTGATTTCGAACTGACCTGGGACCCGAAAATTCACCCGGCTTTTACATGTTTTTGACTTTTCTCACCATAGTCACGCGTTGGTCACTCTCTACGTCCAATTTTTATGCGCTGATTGGTCAAAATTTTACAGGCGAGTTCATGCGGAAAATTTATGCAGCATCAGGGAACTTGTTTACTGATAGCTGAAGCTGACAGAGTTTTGTGTCACCTTGTGGTGTTTTTAACTGTCTTTTTCTACTAGATGTACGAAATGAAATACAGATGCTATCAAGATTCTTCTGTAATTCATGGCTGGTTTGTTTATTGCGCTTTTGGTTGAGAAATACAC
>JAKSDK010001723.1 GCA_022360095.1 Phycisphaerales bacterium
ATATAACCAAGCTACAATAGGGAACAGTAAATTTTAACAAAAATGATCAACATGCAGTATGAATAGCAGGCACCAGTTTGAGGATGCACATACTATAAGGACTATTTGTGGTACAGTATCTATTATATTAATCTTTCTTTCATATTTTCATCTTTTAGTCTGAGTAGGAGGAGGGAGGGGTCTGTGGGGCACAGGGTTCAGTGTTTCAGGGCTACCTAGGATGTTTTTTTTGCTAGGCGGGCTCTAGTATATAATTTATTATTCTATAAATGTATATATGGAGAGAGAGCAATGGCAGAACTACTTGTAATACTCACTAGTATCATGCTAAAACAGCCAGAAATGCTAAAAAATAATATCATGAATAAGACAAGGAGAAAGTTTTTGATGTACTTTTACTTCAATTTTGGTGCTCTAGATAACGATTGCTAAAATCCTAATACAAACCCAATAACTTACAATATTTCTGTTATAGAGCAGCAATTCTCACATTTACATTAAAAAATAAAAATAAAAAACAATAAATAGGAAGGGACAAGCATTACAGTGGAAAAATGTAGTCAGAGATGGTGGCTTTGAATTTTGCAGTTAAATCTATTGATAAATAGTCAGATGGCAGGCTATTCCAGTCAGTGATAGTTCTTGGCCAGAAGCTGTATTTCTACATGTCATAGGATGGCTCAAGTGGAATAAATTTCAGTGGATGAGATGCCCTGGTTTAAGGGAGGACTGATGTTGCACATAGCAGGGGCTATCAATAGTGGCCTGGTTGGAAAAACATTTGTACATCAATGTCAGTCTAGCTGTACTTGCCTTCTGTTTTCGAGAGTTGGCCAATTTAGTTGCTTTAGGGCATTGGTTACACATTCCTCCTCTTTCACTTACGTTCTTGTTATGAAACATGCTGCCCTGTGCTGGACCTGTCCTAGCCAAGATTTCTGATATGCACTATACAGACCCCATACAGTACTACCATATGAATAATTTCCAACATTGGTCTCACTAGTGATTTTGTAGGCTTGAT
>JAKSDK010000107.1 GCA_022360095.1 Phycisphaerales bacterium
AACGAGGAATATTCATAATAACTATTAGAGTATTTCTACCTTGTGTGAGAGCGAAATTGTTTTGCATAGATGGCTTATAGAACGAAGAATACAAATGGAATGTTTGTATTTCGAACTCGCTTTATTCACTAATAGAACCATTGGAATGACATCGTTTTCTATTGGTACCAATCAGAAGCATATAACCCCGAAGCGTATAACTTCCCCCTATATGTTCAGAACCAAGCTCGGGTTTTTTAGCCACCCAATCAGAAGCACAGAAATTTTTTTGCCCAAATATGGAATACGAGAATTGGAAGCATTTTTTTCAAAATAGCGACTGCCAAAAAGCTCACAAGAGCGAAAATAAGCTCTTTGAGCATTGCCGGGAAGGGGTATCGGAAAACCTTGTCTTCGAAAGGGTCAGCAGGGAAGCAGGAATAAATTTTGGGTATTGTTTTGAGTCATGCAGCTTGACAAGTCATGTGGAACAACTTGAATCGAGTGGATTGTTTCGCGGCTTTGTGAAGCGCTGCAGGGACACGTTTTTTGATTTATTTTCCGAAAGAGCAACGGGGTCACAAGACAAGTATGCCCTTATGCGGGTGAGATGGTATGAATTTGTTCGGGAGATGTTAACCAGTCAGGAAGTGTGTGACATGGTGAAAGAGATGGCATCGGGTAAGGATGTTGTGTCGTGTTATCTGGAAAGTGTGCGCATTGCAGGGTTTAAGTTTGTTAGAGAGAGACAGGAAGATAGTCAGTCAAGTAGATTAGATGTCACTACAGTGAACATGAACATTGTTGAGGACGATGTTTCGGTTTTAAAACTAGGTTCTGTTGCGGTGCTGAAACTAAAAAGCGTTTGCACCAAATTGCTCGGCCACTGTCCAGATCAAAGCAAAGCCTTAAAAACATTGTCCTCAAGGAGATCGAAGCTCTAGAAAGGATGGAGGATCTAGAAAAGAAAAATGTCCCGTGTCTTATACGGAACTTGGACGAAAGAAACCTACTTGTGGTAAACGCTGAATTGGAATGTCGGTCGTTTCGCCAATGGTCGTTTCGCAAACGTCTCTGGTCAGTTCGCAAAAGTGTAGAAGTCAGTTCGCAAACGTGTAGAAGTCAGTTCGCAAACGTTATAAACATTGATATGTCAACCTACGTTTTAACTGTACAGTTCAGAATACTAACGTTATGCCTAAATTATTGGATCTGAAATTTAACGTTACAAACATTTACACGATTCAGAATACT
>JAKSDK010000230.1 GCA_022360095.1 Phycisphaerales bacterium
GTCTCTTGCCATTAAAAAAGACATTTATGGTGAACACCATGGTGACGTAGCGGCAAGTTACAACAACCTGGGAAATGTTTACAGTCACCTTGGTCAGCACAATCAGGCTAAAGAATACCATGAGAAGTCTCTTGCCATTAGCAAAGAGATTTATGGTGAACACCATGGTGCTGTGGCAGCTTGTTACAACAACCTAGGACCTGTTTACAGTGACTTTGGTCAGTACAATCAGGCTAAAGAATACCATGAGAAGTCTCTTGCCATCCAGAAAGAGATTTATGGGGAACACCATAATGACGTAGCGCAAAGTTACAACAACCTGGGAACTGTTTACAGAAGCCTTGGTCAGTACAATCAGGCTAAAGAATACCATCAGAAGTCCCTTGCATTAAAGAGAGAGATTTTTGGCGAGGATCATGTGTCTCTAGCAAAAAGTTATTTTAGCCTTGGCCTTACCTACTATAGCCTTAAGCAGTATCCTTTTTCTCAAGAATTTTTTGAAAAGGCTCTAAACATTTATAAAAAGGTTTACGGCGAGCAGCATCCTGATGTCGAAAGTACTAGCAACATCTTAAGATTGGTTGAAAAGAAACAAAGAGAACTTAACGAATGTTGCATTCTGTAAGAATAGGCCCTAATGCATTGGCTAACTTCTACTAATTCCACTAGGACTAATAATTACACCTGACTTCGAGATCTTTGGGAGGCCTTAATTAGTTTATAGAGCGCTGTCACTCACCTGGCCAGCATTCGTGCTAATTTATTGGAACAAAAAAAATCATTTACGTGAGAAAAGAGTTCAACTCCCAGAGGATTTTCTGGGTACACCAACATGGCCGCCTTTTCATTGTTTTGGAACATTAATATGGCCGCCGTGACGTCACGTGAAAACGCTCTATGGGCTTAGTTATTTAGAAAACAAGTGTTGAGCGATATTTAGCAGGCACTTTTAAATAAGCGTTTCTCCCACCCCATATAACGGCACCCCTCCTAACTGAATACCGATCTTCCA
>JAKSDK010001540.1 GCA_022360095.1 Phycisphaerales bacterium
AGAATCTTGTGGGGTACGCTTGACCTGCCTTGACTGTAACAAATTTTGGGGAAAAATACCAAAATGTAAGTTATATCGAGGTATGGTTACTAATTAATTTACAAAACCAGCTTTTCCAGATCTGAAAAATTTCTGTAATAACATTTCAGTGTTGAGTTATATATAGCTACGGCATTAGAAACTCAAGAACAGGCAAACAAAACTGCTTAAAACTACTGTGCACATGAACAATAATTATTATTATTTTATCCTTGTTGGACTGTTTGGCATTCACCTTTTATCACGTGCTGACATGGTATATTTTACATTTTCGCTTGTGGATTGTGTTGAGAGAGTTATAACAAGGATTTCGTTAAATCGAGGTTCTATTCTGTACATTTTATTGTAAATATTTTGGCTAGGATTATTATTATTATTAAATTATTATTATTATTATTATTATCATTAGTATTACATGTATTATGGACCTTCTAATCTTGTCATGCTAAAAAGATCAATCTGTTTGTTGTAGAGTTAGCATAGACTCTCTGATGAGTAGCATCTAAACAAACATGCAACATGCGGGTTAGATCCTACTCATCAGAGTCTGATGCTATAAACACACCACATCTACATGTATATACATCATGATCTTGTCAAGCTAACAAAAAGACAATCTGTTTGATGTACAGTTAGCAAAGACTCTCTGATGAGTAACATCTCATGGAACATGCAACATGTGAGTGACATCTTATTCAGCTGTTTCAGTTTCTGTTACGCAAAAAGGTTGTGTTTCAAACAGTCGAATGCCTTACTAAAGTCCATTGCAAGTAAATGTACTCCCTTGCACTCTCGGGTATCAAGATACTGATTAACCTTATGCTGGATTGAGAGAATACAGAGAAGTGCTTCCGTACAGCTACCCCCCACCCCCAATCCTACATGTATATACAAACTGAGTTGTGATTAGGTGCCCTTCCATTATATCTAGCATTAACCATTAACAGGATCTTCTCAAAAGCCCTCACAATGACAGAAGTAACATTTATGCGACGATAATCTGTGGCCTGACTTAAAATCAGCGTGCAAAGAATGTTGGGTCTGGTAGCCTATGGCTAGTGTATACTTTTCTTACTTGCCCCACAAGCAAGTAAAGTTTTTTTGGGCATTATTTCAAAAACAAATAGACAAGTGTAAATTGTGGATCCTAATACTGGTAAATTCACAGAGACCAAAAACTGTTTACAAAGCAAGAAAATTAATATCAGCAAATGTTGTTTTATTAATCAATAATAAATTTATTATTAATCCAGCTCATCAAGAACTTTTTTGGGGCTAATCAAAATGACTTTCTGGCAAGTATGCTACTTTAAAAGCTATACATGTAGCTTCCCAAAAGGACAACTGTAAAATTGACTTTATTTACATGTACATCCTCAAAAAATCAACAAAAATTATGAAATCAATTATTTCAATTTGTAAAATATTGAAATAGTGTACCAAGTGAATGCACTGCTGAAGAGATTTCAAATAAATTGTAAGAGCATAGGATTTCATTCACAGCTAGAAGAGCTGCCTTACAAGATAGATGGCATCTCAGTCTGTTTCCCATTATGCTTTTATTGAAACACTTACAACAGTAAGCTGAGGAGGTACATAGTGTGTTCTGATTCCTTCTTCCAGCAATGCAATCATCTCAGAGGCCTGGTCATTATAGAAAGAAAAAGTAAACAAGTTACATCACCCCACAGAGAAAGATCAATTTGATCGGAGGTAAACCAAGTGGCTTTTTCAAACCTAGGAAGCTTAAGCAATAAAGACAACAATGACAACATCATCAAAAAATGTTACATCAACAGCATTGTATGTGCTGTGTTTGAAACATAATTATTTTTTTTCACTGATCATGACATCAACTGCACAACTACAATGCAAAAATTACGGATGTGACATCTAATGGAGGATTTGAACAACTAGGATGAGATTATCTTCTCCTTTTGTCATAGTATTTCACAAATTGAGTGAGGCTAAATAAACCCAATAAATTTTAAAGAGTGCCAATTCTTTTTCTGAGAGACATTTTAACCATTGCCATTATTATGGTTGCTCCTCACTCTTACAGTACCATGGTATTACACACCTGAGTTGGGAAAGCATTCAGTCTTAAAAAATATTTATCATAATCCTCCTTGGTTTCAAATTTCATCCAGGAAATCAGCCGTGTAAAAAATTCCAGTTGGGGTCCCTCTAGATTTATTAGAGGAAACAAGTAGCTAAAATAAGACAA
>JAKSDK010001748.1 GCA_022360095.1 Phycisphaerales bacterium
AACGAGGAAGATCGGAATCTCCCGCATAATCGCTTCGTGGGGCGCCTTGTTTTCAAAGCCGGACCGCATCGTGCCATCCATCAGATAGTCGCGGATCTGAGGCGGAATGCCGCCGGCCAGATAGACGCCGCCCCTTGCAAGCAGAATAAGCGCCATATCGCCGGCGACGCGGCCAAGAGCGTGGGCGAAGATATGCAGCACTTTCCGGGCCAGCGCATCGCCCCCATCTGCTGCTTCCGTAACATCGCTCGGCTTGCTGTAGGACGCTTCCCGACCTTCGGCGGCAGCGACCGCATCGGTAAGCCGCAACAGGCCTCCGCCGCTCAGGATCACTTCCGCACCAATTCGCGGTTCCTTTTCCCGCAAGTGTGCCCAGACGGCTTCCTCTTCCTTGTTGATAGGACCGATTTCCACATGTCCCCCTTCGCCGGGCACCGGAACCCAGAAGTCGGCGGCATGGAACAGAGACGCGGCGCCAAGACCGGTTCCCGGGCCGATGACGCATTTGGGCGCATAGCGCACTGCGGGGCCGCCGCCGATTTGCGTCAGGTCATCTTCCTCGAGCGTCGGCAGCGCCAGGGCCTGCGCCTCAAAGTCGTTCAGAACCACAACGGCGTTCAAGCCCAGATCATCGATCAGCTTCCTCGGTTCGATGACCCAGTTGGCGTTGGTCATCGGTATCTGATCGCCGTGAACCGGTCCGGCTACCGCGACAACCGCTGTACGCGGCAAAAGGGCCGTGTGGTTTAAAACCGTTTCGCTGATCGCATCGCCCAGGCTGTCGAACTCGCTTGTTTTGACTGCGTCAAACGTCTGGATATCCGCATGTGCATCGGCAACGAGGGCAAACCGGGTGTTTGTTCCGCCAATGTCAGCAACAAGAACCGGAAACTGGAAGGAACGGATGTCTTTGGATGAGTTGGTCATTTATTTTTCGTGCCGGATTTGCGGGAATAAAAGGAGGACTTTTGAATAACAGCGTCGATGCGGATCATTTACTGCTCCTCACCCGGAACTGCCATACTGAGGAACAGCGGATCCCGCAAT
>JAKSDK010000796.1 GCA_022360095.1 Phycisphaerales bacterium
TGCCAACGTTAGAGTGGGATGACGCACGAAGAAACTGCCTGAAGCTGGGAGGAGACTTGGTTAAAATCACCACAGCTGCAGAGAACCAGTTTATCGTCAATCTTGTTCTCAAGCAGAAAAAAGTCATGCAAGGTGGCGCCTGGCTTGGTCTTCGCCGCAAAGCAGACACAAAGTTCTACTGGACAGACGACACTCTGTTGAGCGGCTATAGTGCGTGGGACATTGGTCAACCAGACCAGCCATCAATCGAAAAGTGTGGCCACATGGGCGCTCCAAAAGGGAAGTGGAATGACTTTCCATGTAAAATGAAGAAGTCAGCCATAACAATTGCTCCAGTGATTCTCTGCCAAAGAAAATCTAACTAGGTTTTCAGGCTTTTCACTTCACCAAGTTTCCAGCATTGTAGGCCAGTTACCGCGTTAGACAAGCGACTTACAAACTAAGCAAAAAGTAATAAAAGGGTAATTCTTGTACTGAACTTGTAAAAGGTTAATAAAACTGGAAATGCAAAAAAACCTAAAAAGTATGTGCTAACTTTTTTATTCGTTTAAAAATGAGGGATGGAAAGAGAATTTAGAGTGATAACTGAAAGAAAATCCTAACCCGGCATCTGACTCAATAGCTGAAAGCTTCGATATTCAACCGTCAGCAGTGGTTACCAAAGCGGACCAGCAGTTGTACTTTTCTGGAGATCATAAAAGCGTATCCTTCTGAATAAGCAATCTACAGTTATTTCTTTAGGTGTTATCGAAAAACAAATATCGTATAGGATCTATAGCCACCAGAGTAACTTCCAGATTACTGCATGGTAACTTAAACAAAATCTCACTTTGTCGCTTGTGATACACACTTTTTTAAGATGCTTTGCAAAGAAGTGAGACGAAGCTATGATCAGGTTTCGCCAGAGAAGGGTAGCAAGTTATCGTACCCTTAGACAAATTTTTGTATGTTTCCGTGACTTGATCTAAAACTGTCTACTTGAACACCTTTAACCATTGATATATGAAAACCATTGATTTATGAAAACACCTCTCTAAGACGTCATTTGTTCAATTTACTTGCTATTAATTCGCAGTCGCCCAGTCGTTCAGTTGTTTGAGCAAGCATACTTGACCAAACTAGTATGGGAATTGGGTTGAAGAACAATTCGCCACTTTAAAAACGAGAAGAGAACTGGGGCCGAAATCAGAGAGCTTTAGATTTGAGGTCGACAACGAGGACGAGGACGAGATTTAACTTAAAGTTTTAGTGCGTGTTCTAAAAAAAAGTACACCCTGGAAAGCTTCAATTTACCTTTTTTCACCGAAAAGGTTAATACGTAAATACGGTTATTTACACTGAAGGAGGTTAAGCCTTCTCCCGATAGCAGAATGATAAAACTTCTTACATTTGATAACTTGTTCCTAGCCTGCGTAGCA
>JAKSDK010001701.1 GCA_022360095.1 Phycisphaerales bacterium
TAGTCTAGAAGTGGCTTCCTGTTGAGAGATATTTTTGCTAGACAAACAAAATTTTGCATAGTATGAACAGGGCCTTGCCTACTTCAGTCGAATACTACTTGTGATTGTCTGTCTTCTTTGACAGACCTCTTGTAAAAGTTATATTTCCCCAATGAGCGTGGTTTGAAATCTTCCATTTACCAAAGAAAATAAAGCATGCTTTATCAAGATCTTAAAACTACTGTAGAGAGGGAGAGATTGACATGCACCAAACACTCACATCTCCACCTCACGCAGACTTTGCTAAAGTTAGACAGATCATGCCCATGAAACTGTCTCTTGCCTTTTCTGAGCACTCAGAGAAGCAGTTCTGATTACATGCTAAATTCTCCTTTCATTTCCCTAATATATACTTATGAATCAAAGGGAGAATTTGAAATAAGATCACGAGTCACATACAATATTGTTCCACACAAACTTTGTTACGACTACCTACCAATAACTGGGAAAAATAATAACAACAGAGCCTATTGAAAAGGATACTATATTGTTGTAGGCCGCAAGCAGATTATGGAGTCTCTCACCGCCTGCACTGAATTCCTCCTATGAGAAAACAAAGAAAAAATCAATAATTTTCATTTAAAATGCATTTCTAATAAAACTTATTTTAATTCTTCGAGTCCCAAGAGTGCAGTGATTTTGTTACCTTTGTGTCCTGTGTCACTGATGCATAGAAATCCCCAAAGATGTAAAATAATTCACGACATGCATCCCATAGGACACAAAGATCGATCAATTTACTGATCTCAACATGTGTATTTTTAGAAATATCCCATTTGTGTAATTTCGGTCTGTCTGTCTACGGCTGTATTTTTCTACTTTTTAGTCTCTTCAGCTGATTTAGATATCCTTTGTAGTGAGGCCTTCTCCCACAATGTTAATTATTTAATGGTTGCGCCCAAGATTTCCAACAAAATGGGGAGTCCAAATGACATTCAACACTTTGTAACATTTACTTTCACGATCTAAAAGACGCTCCATGACAGCCCTACCTTTTGCTGGATATGAATTTCTACCAGTGGTTGAAGTTTGGCAGACCATGTTGGTAAATCTAGTTTCAAAGCAACACAAAACGGGTACATAAAATACATTTATTTTGATTCAAGGCTTTTGAAAAAAATGCACAACAATGTTAATGGTACATATGAAAGGTAATGATGATATACAACATGAAAATGAATAAGTGGGTGGAATATGATCATCCAGGTGAGTGTAGTTCTGAATGTTCGTGGGTGATAGTGACTAAGGTTTCGTAAACCCCTATGCAATCTCCATTTGAGTCAAAAGTTTGAATTTCTGATTTCTAATGACTTCACATTCAACCAAACTTGTGACATGTTATGAGTGGGTATGACCTGTGTATGTATGAATGGATTACGTGAAAGTAATGTAACAGTAGCAGCCTGTGATACAGACGTAATCTAAACCATGTTAGTAACGTCTGCAAAGCAGTGTTGATATTCTTGTTAAGGGACCCCAACGGACTGAACAAATTACTGGAAAAGCATTTCAAATTTCCTTTCAACCTGATTGACAAATTGACAATGGATTTTTTAAAAACACCAATCATGGTGCATACTCAAACCCTGATACACAAGTAAAGGCCCAGAACAAGGATTTTAGCACTGTTTCGCAAAAAGACTTAACCTTAGTTTGGTCTGTGACGCAGGCTAGGCAACAGAAGAAATGTGGTTTTTTCTTGCAAGGACATCAATCCAAGATGATTCCCTTGCAAGCAGAAAAAAGTAATTCTATCGCACGTTAATTAAAGGAGATAGTTCCTTAGGCAAAGTAGTAATAAGAGGCAGTTTAAGCACAACAAAAACTGTTACACACCAGTATATAAACCAATTATCATGACCATAATCTGCTTACAATGAAGTCAGATTAGAACCAATTTTTTCAGGCAAAGAGATGTTGAACAGTACTATCACAAACCTTTGAGGTGCTCTGTTGTAACCACTTTTTTCAAATCTTCAACTTGTCTAAGCTGCTCAGCACAGGATCTCAGTTGGCTTTCACCTAAGAATACATTACAAAGTCTTTTATATAACTATCATGATTTTTAAAGTTACACTGGCCAATTGCTACAAAAAAAGTTTTTTGGAGAGAGTTTTTAACTATCAGGGCTTAAGATAAAAAAAATAAGGAATCACGGTTTGCCCAAGCTACATTCAAATTTGGTTGCCGAAGAATTACATGCTCTTTGTAATTCACGTTTTTTAATGAATCAGTTAAATGATGTACATAGGCAATAATATTTTACATTGCCAAGAGCACACATAAAGTTAGCTATTTTGTTATTTGCAATCTTATCATGGGGATAGGAATTTCTTGTTACATTTGACCATAGTTCAGGTGAATTTCTACTTAGTAGAATTCAAACTTGTATGACAGTGTGTTAATAGCATGCCA
>JAKSDK010000991.1 GCA_022360095.1 Phycisphaerales bacterium
CGGACATAGGGGGAAGGTTTGACGGCAACGCAACCTTTGAGCTCTCCACTAAATCCCGCAACGAGTCGAGCGGTGGTTTTTGCACCGATTCAAATCCGTCCTGGTCGTAGAGGGCTTTGCGGTTTATTTCGGCGGTTCCGTCGCAACAACGCCAAATGAGATCTGGCTTCAGCCCAATTATGGAGTAACGGTCTCGCACCTCAGCGCCATCGGCGATGCGGATCGATTCCAAAAGGAAGGAATTGGCGCGATCTTCCGCAAGCTTGAGGAATGCGCCGACAGGCGTCATCAAATCCGAAACGAGTTCCGTCCAGACTGCTTGTGGCGCGCCCGCTAAATACTGTTCCTCAAACTTTTCGTAAGCGGGTTCAACGTGCATTTCTTCCTCAGTTCACCGCCCCTACGGCGCGGTCGATCATCGTTGGATAAGTTTCGACACCAAGACCTGTACGGACATCATTGATATAGTGCGTTATCAACTCATTAGAAAACGAGCCGCTCGTTTCAATTTGCATGCGGGCGATGCCTTCGGCGCTTGCCGACAGTTCGGGCTCAATAATCTCGATTACTTGCGCCACGACGAAGCTCTCGCCGATGCCAACAGGCCCCACGACAAACTGGTCCTTTTCGGCAGCAAACAGTTCGTCCACCAACTCCCGCGAGAACGTTTCGTTCGATCCGCCGCGGGGAATGGGCGGGCTTATGGTGATTGCTCGTTCAAGCTCAGCACCCAGCTCCTCGAATTTCGCACCATTGTTGCCCCGTTCCGCGAGGTTGTTTGCAAGCGACAGCAGTTTGTTCTTACGCTCCGCCGTTAGCCAGCTTGACACTACTTCTTCTTTCACTTCGTCGAAGTCCAGAAGTCGTGACGGTTCGGAGTCCTTGACCTCCACAACAAAGTACGATCCATCGGCAGCCTCCTGCATGTAATTCTCTTGGCCGATCTCGTTTTGAAATGCTTCCTGCACGATTGCCGGATGGGTTGCTAAAGCTTCAATTTCTTTACCAGCTTTGTCTTGCCCATTGCGGTCGGCCGCTTCTACCTGGGTCAGGGTGAGGCCTAACTCGTCGGCCACTTCATTAAGTGTTGCGCCTCCCGCAAGCTGGTCTTCGATCGCGTTATATATGTCGAAGAGTTCCGCTTGCGCGCGTTCGAGCGCCAGCTGGCGTTTGATCTCGTCTTTAACTTCTTCGAATGTTACCGTTGTGCCTTCCGTAACCGTCAGGACACGCACAATAACCCAACCGAATGGTCCATCGATCGGCTCGGTAATGGCGCCGGCCTCAGTGGCAAACACCACTTCCCCAATTTCTTCGTCGAGATCGTCACGGGTCACATCACCGATAGCAATGTCATCGGGTGTGAGCCCCTTATCCAATGCGATCTTGAGAAACCGTGTGCCTTCCGCAAGACTAGCCGCTGCCGCGCGTGCTTCTTCTTCGCTGTCGAAACGGATCTGCTCGATGTCCCGTTCCTCCGGTGTTTCGTAGTTTGACCGGTTGAACTCGAACTGGTTGCTCACCTCTTCATCGGTGACTTCCACAAGGGGAATCAAACTTTCCGACGTGACGTGGATGAAATCGAACGCCCGGTATTCGGGTGTCCGAAACTCAGCTTCATTTTCTTGATAATAGGTTTCCAAGTCCGATGGGCTTGCCTCGGGGATCGTGCCGGCGAGTTCGGGAGCCAGCACCAGGAATTGGGTCTTCCGCTTCTGCTGACGATGAACGAACAGGGATTCGATGTAACCTTTGGGCGCGGTCACGCCGGACCCGATGCTATCGAGAAGCTGCGCGCGTGATAGATCTTTGCGCACGCCTTCCAGGTAAAACGCTTCGTTGATGCCGGCGGACGACATTTGCTGTTGAAAAATGGCCCTGTCGAATGTGCCGAAGGCGCCTTGAAAGGCCGGATCGTTTTGAACGTTTGTGCGGATGGCATCATCGGGTGTCGCCAATCCCAACTCGTTGGTCTTTATGTCTAGGGCCGTCCGGTTGATAATGCGCTCGAGCACCCGCCGATGTTCGCCAAAGGCGATAGCGACTTGCGTGTCGATTTGGCCACCAGAGTTTTGTGCCAACTGCCGAACCTGAAGGCGAAATTCCCGCGCCAATTCATCGCTGGCGATATCCACTTCGCCAATCTTCGCGACTGCATCGGCCGTGCGACCGCGAAATATGTCGTTTACCCCCCACAAGCCAAAGGCCAAGACCAAAGGCACAATGAGGACGAGGGCAAAGGCGCTTCCGACAAAGC
>JAKSDK010001681.1 GCA_022360095.1 Phycisphaerales bacterium
GTTCGTAGAACCTTGAAAAGGCCTTGAATTTTGCTAGTCGTCTTGAAAAGTACTTGATTTCTTTATTAGGTCTTGAAAAGTCTTTGAAATTCATAACCTCGTGTACGCCAAAAACCTTCAGATTTTCTTGCCGAGAAAAAATCTGGCTCATCCTCGGTGTAAGAACCTTTACGTTTAAAACTCACGTGTAACGTGAAAACATTTTTGTGCATGAACAATATTTTATTCCTGTTTCTTTATTTCAAACGCTATTTCTGCACCTCAAATACAGTTGCAAGTCATACCCAGTCTCTCATTTCCAAATCTTGTTGCAAAGAGTAGTTTAAATAATGCGATCAACGATAGCCGAAGAAGTAAAAACCGTAAATGACTTCATGACGTGTTTTATCCAATAGGGTGACCAGAAAAATCCTTGAAAAGTCCTTGAAATTTGTTTGTCTGACGTTTTACGAACCATGATAGAGCTAAAAAGGCCATATAATAAATAACTTATTAACCTCGTCCGTTCGGTCATTACAGGGAAATCTCAGACATCGGCTTTGATGTATTGACCTCGCTATCGCTCGGTCACAAGACCTCGGTCTGAGATTTCGCTGTAATGACCAAACGGACGAGGTTAATAAGTGGTACATCTCACACCCACTACATAAGGCCAACAGCCAGTGTAAAACGTCGATCATACTCTGCCTTGATAGTTATGTTTAGAGAAAAGGAAACGTCGACAAACTTTCTAGTATTCTGAATTTTAAAATGACCCGGCGTAAAATGAAACCGGCCTTTAAAAAAACTAAGTAATTTAACACATAGTATAGGTACGTTCACAATAGATTAATTACTTGCTTGTACATTTGGATAAGATTATAAGAGAAAAAATAGTATATCTATAAAAATACAATTTAAAATGTGATTTACCTTTCACATGTTACATAAAGTTCATCGAGGTTTGGTCCACCCCAACAACAAGAGGTTACCTTGGCAACAGGTAAATCTACTTGACGAACAATGTCACCCGACATCGGGTTGCAACAAAGAACCTTTGCAAAGGAATAAATGTTACCTTCAATCGTCTTATGATGAAAGTTAAGATACATCGTAACAGCATTTGGATGTGATTGAAATATTCAATCTAATAGCAGTCCTTATAAACTGTTGTGGCGAAACCAATACGACAAGAAAAGAAAAATTACGAGGCGGAAAGACGTATTTACTGCAGCACTGTAGTAATCCAAGAATTTAAGATATGAGGTAGAAGAAAGGTGTTATGCAACCACCTTTGCTATCTCGTGGATTTTTTGGGGGATTAGGTGTATTGTCATGAGAAAAGCTCGTCACTTGCAAAACACAATAAGCACTTCAAGCGAATGAATTATAACACTTAACAAAAGGTTGAGTTTGATCGTCCGGGTGAACGTAGTCCTGAATAGGA
>JAKSDK010001483.1 GCA_022360095.1 Phycisphaerales bacterium
AACGTTACTTAATTTTTGAATGTAAGGTCTTTTAGAGTAAGTAAGTCATGTAACGAATTTAAAAAAAGTTTACTTTGCAAGGAGAGTTAATCTTTGAAAAAGCTAGGAGTATAATGAAAAATTTATGTTGTAACAAAAAGTACACATTCTTACCTTTGAGAAAGCCTTTGTTACAGAACTTCCTGAAGAACTTCAATTGAAGTGCAGAAAACAACTTGCTTCCGACTATTTAAGGAGGCTCATCCAGAAAAGGAACCAATCAAGAATGACCCAGAGTAATTAAGGTTAATTGATAAGGGTAATAGTTTGAGGGCCTTTGCTAATTACATTTACATAAAAATTGACTAAGTTGGACAATATTGAGCAAAAATGTCTGGATATTTCAAAACCCAATACTAAAGTTAGAAGTCGCCCACAAATATTTTGATTATAGCCCGATGACCGTTTTGCATGGAAAACTGTCCATATAAATTATTTTAGTTCAATAAGAAAGCTATGCAATTTTTTTCCATTTATTTTCCATACAAGTTTGACTACTTCAGTGAAATTTCCTGACTACATTAAACCGCATGCGCAATTTTAAATTTTCAATTTTCACAATCTGGCTAAAAATGCATGAAGACCTCACGGAACTACGACATTTTATATAGAGCGTAGCAACGTACCCAAATAAAATATTGTAGGTAAATACTATGGTATAGATATTGCCAACCTTTTGCGAAACAAGTTTGGTTATATATTTTGGGGAATTTCTATGACTACTTTGAAAGGCACGGGCCTTTTTTTATTTTTGAATCAGTAGATCCATGGTAACAATCAAGCCGACACGTCTGATAAAAAAAGAGTTAATTATGTTTTGTTTTCTCTGTCAGTCATGGTTACTCTTGTCAAAATAAAAATATCATAGACGATAGCCATTAAATAATACCGCAACTACTAAAACGGCCACTTCACAACGGTCATTTCAATGCAAACAGGATACAGACTGATTTAATTAATCAATATACTTTACCTGTCCTTACCAAAAGAGGAGAATGTCCAATTGTCCTCTACTGACATTACCTACTTTGTTCGTTGGCGTACTGT
>JAKSDK010000016.1 GCA_022360095.1 Phycisphaerales bacterium
AACAACAACACAAAAAATGGGAAAAAAAAGAAAGTAGGAGTAAATAATTCGGTAGGACTCGAACCCCGCACCTTCGACTCGACGCGACTACACCTAACCACTACACCACAGAGGCTGATTACGTAATCTGAAGGAAAAGTCTTTCTTTTTATTCCTTTTCCATGAAACTTCCGCCGGCAAGCTGATCGCCATCCGCATTAACCGAGCTAATAAAAAAAAAAAAACCTGGCATAAATATGTAACGTTGTAGAATTATACACTGATCTGTGAAGTACAGTGTAGTTTTAGTTTAATTACAAATACTGGTGGATACATTGTGTACATCTGGAATGTCTGCTAGAATATAATTCATAATACCTTTATTTATTGTCATGTTATCTGACAGGTTGCCTTATCCAAAGATGAACTTCAAAATATAATAGATGAGGCCAAAGAAAAACTAAGGTAAATAAACTTACAGTCAGTATTTGATCTGGTAAAAATAATTTATTGTTAATGTTGATTGTGGGCATTCAGACCCCATATGTTTCTCCTGGTCAGTGTTGTGATCTTCTTTACACAGTACTGGGTTTAAAGTTACCCTGTGATAGACTAGCATCCCATCCAGCAAAGAAGTAATTCTTCTCTATGATTTTATCTGACTGAAACTGTGATACATGAAGGCTCCTGACCTGTGCTCTTATGCCTTTTACAATGACTAAGACAGTACATGCGCACTGATTGGCAGAGGAGTATTTTTGCATGAAAGTATGTTAATAACATGCACTGTTGTGGGGTCTTGTTTTGTTATGCACACACTGATTACACAACCATAATTTTGAAAAAAATTGGAGCTAAAAATTCATCAAGTTAAATTTATTTGCCTGTAGCTTCAGAGGTTGAAAGTTGTATCAAAGGTTTTTAGCTTAAAGGTGACATTTAAGTGAGAACAATGATTATTGGAGGAAACAGGAACTGATTACGTGTACAGACTTTGTGTACAACACTCTAGCAACTTGTAACAAGTTTTCTTTTAACCAGCATCATAGACAAAGAGTTTTGCTTCTTGTCAGGAAAAGTTATTTTTCAAAAGCAACAATTCAAGGTTTTGCCAATGTATACTTTGCCGCATTCACAACAAACTCCATCTTGTTTTTGTGGATCAACAGCATCCTTAGGTTGCACTAAGTGTGATCTTAGTGTTGTATCGGACTTGAAAAAAGATCGTATGCCATGCTGTTGTAGGCAATGACGAAGT
>JAKSDK010001856.1 GCA_022360095.1 Phycisphaerales bacterium
AATAATAATTAATTTTGTTGTTGTTTGTTAAACTTTGCCTAACCTCCCCTTTTCAGGGATGTTGGTAAAAATCTTGTTGTTCCTGGTGGAGCAAGAGTTATTGATGCTAATAAAAAACTTGTCATCCCAGGTAATAACCCTACTAGACAAAAGGCAGCATTTTTTGAACTATAGTTTTCACTGTTTAATTGTGTTGATTAGTTTTCTGAATATCTGTCTGTAGGACTGTGGGACAGTTTCTGGTCATTCCAAGGTTGTGTTAACCAGCCAAAGAAATTTTTGCTTAGTCACATCTCTCTTCTGACCAGTCAAAAAACATGTATTAAAATTAACATGATCTAATAACTTGAAGGTACTAGCCTAACAGGTAAAAACATAAAGTGAGAAAGATGCTTGTCTTCTTGAAATGACTTGTAATGGTGTGAATTCAAAGTAGTAATTCTTTATATTTTTCTGCTCGCTCATTTACTCATTTGAGTGCCGCTCAAAGTGAACGATAAACCAAAAGTTTGTCTGGACAAAATGGTTTTCTTGGCTAGATATTGTCCTTTGACAAGTGGTTATTAATTTTTGAGCCCTGGTCTGCTTGTCAGGCAGTTTACCTGGACAGATCACCAACAGGCCACTGACAGTTGACCATAAATACCAACCTTATACCCACGTTTCCAAAGCATTGAACTACAGGAGCTTTTCTTCAATCCAGGGTGCATCTTCAACTACAGTTAAAGCCTGGTTTCCATAACATTCATCCCGATTGCCCCATCCATGTAAGAATAAGAGTGATGATTTCTGGAATAGTCTTCAATTGCTCGGATCATCTTAGTCGTCTAAGAATTTTTCCATGTGATCACTTCAAATTCTACACAATTGTCCAATTTGTCCGCAAAAACACTCAGGTCTACCCAAAATGATTAAGGTCATCCCAATCGTCTGGGTCTTTTGCATTCGTCCAGGTAGTGTTTTCATATAATTATCCCAATCTTGTGAACATTATTATTTTGAGATGACTGAGGTGATTGGAACAATTATGGAAACCAGGCAACAGATAAGGTACTGGGCTGGGCAGCCTGTCAGTGGATGACCAGCCTACAATTTTGCTTAAAACCATACTGGCTATTATCAGCCAACTGTGCCAGCAAACAGCCAACAATCAGCCAACTATCGACCAACAGATGCTGAGATTTGCGAATGAGTAACACTACATGTAGTGTCAATTTTTTTCTCAACACTCACCAACTGTCACTTTGCATAATACTGTATTTATTTAGGTGGAATTGACAGTCACACACACATGCAGCTTCCATTTATGGGTACTGTTGCTGTTGATGACTTTTACTCTGGAACAAGAGCAGCACTGGCTGGAGGAACCACCATGATCAGTGAGTGATAATTCAAACA
>JAKSDK010001582.1 GCA_022360095.1 Phycisphaerales bacterium
ATTTTAACATCAAAAGATTTTGCCTGAATAGGGGTTGTGGAACAAGAGCTGGGTGAAAAACCTTCCTCAACGTCAACTTGTCCCTAGGAGGAAAACCGTAGGGCAGCTGTAACCCACACTGAATGACTTCCTGGCCTGTGTCAGCAAACATTTCCAAACTATCTTTTTTAGTTGACAGGGTCGGAATCTCTGAAATGCTTATTCACACCAATAGATAGTATTACCAATAAAGGTCAACAAACCAACCTAGTGACTTGTGATCTCTTCCCTGTGGCAATGACATCCTTCAGATCACCTGCCTCTCTAATGTTGAAGCCACTCATGAACAGCTTCTGTTCAAGGCAAATCTTTGTGATTCTCTTATGGCTGAAAAAGAATTAAACGAAGGTTAAGCAAAGCGAGTACATCATAATTTGAGACTTCCTAGGTTATTTGACTATTATTAGTAGCATAGTGACATACAAGATTCAGTTATGCACAAAAAAACATATAAATTAGTAACTGTTGTACTAAAGAAGGATTTGACAGTTCTAGTGGTGGTGGTGGTGGTGGTGGTGGTGGTAGACATGACATCTGGTTCTTCTAAAAAGCCGTTGGTTTGAAACTAGAGTCGAACCTCCACTTATGGCCACCTCTCCACAATGGCCACCTCTCTATAGTGGCCACTTATCTTTGTCCTGGCAGACAGTCCATACAATGCTTCTTATTTAAACCTCTCGATAATGGCCACCACTCGAAAATGGCAAAGGCTCAACAACCAGTTTTTTCAGTGATTGATGGAAAAATCAGGAATGGTCATGAAATTTGACTCCCATGGCACTTTGATGATTAATCACCGCAATCATACCGGTATTTTGATTGTGATCCATTTATACTGCAGCAGTAAGTATATACAGCTATTTCGAGAAAGGTTGTCGGAAAAAGTGCACCCGACGATGCTGAAAGGTATTGTGGGTAGTACTGAGTTCACAGTTCTTCAACAAAATTTGAAAGAATGCTTAAGAGGCCATGGACGTATGTTTGTGAGTGCTAAAGGAAAGCAACAAAAGTATTTTCGACAGCTATAATGTCAGGAACAGTGTATTGATCGTATCCCATATTACCCTTTAGGATTTTCGTGTGCACAGTTTTTCCGACAACCTTTCTCGAAATAGCTGTATTGTCTAAAG
>JAKSDK010001072.1 GCA_022360095.1 Phycisphaerales bacterium
CAAAATTAGTAATACGCGATAAAAAACTGCTAATACCACCACTAGCTGCACTAGAACTGATTTCAGGACAAAAACCGAAACGTACTTATTCTAAAAAGTCAATTGCAAATTTTCAATTACGACAAAAACAATGTATTGGATGTAAGGTAACATTACGAGGTAAAAAAATGTACAATTTTTTGGAAAAATGTCGAACAACTGTATTACCAAGTATTCGTGATTTTCCAGGATTTAAGTATCGTGTACGCAACTGCCAAGCGCGGCGAAATCTGAATTTTGGAATAGATAATTTATTAATATTTCCAGAGTTAGTCAATCATTTCGAATTTTTTGACCATATTCAGGGTATGGACATTTCCATAGTAACGTCATCCCATATGGAATACTAACACAGACTATACCGAAATATTACACAGGTGATTCTCTAAATAAAGTTTGATCGGCGAGCTGGCGATTTGATCGTACGCAAGGGTGCGTGCCCTGCTTGCATACTAGTGCGCATACTTCGGTGTGAAGGCACAGCCCATGACTACGCTACGCAGGTAAAAATGCGCGAGCAAGGGGTGCTTCACCTTAGTTGGAACCAAAATGTGCGACAAGTTCATCCCCCTAATGCGCAAGTGTTTGTGTATCACTAAAGCCCAGCCCTCTGGTGCACTCATCAACTAGAGTGTCATCCTAGTGTGGCACAAAAAAAGCGGATAATTGGGTATAGTGTGCTTTTCAGGGAAACCAAACCCTGCCGGCGCTCTGCATAAGCACAGAGAGTCTGCGAGCAGCCCTCGCACTGATGGGCTAAGCACTTGAAACCTTTTTTTGTAATTTAGAGGGTTCATAGCTTGATCAAGGCGTTTGCTAGTGACTTATAGCCAGCTAAGCAACGTAACGCCACCTCAGCAGGTCATTATATACAATTACGCCGATGCACGGCGTACAGCAATGAGTGGTGCGTAGCACCGAGTGGGCGTTGTGTACAATAGCCTGGCCGCCGGTTGCAGTATGTTGGCTGTTACAAAGCACGCGGGGGACTTGCGTACTTTAACGCTTTTAGCGAAGCTACACGGCAGTATCTGCGACTATACAAAATTTACTCTTCACACTCTGTTCTGATCCTTTTGCTATACTCTTGCGAAAATCTTTTAGTTGCGTATCATCATTTTCGACGAGACCCTCCGAAAAACACTAGTTGCCTGCTGGATTATCCCAGTTGATCCAATCCTTTGCTCAATGAGATCGCCGCTTTTATTACTCACTACCGGACTCGAACCGGTAACCCTTTTTTGCGGGAATAGCTTTTGAGGCTATCGTGTTTACCCATTTCACCAAGTGAGTTAGCGCTGCAGTCGATCACTGCAATATATGGCCTCATGGTAGCACGAAGTGTGTTGAATACGGGCAGCCACGATAGCGCGAGCTCTGCTCGTGGTTATAGCCAAAACAACCTGCAAGAATTTATAAGGGATTAAATCATAGGGTCGAAGGCCAGAGTGTATCCAAAACAAAACTCTATCTAAAGGTTGCTCTACAATTGTCCCTTGCTTCTGCACTCATAACGCCCTGACCCCCCTAACGTTGACGGTGGGTTCACCGAGATTTGCTCGGAACATTTAACCAAGCTGAACTTGAGGATAGTCGCGCGACGAATGCTGCGCACTACGCGTGCAGCTTTGATGCTCGTTAGTAAGTTACAAGTTTGATTATATTTCATCTAATGGCTTTGGACTTCCTTTTGCGATCAACCGCGAATAGCGAACCAGCTCTTTCTATTTATAAGCATGCTACAGCAAAAGGGTTGATTAGATTAACTAGCAGATAGCGGGAAAAGGGAATTGAACCCTCACGGCCAGCTTGGAAGGCTGGAGCTCTACCATTGAGCTACACCCGCCGAGCGCGTAGAGCGCGCGCATACAATGTTCTAGGGCCTATCAATGTTGAATGACTATATGGAGTTGAACTCCAGGAAATTCAGAAATTCTAATGGTATGCAATAATAAGCAAACAGCTAAAAGATTAAGACTCATTGCGATTATTTTTTTTTTATATTGTAAAATCTTCAATTGCTCTCTTGATTTATTATCAATATGAGGAGATCGG
>JAKSDK010001420.1 GCA_022360095.1 Phycisphaerales bacterium
CGAAAATGGCAACATTTCTGTCAACAACTGAAAGTATCGCGTCGGATTTCAGCCCTGTGACGATAAATATTTCCAAAAAAGCGCTCTTAGATACCAAGTTTGGGCTTCGTTTTCCCGGCTTGTATTTAACGAAAATGCTTCATTTGTGGAATTTGAGTTCAGGTTAAGAGTACTTTTCAAATAAGCGATTTATAAGCATGATCATTTTTTGACTTAATAGCAGTTCTAATATCTTAAAGGAGTGTGATAACTGAGTTTCTTCTGATGGGGGAGAAAAATAACGTACTTTGACTTTTTTACGTTCAGAGTTAATTTATTTGCATGATAGTAGAGTTCATAATTACTTTGTCGTGAGAGAGTTGAAATTTTATTTCTGTAAATTTGATGTAAATCTCTTTCACCTGAGTAGTAAAGATTGTTTTTCACCATGATTGATTTCCTTATCCCCTGGGTGACTCAAGGCTTTGAGATTTGTTTAGCTCTGTGACGGGATAGAGTTATGATAGGAGCACGTTTGTTTAAAGTTTTGTGTAGCTTATTATAAAAAGTGACGAAAGATCGATCTACGTTATTTTCCACATTGCAATCCCAATTGATATCGGAAAGATCAGCTTTTGTTTTCCGATTAGACATTTGTTCATTAACAGAGTGGAGAATACAGAATTGTGAATCATGATCGCCAACGTCGGAAACAACATTCCCACTGTTGATATTATAATCAAATCTATTTAATAGGATATTGCCAATTAAGGGAGCTGAATTATTAAAGCTTTGTAATGAAAGTAGAAAATTATGCGCGAACTTCTTTTTTGGACACCGAGTAGGTTTATGTTGAAGTCACCAATGACAAAGACCGATTTATTTGAGGCGGAGAGACGCAAAAATAAGTTGCTTCTGGTCATAACAAGCAATGACTAGTCTCCAGAATAGAAAGAAATTCACAGATCACACAAGTTTACTACAATCAATGCGTTCTTTTACGGATGAAATCGACTGTACTTCTTTTAAACCCACTAGAGTGTGGCACTTTCTTAATTTCTTATTTTCTCACCAAATATCACAGTTGAGTAATCGATCTCTGTGTCTCTGTGCCAGTGTCTTTGCTGACTGTCTGTAATCTTTTCTCTGACAGTCCTCTTATTTTTTAAATATAGCCTTGCTTTCCCACGTGGTTTATTTGTGGGCTTTTACCGTGTTTATTTGACATGTGAGAAATCAATTGCTGTGGTAGCTTTGAAATTGTTCGATTGTGTGATGTTACGCAAGCCGCCATTTTTGAATATTGTTTCACAGTTCCTACATGCTGTAGTTAATTTTAACAATTTCACAAAGACGGTTAAAAAGGTAGTAAGACCGAGGGGCTTTTGACACCACCCCAACCCTCCCCCTCCCCACGCTAAAAGGTTGCATAACTTCAAAACCGTTCAAGCTGTTACCACTAAACTTGTAAAGATAATAAAATATTTAAAAACCACACGGGTGCGAAGCCCCTTAGGGACAGCATCTTTCGCATTACAAATATTCTTGATTTTGAAAGTAGTAAAGACAAACCTTATATCAATAGGTTTACATAATTGATTAGCAAGTTTGCGAATACTTCTCTGTGCCGTGCCTGAGAAATGCCCAACGTCAGAGATATTAAAATAGAAATTAGTTGTTTCCTGGGGCTCGATTCCTGAGTGCATAACATAACATAACATAATAACATAATCTTTATTTAACGTGGGAGAAAC
>JAKSDK010000627.1 GCA_022360095.1 Phycisphaerales bacterium
ATGCTAAATAGCTGAAAAAAGAAAGTAAGTAAATATATTGGTTAAAGGGAAAGCAGCTGTTTACCGAAGCTTATATATATTACCAATATTTTGTTCCTTTGGCTCATTTTACAATCCTCTCTAACAAATGTATGGATAGAAAGCAAAGAATGTCTGCATGTTACAGATGTAGGCTAATAATACCAGCTGTGCTAAAAAAACATTTAACATCACAAAATGCCTTGATTAATGAATGGCAAAATGCATAATATGATCTGCCCATTTTTTTTTTGGAAAAAAAGTAACGTATTAGATAAAACTATCTATTTTCAATCAGCAGATTAACTCGCTCCCTAATGAAATGTACTTTCTCTGCTTACATTGTCAACTTTGAACATTCCAACTTCCTTTTTTTAAATAAAACACATTTTTTTAAACATCATGCAGCTTCCTTTTTGTTACCTGTTTATTTTCAAGCCTGACTTCATAACCAACAGTCTCTCCAATCTTGCCAATTCTCTCAGCTGACACCCTTTCTGCAACAGATATAGCAGAGATTCGGCGAGGCTGAATGCAGATGATAAAGCATTCTCCTCCTTTTCCCTCTTTTAGATAACTATCAAGAATAAACTGTGGAATCTGTGTCGTCTTACCACATCTGAAAAAAAAGAGGAACAAGGTGTAGCGATACAGAACAACTGCATGATAGTCATCAACAGTTATCAAGTAATGAGACTAACACAGCTCTAGATGCCGACCTCTTGAGATCTAGGGCCTGGATATCTCCTTTGCAGTAGCTACAACCCCTCCCTCCCTCCTTTTCCAACCCACTCTACCCCTGATACACACAAATCAACCCAGGCCCCATATCAAAACGTGGTTATTCGGCTCTTGCGTGGGTGTACCTTAAGAAATTATTCATATACTCGTGAGTAGTTATACTGGAAGTAAAGACTACGGTGTGTCAGCAGTTGCTTTTATGTCTGTGGTGATGAAACACATGCAAAAATGCTGACGACTATATGCTATCACTTCTATAGCTGCACAAATTGCTGTTGAAGAAGCCAGACTCACATGAAAATTCTTAAGAATAAGTGCACCTTTCTTAAGGCACAGATCCAAAACATTACATATCGCAAGTGCATGGTTTTCCTTTAAAACTAATGAGGCCCACCATATCTTGCTGGCACTCAAGTCAGTATTTTTGGAACACTAAGAAATCCAGGTCACAGCTGATGTCACCTTGTTGTTACCCTTACCCTGTCATTCCACTGATGACAACAACCTGATGTTGCTGAAGTGTTTCAATGATGCTCTGCTGTGATTTCCAAGCAGGAAGCTTTTTCCTCTCTTCAAGCATAGACTTGTAGGCAGCAACAGACTGTAACAGTAGCACATGGAGAAAATGTTGGTTGTTGTACCAAAAGCTGGTGATAAGCCTACCGTAAACAGTTGTTTATAAGCCCTTATAAGCCCCGGGCTTTCACATCTTCATAAGAGGTTTTAGGACAGCATATAAATGGGGGAGGGGGAGGGTTATATTAAATTGAAATAGACGAAGTGCTTTGAAACAAGCCATAGCCTTGCTGATCAAAATACATTTTGGACTTATGTGTTTTTAATTAAGCTTCAAAACATCAATCGAATTCATTTCAATACATTTAGAGAACAGGGTAATAATCACATGTATTTTTTTGTTTACAAGTAGATGGGTCCATAACTGGGTGCCTTACAAGACAGTGAGGGACCCCATAAGTCACAGTTTATGATATTCCAGGTGCTCAGAAACAAAGAGAACATGGCAGAGAAATTGAGTTGTGTGCTTCTCAATTTCGAAACATCTGAAAAAGGCTAGATTATCATCCACAAAATGCACCAAATATCTGTACTTGAGGAGACAGTGCAGCTGGCTCGAAGTTCAAGTCCCACCCCCACCATTGGTTTTGTTCTCAGTGGTCCTCAGTTCAAATCCTGGCCACACTTCTAAATACATTTAGCCAACTGGTTTGCCTCCTTACTGTTGGTATTCTTGACC
>JAKSDK010000360.1 GCA_022360095.1 Phycisphaerales bacterium
CATCGGGATGGGTGGCATCACCCACATGACCCATGGACGCGGAAAGATCTGATGGACCAATAAACACGCCGTCCACACCCTCCACTTGCAGAATGTCGTTCAAATTAGCCAGCGCTTCAGTGATTGCACCTGAAGAGATTTCTTTCTGTTAGTTAACTATAGTACCAATTAACACAATTAAAAATTTTTGGTTAAAGGACTTAGTTGCATGCAAAATAATGTCTACCATACTCTTCTTAGATTAAAGAAAAATTGCAAACCAAAAAAAAAAGGAGGTCCACCCACCAAAATTTGAAATTGCTTGACTAATTAAAATTTATCACACCTTTTTGTTACAGCGAATAATAATACTCAACAACATTACAGTCAAATCAGTCAATAGGTTAATTAAAAACTACAAATCAATTTATTAGTCCTTGCTGTACAGGTATCATGATCACAAATACACTTTTCCAAAGTTAACAGGGACAATATCCATGGTCCCCTCTGTGTCTGTAATTTGGTGGTTGACTTAAATAAAGTTGTTTTTTATTTATTGCTGGGGTAACTTGACTGGATTTCTCAAACTCACTTTTAACTTTCATATCTCTTGGGTAGATGTAAGCATTATAGACATCCATAATAAACACTTGCTCATCCTTGTCAAAATCAGCTTCATGACCATTCCCCTGGTACAGAATGAGTTTTTTCAGAGTAAAAAACAGAGTATAATAATATATTACATTTTTTAATATTAATATTTAAAATATTAATAATCAATAACTTTACACATAACCCTGGTTACTTGATATGGACAGCAGATAAATTATTTGAAAGATAGTGGGGACTGCTGCCCCCAGGAGGGGTACTCTGGATTTCAAGTGACAGGGATGATCGGAGAATTTTTGGGGGGAGGAAATTTTGGAAAGTATTTTTTTGGGTTGATTGATTTAAGTAAGGATTTTTTGGGGTATTCAAAGCAATCTGAAGATTTGTGTTGTAGCGCCCGCATATCCTGGCCACTTTATTTTCTGTGTCATACCATTTTAATGTCTTCCGGAAATTTTTAAGGCTCAGAAATTCAGCAAGGGATTTTTTGGGGGTTAATTTTTGGTCTCCGGATTTTTGGGGTTTCGTTGCAAGCCCTAAAGTTTTATGGGGGTATTTGACTTATTGAATATAACCACTTTTCCATGAGCTCTTAATAACAAACCCACACTTTTAGATTATAATGCTTAAATGCACTTCTGATTACAACTCCAGCAAAAACCAATCTTTAAAAAATAATAACTTTGCAAAATAATGCAATAGTTTTCCCATAAATGCAAGAGTTTTCTTCAAATTTATCTGCACA
>JAKSDK010000811.1 GCA_022360095.1 Phycisphaerales bacterium
AGAAAGGTGACAAGAGAGACAACAGTGACAATCGTCACAACAGTGAAAAAAGGTGACAACAGTGACAGCGGTGACAACGGTTACAACAGTGACAACAGTGACAATGTTGACAACAGGGACAACAGTGAAAACAGTGACAACTGTGACAACCATGACAACAGTGAAAACGGTAAAAACAGTGACAATGGTGACATGGGTGACAACCGTGACAACAGTGACAACGGTAACAACAGTCACAACAGTGCTATAGGTGACAACGTTGACAACTGTGACAACAGTGACAACGGTGACAACACTGACAACAGTGACAACCGTGACAATCCGTGACAACATTGACAATAGAGACAACGGTGACAAGGGCAACAACAGTGACAACCTGGGCAACAGTGACAAAGGTGACAACTGTGACAGCGGTGACAACGGTGACAATGCTAACAACAGTGACAACTGTGACAACCCTGACAACAGTGACAACAGTGACAATGGTGAGAACAGTGACAACGGTGACAAGGGTGACAACCATGACAACAGTGACAGCACTGACAAGGGTGAGAACCGTGACAATCGTGACAACAGTTATCACGGTGACAACGGTATCAACAGTGACAGCAGTGGCAACACTGACAAATGTGACTACAGTGACAACCGTGACAAGCGTGACAACATTGAGAATAGTGACAACGGTGACAAGGGCGACAACAGTGACAACCTGGACAACAGTGACAAAGGTGACAACAGTGAAAGCGGTGACAACGGTGAGAACAGTGACAACGGTGACAACAGTGACAACGATGACAACAGTGACAATGATGACAACAGTGACAACCGTGACAACAGTAACAAAAGTGAGAATGGTGACAACGGTGACAACCGTGACAACAGTGACAACAGTGACAACGGTGACAACAGTGACAATAGTGACAACAGTGACAACGGTGACAACAGTGACAACGGTGACAAGTGACCACGGTGACAATGGTGACAACAGTGACCACGGTGACAATGGTGACAATAGTGACAACACTGACAACGGTGACACCGATGACAACAGTGACAACGGTGACAACGGTGACAACAGTGACAATGGTGACATTAGTGACAAGCGTGACAACTGTGACAACCGTGACAACGGTGACAATGGTGAAAACAGTGACAACCGTGACCAGGGCGACAACAGTGACAACAGTGAGAACACTGACAAGGGTGACAACCGTGACAACTGTGACAAAAGTGACAACAGTGAC
>JAKSDK010001683.1 GCA_022360095.1 Phycisphaerales bacterium
AGCCGTTATGGAAGGTTTGATTTGGTATGTCCATTTTATAATAGGGAAACGGAAGGGGAGAGCGAATTCTTAAAGTTTGTGGAGCTAAGCTGTGGAATAGGATTCCTCTTGACATACGAAAGAAGGCTGGCGCGTTTAAGAATGCTCTTAAAAAAATATTTTTTAGCCTAGTTCTTATGTGTGTAATGTTTTCGTATTTTTAAATTCTAGTGTACATATCACGTTTCTTATCTTAAAGTATTTTTAATTCGCTGTGTTTATCTTAGTAGTTTTTAATATTCGTAATTTAAGACTGAGGGCCACTAGTTCATCAGTTTTTCTGTCATCTTTCTAATGTATATTTTCTTTTAATCTTTTTAGTCTAATGTACATATCGCTTTTTCTGATCTTGTAGTATTTTTAAATTTTAATTCATCGTGTTTATTTTATTAGTTCTAAATATTTTACTGATTACGATTCAGGGCCACTAGTTGATCAGTTTTTACTGTCATGTGTTAACCTTCATTAAATAAAGTTGTTGTTGTTGTTGTTTTTAAATAAAATAGATTTGTTACCGTACCTTGCCTTTCGTAGTGATGTTAGGACAGTCCCTCTATTTTTCGCGCTTCCTCCCAAACGCCCCCGCCCCCAAGTAATTTTGACACTCATCCAAGATGGCTGCCCGTAAGGTAAAGTGCTTGATCTCGACAGTAAGAATAGGGGACTGTGAACAGTATAATATAAAGTGAATTATGCACTTTTAGATACAAGCATGAAATTTGGCACACTGATAGAAGTCACCAATGCAAGGATTTTCAGATATAGTGCCAGGCCGGAATTACGTCGGTTTCCATAGAAACTACAACTGATTAAAATTCATGAAATTGAATGAGATTCATTTTTCCTAGTTGATCAAGACATAGCATCATTTCAGCCAGTGACAGCAACTTGTTTACCACGTATGTCTATTTTATCACGCGCCACTTAGCCTTAACATTGGCACAACTAAAACGACTGTAAAAAATTATTGCGCCTTTAGTTGGTTTGATTATTATGCGTGAAACAGCTAACATCTTTGCACATAGCTTGGTTGTCTAGTTGATTTCACATTTTCGTTTTGGCAAAAATTTAAGGTGATTCTCTAGTTTTGCGCCGAGTACCTCTCACCGCGCATAACAAGATGGACGCCGTGAAAAGGAGCTTCTACAGAAACCTTATGAGAATGACGTCGATCGAAGAGAAACGTTGATAGAATTTTCCATTTTGGGGGGCCAAGATAAGTCTCAAAAGTGTTGAAAATGTACTTTACGTAAGCGGAATGCGTGTTGCTGAGTTCAACGTCCTCACCGAGAACTTTAAATTACAAGCTTCATCTTTACCAGCTTATGTCCTACTTCTAATTGCTTTATCTCGATGTAAATTCCATACTTATTTCCACTACATGCCGTTTTGCAACTCGCTCCAGTCCTCCCTAAAAATCGGAATGAACACAGGTGATGCGCAC
>JAKSDK010000711.1 GCA_022360095.1 Phycisphaerales bacterium
AACAGCCACAACAGTGACAGCGGAGACAAGCGTGACAACAGTGACAACAGCGACAACAGTGACAAGGGTGACAACAGCGACAATAGTAACAACGTTGAAAAAGGTGACAACAGTGACAACAGTAACAACAGTCACAATGGTGACAAGGGTGACAACAGTGACAACAGTGACAACAGCCACAAAAGTGAAACCGGCGACAAAGGTGACAATAGTGACAACAGTGACAACATGGACAACACCGACAACTGTGACAAGTGTGACAACAGTGACAACGGTGACAAGAGTGACAACAGTTACAACAGCGACAACGGTGACAAGTGTGACCACAGCGACAACAGTGACAACGGTGACAAGGGTGACAACAGTGACAACGGTGACAATGGTGACAACAGTGACAATAGTGACAACAGTGACAACCGCAACAATAGTGACAACAGTGAGGACAGCGACAAAACTGACAACAGTGACAACAGTGAGAACAGTGACAACAATGACAACAGTGACAACGGTGATAAGAGTGAGAAGAGTGACAACAGCGACAACAGCGACAAGCGTTACAACAGCGACAACAGTGACAATAGTGACAAGTGTGACAATTTTGACAACAGTAACAAATGTAAGAACAGTGACAACAGTGACCATGATGACAAGGGTGACAACAGCTACAAAAGCGACAACGGTGACAAGTGTGACAACAGCGACAACAGTGACAACGGTGACAAGGCTGACGTCTATGACAGTAGTGATTACGGTGACAAGTGTGACAACAGCGACAACAGTGACAAAGGTGACAACAGTGACAACGGTGACAAGGGTGACAACTGTGACAACAGTGATTACGGTGATAAGGGTGACAACAGCGATAACAGTGACAACAGCGACAGCAGCGACAACAGCGACAACAGTGACAACTGTGACAAGTGTGACAACAGCGACAACAGTGATAAGGGTGACAAGGGTGACAACCGCGACAACAGTGACAACGGTGACAAGGGTGACAACAGTGACATCAGCGGCAACAGTGACAACAGTGACAACAGTGAGAACAGCGACAATTGTGACAAGTGTGACAACAGCGACAACTGTGACAATGGTGACAACAGTGACAACAGTGAC
>JAKSDK010000892.1 GCA_022360095.1 Phycisphaerales bacterium
GAAGCCAACTTTTGCCATTTTCAGTGCAACCCCTTTCAATCTTTGTAAGAAGTTTTAGGAGGGCTTATCAACAGAGGGGCTTGTATCCGAGGAGTCTTATAACCGGAAGAAAAGAGGCACTTAGAAACAAGCTATAGGAATGCTGATATGCATTTACTGGTTTATAATTGGGCTTTTTAAAAACATATTATATGGCTACAATAGTATGTGCACTCTGACTGGATGTTTTCTTATAATGACCGGGCATTGCTCGCTTGGTGTCCAAGGCATACATGTATACAATCTGTGTTTAACTTGATAGCAGACATTCTTGTCGACATCCATGTTATAGTCAATTGACAGCTGTCAAAAACAGAATCCGCCGACCAGTCTCACCTAACTGTATTGCAGGCTCAAAGTGTACAACTCATTGAGGTCACGTGTTTGTTGGTTTTAATCGATTGCAGTCTCGGGTACATAATGAAAAGGCCGTGTAATAAAAAATAGCTGCTGTCGTCCGTTCAGTCATTACGGGAAAATCTCAGACCTAGGCCTTCATGTATTGACCTTGCTGTTGCTCATTCAAAACATCAAGGCCTAGGTCCGAGGTTTCCCTGTAACGACCTCACTCTCAGTTAATAAGTAGTATATAATAACTCAAATCCATTTCAATACAAGATAGAGGGTGGCTTACAACCTTATCCCCAGGGATTTTCTGTTCGAAAATAGGAGTTAAAACCCTGGAAACGAGGTTAGGGGGGTTTAAACCCAGGGGCTTATATTTAAATGTTATTTTTTTGTTTACAGGTAGATGGGCCTATAAACAATGGAGGCTTATTCCTATCCTAGCAAACAACAAAAACAAAAACAAACAAACAAACCATGGGAGGTCTATTCTATAAGAATTGGTCGAGGAGCCCTGTGTCGGCCATAACAAACAACACTTGATGGTGAATTCTAATTAGGTGATGAGATATGCACAAGATCCATTGCATGATAATAGAAAAACAAACACCAAAAC
>JAKSDK010000046.1 GCA_022360095.1 Phycisphaerales bacterium
ACAACAGTGACAACAGTGACAGATGTGACAACGGTGACAACGGTGACAACAGTGACAATGGTAACAACAGTGACAACAGTGACAACAATGACAACGGTGACAGCAGTGAGAATGGTGACAACAGTGAGAACAGTGACAATTGTGACAAGGGTGACAACGGTGACAACGGTGACAACAGTGACAACACTGACAACGGTGAGAACGGTGACAATGGTGACTACAGCGACAACAGTGACAATGGTGACAACAGTGACAATGGTGACAACAGTGACAATGGTGAAGACAGTGACAACAGTGACTACAGTGACAACGGTGACAACGGTGACAAAAGTGACAACAGTGACAACGGAGACAACGGTGACAAGAGTAAGAAGAGTGACAACAGTGAGAACGGTGACATCACTGACAACGGTGACAACAGTGACAACGGTGACAACTGTGACAACAGTGACAAAAGTAACAATAGTAAAAATGGTTAAAAAAGTGACAGCGCTGACATCAATGACAACAGTGACAACAGTGACAACGGAGACAACTGTGACAATAGTGACAACAGTGAGAAAGGTGACAACAGTGAAACCTGTGACAACAGTGACAACAGGGACAACAGTGACAACGGTGACAACAGTCAAAGAAGTGACAACAATGACACTGGTGAAAACAGTGACAACAGTGAAAACGGTGACAAAAGTGACCACAGTGACAACAGCAACAACGGCCACAATTGTGACAACAGTGACATTAGTGACAACTGTGACAATGGTGACAACAGTGAAAACAGTGATAAGGGTGACAATGTTGACAACAAGTACAACAGTGACAACAGTGAAAACAGTGACAATGATGACAGGGGTGACAACGGTGACAACAGTGAGAAAAGTGACAAGGATGACAACAGTGACAACGGTGAAAACAGTGAAAACTGTCAAAGCAGGAAACAATGATGACACCGGTGACAACCATGACAACAGTGACAACAGTGACAACAGTGACAACGGTGAAAGTAGTGACAACTGTGAAAATGGTGACAACAGTGAAAACAGTGACAAGGATGACAACAGTGACAACGGTGAAAACAGTGACATGAATAAGAACAGTGACAAAGTGTGGCAACAGTGAA
>JAKSDK010000053.1 GCA_022360095.1 Phycisphaerales bacterium
CAAGCGATTTTTTAAAATTTTCAACATACCCTGTCAAATCTGGGCAGTCTTCTCCCAATTACCTCAGGAGCAACTGCTTCTCTGCATTTTTGCCTGGGTTTCCCACTTTCCCTACACCAGTTGTTCCTGGACCAATATTTTACAATGAATCATTGATTTCCAGACCAAGCTCAGTATCTTTTTATTGAGGAAGTTAAAAGAAGATATACAGGTGTCAAGTGCCATGTCAAGAATCATTTTAAGGTAGTACCATGCCAGTAGCTACATTTAACAAACAGCAATACTGTATCAAATGAAGTTTTTTTAGTAAAATGTGTGTCTATGGTATTTACTTTATGAGATATACTGTAAGCATTTTAGGTATTCCATTCTTAGGTTAAACTGGTATTCAGCCTCTATTAGGGTTAGCTTTTTGTTATGGTTCTCATAATCCTAGTTACCTGGATTGAATAGCGGTTTAATCTGTGAGGTGATTTAGCTACAACATATCATAAAGTGCTATATTTTTTGTATTGTCATGACTACAGCTCTATAAATAAATACCCCTACTCTTCCACAAAATGTTGTACTCTCAAGCCAGCAATTAAATGAAATTACGGCTGCACTTATCATTTACAGTTTCTTTTAGTGATTAAGTCAATTTTTTTACATATAAGGTACTAGTGAAAAAACTTGCAACAGCTACTGAAGATAACCAAGAAAAAAACACTCATCATCTTACTCAGGAACAAGAAAAGTAAGAGTTTGATGTCTTTAGCCTGGGTGAAGGACTCCTGTTTTAAGGGAACAGTAGCCTGTGTACAGACCCCCCTCCTCTCAGGAAAAATCAGAGAAGGGACCCCTTCTCCAATTTTTCTTTTCGCATCTTTAACGGTGATACTCTTTGAATTTATTTCTTAATTCAGTGGTTAATGTAATTATTCATCATTTCATACTAATCATTATTACACAGTATAAGAATTCCAGAAGAAATTTTTGTTGGCATCCTTATTAAAAATCTACATCTTCTTTATTCTTTAGAATAATAAGTGCTATGATTGGTTTTTCAAGAGTTTTCCAAGTCTTAGCATCATGCAAAAAGGTACTTGTATACATAGCCGAGAAAGGTGTATCAAGGATATTGTCCCAAGTACAAGCATAATTTATAACTTCTAGAGCACTATTTACAAAAAGAGATCAACAGCGCTTCACAATCAATTTTTCTATTATCTATGAAATATGAAACAGTAAATAATAATACTGATAAAAATTAAACTCTTAATATCTAAAAACTCTTAACAAGATATATACTAATACTAAAATCTCTTACTGATATTTAAAAAATCAAATAGATTTATAAAATTCACTACTCAAAAAATTGCCTAAAAAGAAATCTCTTAAATATTTACTTCTTAAAAATTTCAAGAGATTCGATAGTGCTAGTGGAGCTCAATAGACTTATCAAATAAAATTCATTTATTTGCTCAGTTTGTTTGCGCCAAGTGCTTTCAAAAACGCCAAAACTTAACTCATCAATAGGTTAATATTGACTGGAGTAATTTTCATAATTCACTAGCCTCTTGTAGGGCACAATGTACTGACAGATCTGATGATGACGTATGAGAGGTTTTACAAGCCATTACCAGGTCAGTAACTATAGAAGACAAGAGAGAATGATCTAAGAGATCGAATCC
>JAKSDK010000922.1 GCA_022360095.1 Phycisphaerales bacterium
ACTGATAAAAATTAAGGTATTATGGCATCAGTTTTCGAATTTAATGTTTAATTTACATTATATGTGCCTTTTAAGCCAAATCTAGCGTCAAAAATATTCAAATAAGTTTCATAGTTAATCATTAACAACCATTTAACTGACAACTGACAACAACTGACAAATGACCGAAATTTTAACTGACGACTGACATTTGTATCCCCCCGTCCAGACCCTCTTAAATCAGATATGTTCCTACTGCAAGGTCCGAAATGTAATCTTGACATGGTTTCCTTTTTTAAAACAATGCGCTATGTTAAGCTGCATGATTTACAGAAAAATCTTGACTGTGAGTCAGTCATGCAGTCTATTTGACTTGTTTGCGCCAAACCAAGAGGGCGTCAGTTTCGCATGAGAACTTTACAACATGGACATTACGTTTTCTACTTGCCTGTTAAAAGTATTTGACAAAAAATGCTTTAATTTCATCGAAAAGTAATATTCAATCATACGTAGCTCGATAAGAGCTACAATATGTTGAAATATTCTAAAGTTAGAATATGAAGGTAGCTTTCAGTTTCCATTTTCTCTTCATCGATTACATTGACTTCAGATTGTTTCGATTCCACAACCAACATTTGCCACCAAGGCTTGCTTTTAGTTGGTAACACATGTAAGGCTTTCTTAGTCTTTTCCGTGACGTGCTTGTTCGGCATACTACTTACTTAAAGGCAACTATTTCAGCTTCTAACAGTTTTCACTGTGGCCAAAGTTGATAATAAGGCAGGCTCCAAATGAATTAGCGGTTCTTGCATATTCAATGAATCTGTTTGGCACTTAGCTACCTCTAAGTGTCATTTCGTTGATGTAAAATCAAAGTGAGTCTGCTCTACTTTGGGCACAACAACCTTTACAAGCTTCGATCTCACTACCTTGTCAACGTAAACGCTTTTCTCGGAGTCTTAGTCATAATTGAAATTCTTGCCTGAGGGACATTTTCGACAAAACATGCTGTTAGACACAGCAAACAGCTAACTTGGACTTGCAATACCTTACAATCATTAGAAGCCAGAATACTGAGTATTAAAAATAAATTCGACTTTAAAATATTCTTCTCCTAGGTTGAACCCGAACAAAACACTTCGTTTTCATGGCCTCTGCTACACCTGCAACTCCGTCAACAAAAGAAACAACTAATTATGCCAGGTTATGCCGTCTTCTTGTTGAACTGGGCACTAGTGCCCTCAGGGATTGCTTTGATTCAATCTGCACACCACCCAGTCTTCACAAGGTCTTGGGAGCTAATCAACCTACATTGCAGTCTCTGAGATCAAAAAGGATTATTAATCCAACACAATGGGGGAAACTTTTTCCTG
>JAKSDK010001520.1 GCA_022360095.1 Phycisphaerales bacterium
TGACCTCCGAAATCGTGTGTTCTGTAATGCGGGTGTTTACTGTATTCGTTTTTATGAAACTGAAACGTTTGGAATTTAAAGACAATGAATGCCTAGCTTCCTTCTGACCCATGCCGTCCTTCTTATATTTGCTTCACTCAAATTTTACATAGAGGATAAATGTTATAGTCCGTTGCAGGGTTTCCAAAACGCTGAGAACCAAAGTTATTTTAGTCTGAAAACTCCACCAACCTTCTTCCCTGAATCAACAGACTGAAACTTTCAAAATACAGGTACTAGTAAGCCTTGCATGTATCAGACAAAAGGGGCTCTCGTTCAAAGGGGCTGTGTCAGGGCTTCCAACTACGCGTCCTTGCTCGTCAAATAACAATTTTGCCTTGGACAAAAGTGACCGGCAAAAGACCCTCTCTGAACATCCAATCAGACTCTTTTCAGGCGAGACGTTATGTTTTTATTTAAAATCCAGCAATATAAATATTCTTGTCTTTTGAATTAATTCACTTTACTCATAGCGTCCGCGACGCCGAAACGTCCTGTAACTTCTTAATTGCATCTGTTTTGTATCAGTAAGGCACTAATTCTTAACACTTAACGTACGCGTTAGGAAAGAAATTTACAGCTTCGTGTCAGACAATTATGTCTCATAAGCATTAAGTCAAACGTTCGTTACAAACGAAATAAAGTGAACTTTGAAAAACTGTTCGGCTTACCGGATAGGATAAAAAGGTTTGAAAAACCACAATTGCAATCCGTTTAAAACTTCTTAAAGTTTGACCACCCGTGTCTTCTTTTGAAATCGTGTTAGACTATTTATACCTTTTCAATGTTGATTTTGAGTAGTTATTTTTATGTTCACTCAATTTAGTGGCAGTTCTCATTGTCCGAATTTTGATAAATTTCGTGACACAGCTCCTTTAAAACGTTTGAGGAGAGTAGAATATCAGTAAGGTGATAATTTACATGTATTTCACCTTTTGGATTCCGCACTGTCCAGAGGACTTGCTGTCCACCCAAAGATGCCCATAATCAATGGTATAAAACTGAAAAAGATAAATAAACAAAACATTCTATGAGCAAGACTTATATGTGTTTCGCCAATTCTATCAGCAATCAGAAATTTTTATCTATCATGACTAGTTACGTCTCGTCCTTACCTTATAAAAGACGTAATTCAAACTAACAATTATATAAAACTTTTACCTTGAAAGCAGTAAATATATCCGGTTCCGTATTGGAAGAGTTTGGTTGTAGTTAAGTTCTGAACTGAGGTATACCTTCCAAGCCCACCTAGATGCCAACACAGAATTCAATCGTAAATAAACCTGACAAGTAAAATGGGTGAGGACTGATCATGAGCAAGTAATTACACCGGTATAGGGAAAGTTTAGGCTATTTTTGCACATTTCATACCCTGCAAGCAGAGTCTCCTTCTATCTTCCTAGATAAGTCGACTTATCTAGGAAGATCGAA
>JAKSDK010000833.1 GCA_022360095.1 Phycisphaerales bacterium
ATCATGATAAAATCTTTACGTCCAGAAACCAGGCAGTGGAGGTTGTGATCTGCATCATAATGGATGACTGAGCGTGTTCCTCCAGAGCTCATCCAAAAGTTGGTTTCATGAATGTAGTCAAGGAAAGAACCACATAACAAACAGTATGGAACCTGTATGAAGTGAAGATTACAAAAATAAAGACAAATTTCTGAATGAAAGAAGGAGTTTAACAGCAGAATGGCACCTGGTAACCTTGTTCCCAGGCTTCTCTCCTTCCCGTCCCTCCGGAGCGAGAGAAAGAGAGAGAATTTCAGTAGGGGAGAGAACCTGGGAATGAGGTTGGGCACCTTGGAGAAAGAGCTAACTGGGTATAATTATTTGTAGCCTGAATCTTCAAGTCATTTTTACTCCCTTGATTAGTGAGGAAGTAAAAATGACTCGAAGTAATCATCTGAAATTCAGGCTAAACTATGTGCTATTTGTGAAGGATTGTGCATTAAAAAATGATTCCTTTGCTCTCTTTGGAAAAAAAGCTTTTTTACATCCCAGTCTCTGATCCAAAATCTGGAGTTCCAAAACCACACCCCCTTTGACCGCGGGACCATTCAGTTCAGGCTTGCGCTATTTGTTTGATGGAGGAAAAGTTTAAAATCAACATTTAAAACTGAATTTACCGGACAAGATGCATTCAGAGAAATAAGTCGTGAAGGTGTTAATTATGGTGTAAAATTATGGACGTTAAAATTTTTACTTATAAAGAGCTACACCCTGGTTACCTGGATTTCGTTTCTCATAGGATCTGGCAGAAGAGTAACAGCGTAAATATCTTCATGCTTGTACCGAGACAGAAACTCGGAGATGTTCATTCTTCTAGTCGAGTGTGCTCTATCTTCTTCCTTTAACTCGATTAGTACATCTAATTCACCGTAGCTATCTCTCAAATAATCGTCATTTATCCAAGTATTTAAAGCTGGTGATTTTCCAATTCCTTGGCGAAGCACAAGCGGAACAGAAAGGTTCACATGCTTTTCCCAAAACTCTTCCGGTCGGACAGCCTCAG
>JAKSDK010000751.1 GCA_022360095.1 Phycisphaerales bacterium
ACCCTCAGGACCATCACCCTGCAGATCAGGCGTTTTAGCGTTTTTCAGGCGAGCGAGAGGCGCGAGACACGAGCATCGTCCATAGTAGAAAGAGTCCGAAAAAGCGCGCGAGTTAAACTCGGTCAAAGGTCTGTCATTTCTTTTTACCTGCGACGCAACAGCTGTCCATATTATTGAGGTGACGGTAATAGCAAGATGTCTACAAGGCGAGAGTTCACTGTAGATGCAACTTATTTATTTTGGCTAAACAACTCTGAGAGTATTTGAGTAAAAAATAAAGGCTCTAGAAGACAGACTTGACTGAGAGTCATTTAACATTTTAACACAAGGAAGTGTGGGCGTTGTCCCCTTGCCCCCTTTAAATCCACCACAAGAAGCTCTTCAAAATGTGGCGCTACATTCGAACGGCTTACTCGTGAACTTCAAATCTCTGCGGATTTTTACAGCTGAGATTACTCGTAGGCATAGTAAATGGTTTGTTAGTGAATAGGGTTAGGAAAAAAATCAACAGAAAGCTAAGCGTTTTTAGGTTTCAACCCTTCCCCCACAGGTTTAGTTTAATTCCCCAACATAAAATTGACTGACGCAGAAGCGAAAGTTTAGGCCTTACTATTAAAAATATCCTTTCTCTGTTGCACTGCCATCTTCTTGTACATTTGCAATTCCCTTTCTAATTGTCTCTTCTCCCTTGAAGAAAAGAAACGAAGATAAAAAGAAACAAACAAACATTTAACAGTAAACCAGGGAAACTGATCATGATTCTTTTCCTACCTTAATGCCATAAATTGTGACATATGTTGTCTTCTTTCAAAGGTTGTGTTAGCAGACAATTACATCCGATTCGGTTCCGTGCATTTTGAAACCGCATCTCAGTTTTTTCATAGAAAATGTTATTTTTTTTTGGAGATTTTTGATTGTAGATTGTAGATTAGTGCCGGAGCTATTTGTAAGAGTCAATGATTATTTTAATAGACCTTATCATGGTTTTGGAAGCCATATTGACGGATAGGCAACCGTGTGAGAAATTACAGTGTTCGTATGAGAATCTAATGTCAAAAAATTTCCGTAAACTGGCTGTTCTGGATATGAGATCAGTAATACATGGATAACTAGACAAAAACAAGTCGATTCATTGACTGATTAAGATTGTATGATTGATGTCTAATTTATACCCTTTA
>JAKSDK010001693.1 GCA_022360095.1 Phycisphaerales bacterium
GAGGAGTCAATTTTCATACCTGTTTTCTTGAACTGCGATCTTTTGATTTCTGTCGAACTGTAACAAAAAACGTCCAAGTTCTACTTCAGGATAACGTACAGAGTTAGCTGTTCTAGGGATTTGCGAAGTTTCTAAAAATGGACGTCTAATAAAAGAAAATAATGTGGTCACTCCGTGATTGTACTACATTTATTGTTTGAGTAGTCAGCTCTTTCTTTGTAAGCCGTCGAGAACAATTTAAATTCGGTTAAAGTGCTTCTTCTTCGTGTCGATGATTTTGAAAAAAGGAAAGTAAGATATTGTTGTTGTTCAAGTTGTTTTTTTTATCAGGGAAAAGTCCCTTTCCAAATTGATTCCTTCAAGTTCCGCCTTTGCGACTCGGGGGGGTCACAAACAAAACTAAACTAAAGAGTAACCACTGAGGTTGTTAGCTGTTGGAAGGATGTGCTAAGCTTCTATTGGAAGAGTGGCCACAGAAAATAATCTTGTCCGAGAGTGTATTAAATTTAGTGTTAAAGCAGAATGCTTGCGTTTTATTTCAATTATTATTATTGTTATTATCATTATTATTTGTTTTGAATGCTAAAACCTTTTTTTGACCAAACTGAGGGAAAGACTACGAAGCGCCGAATAAGCTGCTCACTTAAAGACTCAGAACTAAGAAAACTCCCTTTACGGCAATGCCTCTTTAAAATAAAATGAGTTAACAAGATGAAGCTAGGCAAAAAAAACTAACACCGGTATCCGTGCAAAACAACAGTTGAGCCCTTTTTAAATTAATGTTGTTTAAACAGAATTGGTCAGTCAGTCTGATAACTAAGAGAAATTTTTACCTTTTATTCTCATTTTCTAGGACTCAACAGAAGTTAACAAGAGTTCTGGTTTAGACGCACGAGATGCTTTTCGATTAGTAGTTAACATCTATCTATTTCCCAGATGTTTTCATTTGACCTACTATATTTCCCGGGAAGTGATTTTGAGTGAAGTCACTGACGACATTGTCATGTAAGGGTCACAGAAAACAGGGGCAAAAGAAACATTTAAAACTTCATCTTAACAATATCTTATTCACGATCGCTACAATACAAGATCACCTACGTCATGTGCTAGACACAGAAAACCCGAGACCCGAGTTGTTTCCTACTCATGTGATAATTCGGACAATTTTTTCAACCTGTCCCTTTAAAAATGCAGTCAATTAAATAAAAAAATTATTTACCAGCGAAAAAATCAACATTTTCTTCACTGACTTCCATATCTTGGCACGTTTTGCAGTCGGATTTTCTTTCGATCATCATTGGATACCACCTTAGAATTGCTGGCTTGTCAAACCTCTGGAAGACATCTGTGATGATAGTTTTTGCCCTTCCAGCAACGAATCGGGAAATTGAGCGTAAAGAGAACTCGAGAGACTTCGGCGTAAGAACAACAAGGGGGAAAACTAACTCGCAACTCGCTTGGCAAGCGGGAAAGGAACTCGTCA
>JAKSDK010001039.1 GCA_022360095.1 Phycisphaerales bacterium
AGCGAAAATTTACTGCACATGTTTTTTGCGGTCCCGGCCGAACCCTATGAGATCGACCCGATTGCTGCCGAGGCGCTGGACCTGTTGTTCATTCTGCACGCGGACCATGAACAGAACTGCTCGACGTCGACCGTGAGAATGGCCGGAAGCTCGGGCGCAAATCCCTATTCCGCGATCGCCGCGGGCATTTCGGCCTTGTGGGGTCCGGCGCACGGCGGCGCCAACGAGGCGGTCCTCAAAATGCTCGAAGAGATCGGCGACTCGAGTAACATCAAAAAATACATCGCCAAGGCCAAAGACAAAAACGATCCCTTCCGGCTGATGGGCTTTGGTCATCGTGTCTACAAGAACTTCGATCCGCGGGCGACGATCATTCGCGAGATGTGCCACAAAGTCCTGAAGAGCCTGGGGCGGGTGGACACGCCGCTGTTCGATCTGGCGCTCGAATTGGAGCAGGTCGCGCTGAAAGACGATTATTTCATCGAGAAAAACCTGTACCCGAACGTCGATTTCTATTCCGGCATCATCTACCGCGCCCTGGGTATTCCCACGTCCATGTTCACGGTCATGTTTGCCATAGGCCGCACCGTGGGCTGGGTTGCCCACTGGCAGGAGATGATCACCGATCCGGGCGGCAGAATAAGCCGGCCGCGGCAGCTCTACACCGGGCCGGACCACCGCGACTATTCGCCGATCGAGAAGCGCGGCTGACAAGCGGAACGACGGCGGATTCGTAAAAACCCGTTCCGACGACCGTCGGTACAGGTTTCTAAGAGGCTTCGAGCATCTCCTGAACCGTCGCAAGATCTGCCCGGCGCATGGGTTTGCCGTCCACCGGGCTCATCGGCGCCTGTCGAATGCCGTCAAACGGGAAGACGGTGGCTTCGATTGTCGAATTGCGATGCAAAAAAGAGAACGCGGCGTAAGTCTCGCTGCGACCGCGCCGGCTTTTATAGCGGCGCTCGAAGGGCTTGTAGGCAATGCCGCCGTCGTGCAGCAGCAAAGCGACCTGCTCGGCGCTGTCGGAGAAAACGTGTAGATTGACGGCGGAGTGTTCACCCGCGGTGCCGGCGAGGACCGGTCCGACGAGTCTCGGCGTGAACGGAGACAACATCTGCATCGCCGACAGGGCGGCCGACCGCAAAGACTGCAACAGCG
>JAKSDK010000041.1 GCA_022360095.1 Phycisphaerales bacterium
GAAGACGCTGCCGATCAGGTGGAACGCTATGCCGGATTTCTTGCGCCCGGCGGGATCATAGCCGTTTCAATCTATGCTCCGGCACGGCCCGAAAGCGGCGCGCATAAGCGAATTGCCGATGTCTGGTCCCGCATGAATCGCGATGGGTGGGATGTCCTGGATGATGTGACACTCACCTCTCACATCAAGGACACAACGTGGCGAATGAAACTTGTGCGGCCAGGAGCAGCTTTCAACATCTAAATTCCGAACAGTCGGCGGATCGGTGGAAAAACAGTTCCCGGATGACCGGCAAGCGTCGAAAGCAACTCATCAAGAAACGTCCATACGTCCTCGTCATGCGCCAGATGATGAGTGACAAGCCCCAGTGGCGCACATCGGTCCTCACACCGTCGTTCCAGTTCCTCAGCCAGTTTTTTCCAGGCTTTTTCGGTTCCGCAAAACCGGGCTCCGCCTTTCCAGCTGATGGGGTCCCAGTGAACATCAAGATGTCCCTTCGTCTCTTCTGAGGGCAGGCCGCCGAACGCCGAATAGCCCTTGAATCCCGCATCGGGCAGCTTGTCGGTAAAGGCGTCCCCCATCCGGTCCCACGGCGGGACGAAGACAGGAATCGCTCTGGCTCCAAAAAGGCCGTCCATCCGGTTCCGGCCCTTTCTGAGATCGCGCAGGCTGTCGTCCAGACTGCGTTCCTTTCCGAACTCCGACGCCGCTTCGCCTTTCGCTCCGTTGGCATGGTTCTTGTGCGCAAAACCATGCTGCAGAACCGTGAGGGTGGGCGCCTGCCGGACGCGGTCGACAAGCGCGCCTGTAGCCTGTTTGGGGATAACCGCAAGTGCCACGGGCAGTCCGTTCTGCTCGGAAAGTCCGATCAAGCGTTCCAGCGCAGGGGTCGGGCGCGTCGCATCATCGTCGCGCCACCAGAAAGCCTGGGGCTCTTTCTGTTCGGCTCGATAATCCAAAATGGAAAGGACCTGATCGCGATAATGATGAGTCATATTATTCATTATCGAGCAACCGCTCTGTTTTGTTTGTCGTCAAAGGCATCAAGAAGGGCTTGTGCACAGATATTGCCTTGATCAGTTGCAACGCGCATATCCATGCTGCCTGACAGGAAGGCTTTGTCGATTGCCGCAGCGAGTGTTTGTGCCGTCAGATCGTTTTCGGAAACGACCTGGACCGCACCATGCTCGGCAAGGATCGCGGCACGCTCGATCTGTTCGTTTCCATTGACCATCGAAGGCACCAGCACAGCGGGAACCCTGGCAGCGAGCACATCCAGAACGGAGTTGTACCCCGCTTGCGATACAGACACCTCTGCATTTGCCAAAAGATCGGTAAAGTCAGAACGATTGCGTTCCACAGTGACTCCTTTCGGAGAATCGGC
>JAKSDK010001605.1 GCA_022360095.1 Phycisphaerales bacterium
ATTTATATGTACTTCTGCGCCGGTAACGTAGGCACTCGGCGATGTGCAGAGGAAATAGATCATATCCGCGACTTCTTCCGGCCGGCCCAGACGGCGGAGTGGAATATCCTTGATCAGATCCTCCGTTCCGGGTGAAAGAATGGCGGTATCGATCTCACCCGGTGCAATGGCGTTGACCCTGATGCCGTGCGGTCCGAAATCATGCGCCATCTCTTTGGTCAGAGACGCAAGGGCGGCCTTGGACGTCGCATAAGCCGTTCCTGCAAACGGATGAACGCGCACGCCTGCAATGCTTGTTACATTAACAATAGAGCCGCCGGCGGCCTTAAGTTCGTTGAAAAGGCCACGGGCGAGCATAATGGGTGCAAAGAAGTTAACCTGAAAAACGGCGCGCCAGATATGCATCGGTGTGAGAATGGAATCAAGACGCTGCCCATCGTCGTCCTTCGGGCTTATGGCGGCATTGTTAACGAGCGCATGCAGTTTTGAATTGCCCGCTTCCAGCCGTTTCTTAATGTCCGCAACCGCAACACCCATATTGTCGGGATCTGAAAGATCGACCTGGATATGATCCTCCGGGCCGGACGGCCAAGGGCATTTGTCGGAGAACGCGTAGCGTGAGCAGGTGATCACGCGCCAGCCCGCGGCGGAGAAGCGTTTCACCGTCGCATGGCCGATTCCGCGGCTGGCGCCCGTTAAGACGATTGCTTTTTGCTCGTCTGAGGCAGTATTGGTGTCGTTCATAACAAGCAACTCGCTCTTAACGAGGGTGGCGATAGGGTTCCCTGGAACATAATGCCAACCGGTTAAGGCTGCCACACTAACCGATCGTGGATTGCTCCACCATGCGTGATTACGTCATCGCACCTGTAAAGAAAAGGGCTGGATCCGCTCGATGATTGTCTGCTCCTGCACTGTCATTACAGACAAGGAACTCAAACAGGCAGCCGAAGCGATTAAGAACGAACCCGGACAGGGCATTGTCACGCCGGGGGCGGTTTTTCGATATCTTGGAAAGCGGCCCAAGTGCGGCACCTGTTTTCCAATGATCGTGCACATCATTCATGCGATGGCCGAAAAAGACAGACGTGGATCTGGACAATAGATTAGAAACATTCTAAATAACGATCACGAGATAAACCTAATTGTGGCACAGCGATTCACGAAGGAGTTGCACGAATGAAGGGTGAACC
>JAKSDK010001056.1 GCA_022360095.1 Phycisphaerales bacterium
AAGTTCACGAACGACAAGTGAAAAAAGAAAAATGACCGTGACAAATGGTGAAAATTTATTTTCTTTTCAGGCATTTTACAGTTCACAACGCCAAGTAAGACAAAGTAAGTTGAATGTCTTCATTAATTAAGAGAATTTGCTGCAGCTGTATTCGCTCCAAAGCAAAGCTTTTGAAGTGCAATCAGGATTTACAGTGTAATAAGCAATAAAAGACAGTATTTCTCGGCAGCTTTTATAGTCTGAGAGGTTTAGTCAGAGATTACTAATTACCGCAGCTCGTCGCTTTAGAAACAGGGAAAGGAGCTGGCGCCAAAATGTGTCCCGAAATTGTTTCTACCTAAGGACGCGACGGTCAGCTATTCGTTATTTTTTTTTCCCTGTCTCCAGTAGCAGTCTCAGAAGTCTTCGTGAAAGTTAACTCGGCTAAATATCCTTCTTGTTTTTTAAGTGGTGAATCGAAAACGTTTTCGTCTTTGCATCAAACTTTTTTGCAATATCTGAAGAGTACATTTTGCTTGCTTTCAGGATTCTTTACAATCTGCTGAACATCAGTACAGTGGATTATATTCACAGCTCTTTGAAGCCCGATGTATCAGATGCTGAAGGTAATGAATGTTAGTCTGGTTGGGGGTTTTACAGAACTGAATAATTGTTTTGCTGAGCACAAATGTAGAGACACTTTTCGATTACTCTCATGTTACAAAGATGTTGTACCTTGCACCGCGCCAGGTTTAACTCTGTCGGTAGAGCACTGAATTGCAAATCGGAAAGTCTCGCCGATATTGTGAAGTAACGTACTATTTCTGAAATTTGTGATTGTTTTCTTTATATTTTCAGCCCCAGCAAGTGACTGTTTCTCCTTTTTGAAGTTCATAAACTTGTCTCCTGAACAGCTGTCAGCCATGATGTTGAAGGGACTTGTATTTAGGTGAGCCTGTTATCTCCATTTCTAGACTTGCGTCTCGTTCACGCCAAGGTTAAGATGTGCTTCAGTGCTGCTAGTCTGACTATCTCACAATCTTTGGAGGGAGATCGTAGCAGGGAAAAGACATAAAAGACCTTGAGATTCTAAGACTAGTACGAC
>JAKSDK010000605.1 GCA_022360095.1 Phycisphaerales bacterium
ACATCAGACCAAAAACCACCCACAATGAGCCATTGCTCAAACCTTAACCCTTTAAGCCCCAAGATCCAAATACAAATTCTCCACACTGATCTCCATACACTTCCTTTAAGAATTAGTTGAAAGAATTTAGTAAAAGATCAAAGCATTTTCTCTTTGGTGATCATTTGTTAATTCTCATAACTTTACTTCTTGACAATGTATGGATATTGTAAGGAGAAAATTGTTGTTGGTCACTATTGGGACCTAAAGGGTTAATAAAAAAACCCTTTGTAAACAAGAGGAACTGCCACTACATATCTCTCAACCAAACTCATTCATTAAGATGGCGCTGGTAATATATTGCTCTTAACATGCGATACTTCATATGCATGTAGTATATTACTGACCTCACATGCTTTCTATGCCAGCAATCTTCAATCTTAGGCCTCACTCTATTTGAACTGTGCAATGACACTAGCATATACTTTGCACAACAAACATCATTGTAATAATTACATATAGCTGCATTTAGTATTCTAGTGCAAGCATATAAAAACAAGCTCATTATTTATTGCGCATGTCAGATCCTGTCATTATTTCCAATAAATTATTTTGTTTTCCCAGAAAATGGAAAAAAAATTTGCCCATACAGACAGTTTTTGGTAAAAGCCCCATCTCCTTATCACCTCTCTAGAAATTTCAGTTAAGGTTTACACAGGAACGTTCCTTTTAATGGACAACAATAACTGCTAAGATTTTCTGAAACCAGACAAATTTACATTATTATTTTTATAAAATATATGACCTGCAGATTGTCTTTGTATGTTCTGTAACTGAGAAATAAAGTATAATCTATTTATTCATCTGACTTCCAACTGTTTATATTTATAGGGTTCACTGTGATTTCTGGTTCTGAATGTTCGTATCAAGTACATTAGCGCTGTGATGTCTAATGCTACCCCTGCAATTGCAGCTTGCCAGTACTCATTAGGATGCAAGTAGCAGACAATTGATAAAGCACCATATAACAAAGTTTTCTTCCAGTTGTCAACAGCTAACAAGTACTTCCACAGTGTATGAGCACAGCTTTCTTCCCTGAAATAAAAGTAAAATTATGTTGTAAATCTATGGAAAAACAAAGTAAAACACTCAAAGTTACATGTTGCTTATTGTACTTAGTTTTGCAATTTTTCGGAGATGGTATTTTGCCGTGTTCTTATTGTTTCTCAATTTCAGCAGGCAAATATTATGTTAAAAAGACATTAAATTTTGTGATTTAAGCTTTCTCAAGTTTTTTTATCTTTTAAAAGGTCTTAACTTTTCAAAATCTTTAGATAAACTCAGGAACAACTGATGAGTGAAATTTTTGCAAATCAACATTACTTCATCACTGAAGATATGGAATTTACCAGTAAAATCAGTTGACAATTTGTGTATTTGTTGAAACATATCGCATCCTGCATATGTTGTTGCTGTTATTATGCTAATCATATTTTCTGTGTTTTGGATTTTCTATATGGGTATTAAATTTTGCAAGCTTAAATTTTCGCAAGGATTTATATTTGCAGGTCTTAATTTCATTAATTTTTTTTACAATCGCAAAAAACAGGAAATTAAAGACCTGCAGAATTAAGTACCAATGTAAAGGTACAGTACAAGTGTCACATCTACTTTATCTATTCACCCCTGAAAATTCAAATGCTATGGAAGCTAGTCAAGCAATTTTGTGAACACTACTCGCTAGGCTGTCAAGCCCCACGTTTTCAATGATTGAAAATTGCATAGCGAGGGGACGATAAATGACGTCATAATGCACGGCACATGATGTCATTTGTGCAAGAATACTCATTGACTCCGATCATCACAAATATTAATTGCAATGACACAAAAATGCACAAAAATGATGTTGTTGGCATTGTTACATTTGATCTGATTGGTTTACTTCTGACCAATCACATTATTGCACAAACATTACAAATAAATGGCATACCGGAGTTTATATAGGAAACGTTCGAAGTAAAATAGCTCAAACGACACAAAAT
>JAKSDK010000067.1 GCA_022360095.1 Phycisphaerales bacterium
GTACAGTTTCAGCCTGAGCATTAACAAGTATTTCGGCCTCGACTTTGCCCAGTGTGTCGCCCAGAGTCTCTGCCATCACCTCTGCTTGCGTCAGTCATCGTGTCGACCGGTGTTTTTGCCTCCATATCGCTCAGTATATCGGTAACGCTCTCGGCGTAAAATTGTGAAAACGTGTGAGCCTGCGTATAGACCAGTGCCTCAGCTTCAACTTCGTTCAGTTTGTCGAGACACAAGTAAGCTTTTACTCCTGCAAGAGTGTCAGCTGTTTTGACCGGTGCCTCGTCCACCACACAGGTTAGTGTGTCCGCAATTGTCTTGGCCACCACCTCTGATAGAGTGTCATAAAAGGTGTCGACCAGTGCCTCGACCTCCACATGTCCCAGTGTTTTGGCAACAGTCTTGGGTTCTACCTTTATTAGCGTGGCGGCCAGCGTTTAAAGTAGTGATGCACTCTTCACATCCGTCAATGTCTCGCCAACTTTGTCAGCCTTCACCTTTGGTAGACTGTCAGCCAGCTTGTCGGCCGATCCCCCTGCCTCTACATCGCGCAAAGTGTCCCCAGCTTTTTGGGCCTCCAACTTTGCTTGGCTAGGATGCATCGTGTTAACAAGTGCCTCGGCCTCCGCATCACCCAATGTCTCGCAAAAAGGTTTCAGCCTCAATCTCTGCTAGCGTGTCGGCCAGCGGTTCTAGCCACTGGCTTGGCCATGATATTGCTTAATGTCTCACCTCGTCCAGTGTCTCAGCTTTTACATCGGCCAGTCTGTTGGTAAGTGTCTTGGGCATTACCTCTTCTTGTTTGTAAGGCAGAATATCGACTCTTTCTTCCGCCTTCACAGCAGTCACTGTGTCACTTTGTGTCTTGGCATTCACTTGTGCTAGCCTTTCAGCCACAATGGTCAACCTGCCTATGGTCCAGTGCCTTAGCTTTCACTTCTTTAGTGCCTCGCTAACAGTCTCGGCCACCACCTCTTCAAATGTCGGCTAGTGTGTCGACCGGTGCCTCGGGCTCTACATAGCCTAATGTGGCGCCAAGTGTCTCCGCCTCCAACTCTGCTTTCACCTGAGCCAGCGTGTCTACCAGTGGCTCGGCCTACACA
>JAKSDK010000825.1 GCA_022360095.1 Phycisphaerales bacterium
AAATCCTATGCGGTCAACTACGCCAACGGCGTGCTGCGGCGCCAACTCGGATTGCAGAACCTCTCCCAGTCCATCAGGGGCCCGATGGTTTACCCCAAGGCGGCCCTCGCGATGGCCTGGCGCAAAGCCAGGTTGAGCGAAAAGCGGAAATTCGTTCCGATGATCGATTTCACCATCGATCCCAACGCAGAAACCCGCATCGCCGACATCCCGGCCTTTGCGAAGTAGAACATAAACAGACATGCTTTAGAAGCCGAACCAGGGCGCCGGTTAGGAAGCGGCGCCCTGGTACATTATTGACCTCCCGATGTGATTGCTTTTTTGCTGCCGGGCAAAATCCGTCCGGTTTCTCGCATTCGATCCAGCCAAAACAGTCTGTCCTGTTCATCGGGCGGGGGCGCTTTTGCCGATGTCTTAGCAACGCTTTCACACATTCAAGCCTGGGAAATTCCCAAACGTCCTTGCGTCCGTCAATTCACCTGCGCGAAATTTGCGGGCATATAAATGCAAAAAAATTCAAATGCATACTTTTATTGACATTTTGAATTCAAATGAATACATTTGCGTTACTGATGTCAGAAGGCGCAGAAAAATGCCGACAAATATTCCGCTCAGCCTCCGGATCACGAGTGACGATGCTGCGTTTCTTGCTGAACTGGAGGTGCCGGGAGCCAGGACGCCAAGCGAAAAAGTTCGTGCGATCTTGGCAAACGCCCGCAGACAGCATCGGGGAACCAAAGATCTCGTCCAATGTCTGGAACTCATTCAGGACATGATGCGGCCGAGTCTGAATAAAGTGAGAGCGGTACAGGCCGACCTGGGGCTGCGCTCGGATTTTGTTCTGAAGCTTTACGAGAAAGTTCCCGAATTGCTGGCGGAACTGGTAGCGGTCAAGATTGAAGCTGGAGACGTCGGTGAAGAATCGCAGGTGAAGCGATTGAGAAGTCTTGAAGCGGATTTGGCGAATGAGGTCTTCGGACTCATTGAGGAGATCGTCAATATGGGTCTGACATCCAAAAGCAGAACCTACGATCCCCGCCTCATCAAAGACCGAATGGAGCCGATTATCGAGATTGTCGAATTGCAGAAAATGATTAAGCAAAGGGAGATTTCAGATGAGCGATAACCTTGTTTCCCGCGTGAAACGGCTGGTTTCCGGCGGGGTGAACA
>JAKSDK010001374.1 GCA_022360095.1 Phycisphaerales bacterium
ATTACCTCTTTCTGAACACAAATTTTGTACTTAAACTTCAAGGAAACTGTTGAAAAGATGCTGAGGTAACGTTTTCAGCACATGTGAGCGTCACTATCAAACGTTTAACAAGTTACAAGCAAAAAGTAGTTTTGGCCTCCATGTTGCAGGGCATAATCTTGCCCCCCAACGTGGCGGCTAATACAAATCATACTACTTCATTAAAAAATCAATGCTATAAATTATCTCCCTTAAATGCGTTTCCCCTCAAATTTCGGGTGTAAGATAATTTTTATGTGCTCTGTCAATTTCTGTCATCAACAGGATTCCAAGTCATTGTTTAAAGGAAGAATTGGTCTCTTAGTGCAAGTGGCCTATTCCTAAAGTTACGCTTGTAAACGAGCTCACCCTTGTCAAGAAGTAATCTTTAAGATCCGTGCAGTCAGGTGTAATGGCCTGGGTTACGTCTCTAAGAAGCCATATAAAGAATGGGAAAGTTTTATGGCAATATTCCGTGTCTTCACAACGACTGCTCAAGCTCGACCCTTCGCTGTTGGAGCGAAGTTTAATCCGCTGAGACAGCTTCATAATGAAACTAAATACTATGTTACGGAATAATATACAATGCACAATTATCACAACAAAGTTCATACTTCATAAGTTCACCCCTCTTCTTCCTCTTTTTTTTTTCTGTTTTTTAATTAATATTTTTTTTTTACTCTGAAGATGACTATCGCACTAGTTTCAGTCACTGTCAACAGCAACAGTCCTATTCAGGACTACGTTCACCCGGACGATCATATTCAACCAACTTATGAAAGTTCATACCGCAAAGTTTGTAATTGGAAAACTAATTGAGCAGAGTGAAATTAGTATCATCGGTAAAGGTTTAGACTGTGATTATAATTATTACCAGTCCTCTAGTTCAAGGTGGTTGGCTACGTTTTTAGCAAATTTCAGCAAACTACTTTAACTGGTAAATCCTCTGAATACTGCCAAATCAAACAAGTGCCCAAAACTGTTCAACATCAACTTATACCACTTTTTAACGTAAAAAAGTTAGCTATAGCGTCGGTAGCCCACCCCTTTATTAACATCCTAGTTTAACGTTTTATAACCACGAGTTCGAACGTCTTCTATTTTTTTGTATTTAAATATTTCAATAAAATAATTTCAAGATTTTCTTTTTCGCAAACAGTTAAAAAAAATCATCGAGTAAAAGTGGCTTAGAGCA
>JAKSDK010000564.1 GCA_022360095.1 Phycisphaerales bacterium
ATTGCGGCGGAAGGAATAATGGTCCTCCTGCGCAACGCCATGGCGGGCAAACCAGCGCGGCCGCTCAAAGCCGTAAACTTCTTCATGCACGGCGCCCTTTGATTTGAGCAGGTCATAAAGCGGAGACGGTTTGATCGGGCGACCCGCCAGACGGTTGAAATGCGGAAACGGGATCTCATGCCGCAGGCAGTAATCCTCCTTTGCCTTGATGACCTGCCACTCTTTCTTCGCGTAGTCGCCGAACCGGCGCGGATCGAATTCGCGCATGGAAATGTCGGCTGCCCCATGCACCATCCAGCGCGCCAGTTCGCGCGTCAGGCCCGGGCCCCAGCCAATACCGATCTGCGTGCCGCAGCAGCACCAGTAGTTGTTCACACCCGGAGCCGGGCCGATCAGCGGATTGCCGTCGGGCGGATGGGAAATCGCGCCGTGGACTTCGCGCTGGATCCCCAGTTCGGCGAAAATCGGCATTCTGTTCAGGCTCTCCTCGAGCCAGGGCATCACCCGGTCATAGTCCGCCTCAAAAAGTTCGTTCTCCGCTTCCCAAGGACAGTGATCTTCCCAGACGGTGTTCGGATTTTCCTTTTCATAAATGCCGATCAGGCCCCGCTTCTGCTCCATTCGGATATAGCCGGAGACCTTCCTGTCATCCCGGATCACCGGCAGTTCCCTTTCGATGTCCTGAAATTCCGGAACGGGTTCAGTCACGAAATAGTGGTGCGTCATGGAGGTCATCGGCAACTGCAGGCCGGACCATTCGCCCATCTGGCGTGCATAAGTGCCCCCGGCATTGACCACGTGCTCGCACGTGATTGTGCCCTGTTCCGTCTCAACCACCCATTCGCCGTTGCCGGCCAGCGTGATGTTGGTGGCCCGGCAGCGCCGTATGATCCTGGCGCCAAGCTGACGGGCGCCAATCGCCATGGCCTGGGTGGGACCGGACGGATCGACATGGCCGTCATCAGGCGTATGCAGCGCACCAAGTACGCCGTCAAGATTGTAAAACGGATGCAACTCACGAACTCGGTCCGGCGTAACCAGTTCGATGTTAAATCCCAGCGCCTGTCCCACCGACAGGGTATGGCTGAGCCAGTCCATTTCGTCTTCGGTGTAGGCAAGCCGGAACGAACCGCAGCCGTGCCATGTACAGGACTGTCCGGTCTCCGCCTCCAGTGTCCTCGAATAAAGCCCGATG
>JAKSDK010000430.1 GCA_022360095.1 Phycisphaerales bacterium
CTTCTTAAACTATAGGTTAAATAGGAGTTTGCCAAGCAAGATGACTGTGTGGCCATTGCTTAGCTGTTTAAAAGCCTGTCGAGAAGCAAATTCATGGCTAGCGGTCAGCTAGGACTCCCGGATTGCATGTCCAGTGCTCAGTTGCTTAGCTTAGTGTTGTCATGCATCATCACTGACCATGAGACCCCAAGTGGGGAGACTATTGGGTCGCATGCTCTCTCCTTCCTTTAGCCTGCGAGCAAGCTCTCCAGGGTGCTCTGGCGGCGGGGTGGGAAAAGGAAGGGGAGCTCGCAATTACGTCTTTGGAATTTGAATTCCACCTCCAATTCCCTTACGGCTCCCCATCAACTGAGCAGTCAGATTTAAACTGATCAGCGCGAAGCCGAAAAGAACATGAATGTAAACAAACATTCAAAAACAGAAGCCAAAGGTAAATGGCTGCACTACTGTCATCTCTGCCAATCAGCATTTCGCATCGTCTTTTTCGATGCAGATATTCAAATTCCGGAGACCTAGTTGCAAGCTCTCCTTCCTTTTCCCGCCCCGCCACCAGAGCGCCTCGAGAGAGCTTGCTTTTAGGCTTTTCATATCTCAGTGATCTTCACCCTTGGAAACACGACCTTCATACCCCTTGTGACTCATCAGTTTTAACATTCAGCAATAATACTTTCATAAAAAAACTTGTGCAACCTATAAAAATTTTCCCAAGAATGCCTAAATGCTAGCACTCTCATTAAACGAGTCAAAGATGCACACAATCGGTTATAAGTGTTAAACTGACCTCAAAAGTTTTTAGATTGAACTAATTGTATCAAAACTCTCCCCCAGTTTGAAATCATTCTGAAGTAAAGGCTCCCTTCTTTATTTCTGTCACCAGACAGATTTGTGGCTGGAATTTCATGTTGTGAGAAAACAGCACAGAAAATGTGATAGTATAACAATAATATGCTCTCTATTTAAATTATAATACTTTTCTAATCCAGGAGTCTTGATAGGAATTATTACTCTTGTCCCAGCCACTAGAAATTGCTTATGATGAAGCTTTTTCATCTGTTATTCTGTTTGTTTTTAATTCACTTTTCTAATTTCATAATAGTAAAAATGAGAGCGAGTAAAAAAACTGTTATACAGCATGCAAAGGAAGTCGAGTATGATAACCCGGGGCTAGTGGATTTTGCTATCAGGCTAGTGAATTATCTTCTTAACCTGCGCAACAGGCAAATAAAGGTTTTGAAAGGACTGTAATAAATCCTGCCCATCAAAAGATATTTTCAGGCTTAAAGATAAAATGACGTTTAGGCTAGTAAATACTAGCTACATCTTGCCCGAAGGGCATTATGTTTTACTTTTTATGTTTCTTCTTCATCACTACTCCAAGAGTCTTGATAAGGATTATAACTCTTGTTTTCAGTACTTGAAGCAGC
>JAKSDK010000596.1 GCA_022360095.1 Phycisphaerales bacterium
ATGAAGAGAGGCAAGGCTGCATCCTGGAAGTGACTAAAGAATAATTTTATTTCTGTAACGGCAGTACCATCAAGGGCAAAATAGAAACACTCATAATAGCTGATCTTTTTGTAAATTGATCGGACTTAAATTGGATTTGATCATGGATCGGATTCTACGTAATGTATTAAACTTTCAAAAACATGATTTTGTAGGTTATTGGAGACCAAAGAAAAAAAAGAGGTCCACACATAATTATTATCAATTTGAGAACTGCCCCCTCTAATGATGTTGTCCAGCTTAGCTGGAAGTGTTACATAAAAATTACATAAAATTGCCGGTAGAAGGATTAGTGACCTTTTTATCCATGGTTGTACTGTCTGGTTGAGAACAGTGTCAGACATAAATGACTAAATAAGTTCTTTTATGGAAGATGGTCACTGAAATGTTATGCATCAATAGCACAGTGAAATATCTCTTATGATCACCTAAGGAAGTACCGGTGACACCTCTTTTCTATGGATAGTGCTTTTACACTCCAAGCATCATACTATCCCTACATTTACTACACAGACGCTTGTTTCCTGCAGTTTCTGAGGTGTGTGCCTTGTGTATCCTGTTGGGAGGTTTGACTGTGCTATTTACCTTGACAAGGCCATATGACCATCAACTGTAGAGAGCCTATTGAAATTTCAAATCTCCTTTCTTTGGAATCTGCATTATCAGGAGTAATAAAAACATTAAAATATCATCAGAAATCTTGAAGAGCAGCTCCACATAATTATCAAAATAATAGACATGGAAATAGTAAAAAAAACGACCAGGCCCCAAACTCAGCCAGAATAAAGCTCTGCAGGCTCTCCTTGCAAAATAGTTGATTGAAGTCTGCTTGACTGAACAATGATTTTTTACCAAATTTTTTTCTACCCTATGCCAAATATGGGCAAAAATCAGCCAAAGTTAAAGCCATATTCAGTGGCTCATAATTATATTAAAACTGGCAAAGGACTGTAAACCTGTTAAAAACTTTGCTAAGTAAAAAGGACAATTCAAAGAGTTTACATCTTGAAAAACTTCAACTTAGCTACATTTTGATCACACTGTATAGCTGAGATAGACATACTGGTAGTGGCAGAGTTGAAGGAAAAGAGCAGATCTTGTGTTTAAATTTCAGACCAAAAGTTAACCAAAAACTGACCCCACTCATGGAACAAGAAATGACTCGGCCATTTACTTCCGTCATCAGTATGCACCTTTTCAATTTAAGTATTCATTCAGTCACCTGACTGTACTTGTTGCCTAATGACATTATGACTGCATGTGTCTGCATAATGCACATTTCAAACCTTGTAGGGTCAGCTTGCATAATGTGCATTTGAGGGTTTTTACCTTTTTGATAGGCTAGTAGCCTTTGAATGCACATTTTGCAGATCAA
>JAKSDK010000503.1 GCA_022360095.1 Phycisphaerales bacterium
ATTTCGCCTTTCTGCGTGCGGGCATAAACCCAGGCCCCGCCGGACAGACACCAGATACATTCGGCCCGAACCCACCAACCCCAGTCCTGTAGGGCGATGGCCAGGCGGTTCGGTATCATGCAAAGGTCTTTCGGCTTCAGATATCCGCCGGCGACGACACGGCCTTGCGGAACACCATCATGCGGCCGCTTCTGGTCGCCGCGCGCGCCGCCGGACGATGATTGCTCATAAATTGGCCCTGACGGATTGTTGCCCCCGCCGCGACGATAGGCGTTCATGCGCCCGATTTCACCAACGGTCGAAATCGGCTTGTCGCGAAACGTCCGATCGTCCGCGCCGTCCGCCTTGCAGTCCTCCGCGCTTCTGCCGTTCGGCGTCGTCGCGTAGCAATCGCCGTAATTGAGCCAGACAGTCCCGGTCGGTTTCAGCACCCGCCAGATTTCAGCGAACACTTCGACCAGGATGTCAAGATGTTCCGCAAGTGTCGGTTCAAGCCCGATCTGGCCGTCGACTCCGTAATCGCGCAGGCCCCAATAGGGTGGACTGGTGACGACACAATCGATGCTGTTGTCCGGGATGTCTTTCAGGCGCTCGAGAACGTCGCCGATCAGAATGACAACGCGGCCGTCGAACAGGGAGATATCGTGATCGCGCATCAATCGCACCCCGTCTCATCATAAAGATGGTGCATGTATTTCGCCTTTTTTCCTAGCCCGTTATCAAACACGGTTTCCGCAAAATCCACGTCGCCGCACGCCTTCAAATGACCTGCGATGCGAAAAAAATCCTCAATCTCTTCCCCGAGCGCACAGCCGTTATGAACCTTGGTGACAGGATGACAGCTTCCATATCCGTGCCTCAAGATCTTGCCGACTGCCTGAACAATTTCTCCCGCCTCTTCGGCCAGCATTGAGAGCCGTTCCACCTCCGCAGGTGTCAGCTCATTGAAGGGCTTTTCAGCCATCAATCTCCATCCTCCGACTTGTGCACCATGGCGTCGTGAAACGCGCAGTAGCTTTCGCCATCGCGTGTCTCTGCGCCGCAAAAACGTTTCTGATCGAGTGTCACGCGCTGATTGCCCCAGAGAGGAAACCGGCAAAGACCGCGTTCGAGTTGCCAAAAGCTGATGCCCTCGGTCTTAGGCGTTTTGCCCCCGCGCACCA
>JAKSDK010001648.1 GCA_022360095.1 Phycisphaerales bacterium
CAAACCCCAAAAAATCCTTCGAACATCCCCCTCACTTCAAATCTGTAGTACCCTCACTGGGAAGTCAACTCATTGCAATGGGCTTTTCTTTTCATAACACGATGTTATTTCCCCTAATTTCGAAGAGGTAATTTCTTTCCTCTTCACTTTTATAGCACATATTCCGAGAGCTTCGGCTGCCTGTGACAATCACCGCTACTTTCGGACATTAGGGAGCTTAACCAAAGACTTTTGTTAGCGAAGAAACTTTTTGTATGCCTAGTTGCTTCTGAACGTGTATTGCAAAGTGTTTTTACTCTTATTCAGACTTATAACCTGGGCAAAACCACTTCCCAAGAATGCAAAACGTCCACTTCCGGTTGACGTGCGACCTCGCTCAAAAACACCTTTGCTTAAGCTTACTATTGTATTGACTATTTTCCAATTGCCCATAATACACTCTGTTTGCCCCCCAAATTTTGCATAACTTATTGCCTTAAAATGCTCTTCGGGAAATGCAATACTCCCAGGAGCATTTAAAAACAATGGTTTATGCAGAATTTGGGGGGCAAACAGAGTGTATTATGGGCAATTGGAATAGAGAATGGCATTTTGTTACAAGAGCATCGGCCGGAAATGAGATGGTAGATAGCCAACTACGGCTAAACGAAAGTTTAATCAGGGTTCCTATTACAAGCGAGAGTGGAAGACTGTAAATAATAAATTACTTTTCTAAAAATAATAACAGGCTGCACTGTTTAAGCACACACATCGCACTCTTATCAAATTTATGAGAAAAGAAGAGTTGACTCGGCTAGAAAGGGGACCCGTCTAGCTGGGTCACCTTTTTCGATGTCAAGGTCACCCTTCAAGTCAGTATAATTTCTCTCCATATAAACACTTTGGCTCGCCCAGCGGAGTCAACTAGGCCAATGTGATGCGCAGGCGCTGTTGTCAGTTCGAGGCTCGAGTAAAGAGGTGAACTTCAAACGCCTTTTAAAGTTGATTCAGTTGGGAGGGTGGCTCCTCTCGGCGTTAACCGAGGCATTACAGTACTGCTAAGGAGTGAACAAAAGTCGAAGCGCCCCAAGATTCGCATCGCTGTTGGATAACTAATTTCTAGTTTTATAAAATTAAAACAGATTAAGACCAGCGCCAAACAGGTCTCTTTCTACAACTTCCTAATATTATTATCTTCTAACAGGACACAACAAGTTAGAACGTGTAAAAGAATCATCCTCCGGCGAGCAATGAGAATTTTTCCTAAAGAAGAGGAATCCATAGAATGTGATGAGGACGCTAAATATCGCACAATCAATGGAACCTGCAACAACCTAAAAAACCCAGAATTTGGATCAATCAACACAAAATTCGAACGACTTATACCAGCCGATTATGGCGATTGCATCTCAACCCTTCGAGAATCAGTGACTGGCCACCCG
>JAKSDK010000606.1 GCA_022360095.1 Phycisphaerales bacterium
GGACCGCTTCGCCGAGGGCCTCGTCCATGCCAATCTGTCGGAGCCGCGTTATGGCATTGCCGGCGGCGCCGACGCCCGGCAGAATCAGCCGCTCGGCGACTAGGACGTCCTCGGCGGTGCGGGCGATATGCGGTTCGCCGCCGGTACGGACGATCATGTTGGCGAGCGAGCGTAGATTTCCGGCGTCGTAGTCGACGATCGTTACGGTCATCTGAGCGACGTTGTGCTGACGAGACTGCCAGCTTCAACCGAGCTTGGCGTCTTTGGTGCGGTCACCGACCACGCGCGACCATTTGTCGAAGTCTGGTGGCACCTGGTTGGTGCGGTTCTTCTGCACGTCTGCCAGGCTGGGCATGATATGTGGCTCGACCACATGTGGTGCCACGATATCCATGAATTCCGCTTCGTTGATTCCAAGATAGTCGAGGAAGACGTCGAGTGCGGCCGGACGCTTGCCATCATATTCTTCCGTTAGCTTCAGCGCCTCTTTGCGGCTCATGCGGCCATTACGCACGTCGATCGAGGTCAGGTGGGCGGTGCGCCCAAAGCCGCGTTTCAAGTGCTTCACGTAGTCGCGGACGCCTTGCATGAAGCATTCAATCTTCTCGTAATCGAACTGCGGCGGCACGCCCTCGACCTCATCACCCTGCCACCCGAGTTCGCGCTTGATGACGTCGACCTGCTTCCGCACGTCCCAGGGAATGAAGCTGCCCAGCGGTACCGAGCGTACGCCCATTCGGGCCAAATCTGCGGCCGGAGGAGAGGTGAACGGCTGCAGGTCGCGGGCGGTGACGGGATAGTCAGAGACTGTCTCGTCCAGCATACCCAGCATGTCCTCGGCATTGATCCCGAGGTTGACCAACAGGTTGAAGCGCTCCTCGTCAACTTCTTCCTCTTCGTCATAGCTGTAGAACGAAGCGTATTCGGCGCTTGGCTCACCCCAGAAGATCAGCGGCACCTGCTTTTCCAGCGCCACCCACATCGGGTAGGCGAAAATGCCGGTATGGCAGTGCCAGCAGAAGTCTCCGCGTCGGCGTAGCGACTCGAACATCAATTTGCGCACCACTTGCCAGTTGGGCGTGAAGGTGATCACGTCGACACCCAGGGTGCGGAAGGTACGAATGTTGTTTTCCAACAGTGTCGGTCGCATGAAGCCATGATCAAAACGCACCACCAGCGGCCGCAGGCCCTTTTCCTTCATCAGATACCAGAGCGTGAAGGTTGAGTCCTTGCCGCCGGAAAACGGCACGATGCAGTCGTACTGGTACTTTCCGCGGTAGGCCTCGATCAGCCGATCGAGATCGGCCTGTCGCGCCTCCCAATCGATCTCGTCCTGCTTGAACTCGACCTGCCGGCAGACGCTGCAGACGCCCTGGCTGTCATAGGACAGGGTCTCCGCCGTCTCGGGCATGACGCATTTCGTGCACAGTTTCATTACGAACTCCAACTCGCAGTGAATGATCGTTAGAAGCCGCCGAAGCGCCGTCAGGTACCGATGAGGTAGGACCGACGCACCGGGATGCCTGCCTGCTGCAGCGCTTCCTTGACCATGTTGGGTGTGACTCGACGAAAGTGAAAAACGCTGCCGGCGGCGACTGCGTCGGCGCCGCCCTTGGTCACGGCGTCGACGAAGTCCACCTCCTTGCCGGCGCCGCCGCATGCGACCGTCGGGATCGACACCGCCGCGGAGACCTTGCGGATCAGGGCGATATCGTAGCCTTCCATCGTGCCGTCCTGCAGAATGGAGTTAATCACGATCTCGCCGCAGCCAAGCTCCTGCGCTTCCCTAGCCCAAGCGGCTGGCTCAAGCCCTGTTGGCGTTTTGCCGTTGTCAATGTAGACCTCGTACCGGCCATCGTCGGCACGCAAAGCGTCGATCGATACGACAACGCACTGGCTGCCGAGGAGGGTAGCGCTCTCGCTGATTAGCTTCGGAGTGCGCACCGCGCCCGTGTTCAACACCACTTTCTCGGCACCTGCCCGAATTAGCCGCTTAATCGTATCCAGCGAACGGATGCCACCGCCAACGGCGAACGGCACCGACAGCTCATCGGCAATGTCGAGGACGATTGCTTCATTCACTGCTTCGTCATACGCACCGCTGCCAATATCCAGCAGCACAAGTTCGTCAACTTGGCGTTCCTCGAAAACTCGGGCAATGGCAATTGGGTCGGCCACTGTACGTGGTCGGCGAAACTGTACGGGCTTGTTCAACAGGCCGTCTTTAACCAGCAAAACTGGGATCACCCTTGTTTTGAGCATGCCTGGACAGCTTCGTGTGCGCGGGCGCCGTTAGCGAGGATTTGCACGAAATTAAGGAGGATCTGACGGCCAAACTTCTGGCTTTTCTCGGGATGGAACTGCACACCGAAGACGTTGTCTTGTTGTATGGCACAGCAGAAGTCGTTGCCATATTGACAGCTTGCGGCGGCGATCGCGTCGTCGTCGCACACCACCTGAAAACTGTGCACGAAGTAAAAATCGGCGCCACTTGGCACATTTTTGAACAGGATCGCGTTGCTTGCCGGCCTGACTTCATTCCATCCCATATGTGGCAGCCGGAGATCTTTGTCGTGGGAGGGGAGCCGCTTCACTTCTGCTCGTACGAGACCTAGGCCGTCGTGATGGCCATTTTCCTCGCTGCTTCGGGCCAGCAATTGCATACCGAGACAGATTCCCAGCAATGGAA
>JAKSDK010001234.1 GCA_022360095.1 Phycisphaerales bacterium
GACGAGCTCGTTGTCAGCGAACGCATTGACTTAAGGGGCAAACAAAATAGTTTCACGCTTTAGGTTTTTGCCTATTAGTTGTCGTTCCGATTGATGCGAAGCTCCTTGCTTTTCGATTGTGAGGGGTGTTTTTGATGTCTGATTTTCCCTTTCGTTTCGTTCAGCTCCCGAACCATCCATCCAGTATCCGAAGCGCTTACCGAAGAACCTGACAGGCGGTCAATTCGCGGCCCGCACAAACGTGTGGCGTTGACCGCCTGTCAGAACCTATCGGTTGATCAGCCGCATCGGCTGGATGGTCCGGCTGAACAAATCAAATGAAAGGAAAAAACGTAAGCGGTGCGTCGATCACACGGTTTTGGCATAGTTCCAGGGCAGCAGCTCGTTGATGTCAGCTTGTTTGTGGCCTTGGGCGATGGCTGTCAGAATGGCGGATAGGTATCCGTGTGGTTCGATCGCGTTGAGTTTGCATGTTTCGATCAGTGATGCGATCGTGGCCCAGTTTTGAGCGCCGGTATCATGCCCTGCAAAGAGCGCGTTTTTACGATTGAGGGCGATTGGTCGGATGGTGCGTTCGACGGTGTTGTTGTCGATCTCGATGCGGCCATCGGTGAGGAACAGGCAGAGCCCGTCCCAGTATTTTGCGATGTATTTCAGAGCTTCTCCGGTTGGGGATTTTGCAGAGACACGGGCACGGCTTCGAGCGAGCCAATCCTCGAAGGCATCGATGATGGGTTTTGAGCGCTCCCGTCGCGCAGCGTACCGTTGTTCTGGAGGCTGGCCTCTGAGATCCTTCTCAGTGCAATAGAGTGCTTGGATTTGAGACAAACCCTCTTTGGCTATCGGAGCTTCGCTAGACTGTGTGACGTCGTGTAGTTTGCGCCTTGCATGGGCCCAGCAATACGCCAATGTCACATCCTGCGCCGGGCGTTTGAGCAGGCGGTTATAGCCCGCATAGCCATCTACTTGCAGGATGCCACTGAAGTCTTTCAAAATCTTGTCCGCATGCTGGCCAGACCTGCCAGGTGCATAAGTGAAGGCAACGCCGGGTGGATCATCTCCGTCCCATGGCCTGTCATCGCGGGCCAAAGCCCAGAAGTATCCGGTCTTTGTTTTGCGCCGCCCAGGATCGAGCACTGGCGCGGTGGTCTCATCCATGAAGAGCTTGGTCGAGCGCTTCAGCTCTGTCATCAGCGCCTCATAGACCGGCATCAATTCGAACGCCGCCTTGCCAACCCAGGCCGCCAACGTGGAGCGGTCCAGATCGATACCCTGACGGCTGTAGATTTGGGCTTGGCGGTAGAGCGGCAGATGGTCGGCGTATTTGGAGACGATCACATGCGCCAAAGTGGCTTCGGTCGGCATGCCGCCTGCGATGATGTGGGCCGGCGCAGGGGCTTGGATGACCCCGCCTTCACAAGACCGGCAGGCGTATTTGGGGCGGTGGGTCACGATCACCCGGAACTGGGCGGGGATAATGTCCAGCCGTTCGCTCACATCCTCGCCAATGACATGGCGTTCGGCCCCGCAGGTGCAGGTGAGTTCGGGCTCAATGATTACCTCCACACGCTCCAAATGTTTGGGCCGCGATCCCCGGTTCGTCTGACGCGACTTTGTGGCACGCACCGGCGCTGTGCGATCATCGGCATCCACCTCGGCTTCGACCTGGGCGATGGCGGTCTCGATGTCCTCAAGTTCAAGCTCGTATTGACGGGGGGCGATCTTCTCCGACTTGGCTCCAAAGAGCGCTTTCTTGAAGGAGGCTACCAAAGCCTCAAGCCGGGCATTCTGATCCTGTTGCGCACGGATGATTGCCTTCAGTTCAGCGATGTCATCGGGCAATGTATCAAGCGCGGTCATGCCCGTTTCTATAGCAAAACAAGGAGGTATCGACCCGCTTAAAGAGGCTCGTGAGTCATTCCGCCGCAGATGGGGCTGCCACCTCAAGAGGCCGCACGCGCCGCCAATCGAGACCCGCAAACAACGCCTCAAACTGGGCCGGGTCCAGGCGCATCACCCCATTCTTGATTGCAGGCCATTTGAAGCTGTTATCTTCGAGCCGTTTATACGCCATCACCAAGCCACTGCCGTCCCAATAGATCAGCTTCAACCGGTCTGCCCGTTTGGCCCGGAACACATAGACGGACCCATCAAAGGGTTTCTGGCGCAAGTGGCTTTGCACCAGCGCCGCGAGCCCGTCATGGCCTTTGCGGAAGTCCACCGGATCACTGGCCACAAAAATCCGCACCTTATGAGTTGGCGTGATCACTCCGCCAAAGCCCGCGCAATCTCGGCAATTCGGGTGGCTGGGGTGTCCATGCCCACACGCACCACAACATCCCCATGCACGATCTCCAGTGTCGCGTTCGGTGTGAGGTGCTCCGCAGGCTCTGTCTCCGGTTCGACGATCATCGGTGCAAACACAGGCCCCGGTGCTGGCCCAGAAGCGACAGCAGGTGCAGGCAAAACCAGCTTCCCATCCCGTGCCAAGCGCCGCCAGGCAGACAAATGGTTCGGGCGAAGACCATAGCGATCCGCCACCTCCCGGACCCGCACGCCATCTTCCAACGTCTCCGCCACAATGCGCGCCTTCACCTCATCTGGCCAACGCCGATGACCCTTGGGGCCAAAGATCAAATCAGAGTTTGTGAGAAACTCACTGTGATCATCCATGGAGCTACTCCGTGAGAAAATACATCTCGAACGAACTCGCAGATCACAAACCTACGCGAAAGGTGGGGCCACAACACCGCTTACGACTAGGGCCGGTTTGATCTGGAATTTTCCGGTTGGTTTGCAGTTTTGAGCGGCAGCGCGGAGACCGCAAGAGTCTCAAGCGCTGACGCAGTGGTCTTCATCAGGAACTCCGTAGGTGATAGGTATCCAAGTGCCGAATGAGGGCGCTGGGTGTTGTAATGGTTTCGCCAACGTCCGATTTCCTCGCGGGCATGCTGCAAGGATCTGAACCAGTGCAGGTTCAGACATTCGTCCCTGAACTTGCCATTGAAGCTTTCAACAAAGGCA
>JAKSDK010001803.1 GCA_022360095.1 Phycisphaerales bacterium
AACTCCGCGCCGGGAAACACATCGCGGCGGCATTTGAAGCCAATAACCGCAGTCCGATCAAGATCGGTATTCCGCTGACCGGTTTTGACGCGGTTTTTGCAAAAATGCGGTAACCGGCTGTAACGTTGGCAAACTCGCCCGATAACGGACAGTTTGAAACGGATTATTCGGAATAAAGGTAATCCTCTGGTTCAAGAACGCGTTCGATCATCTTGTGTTCGGCGAGAAATCCCACGAAGCGCTGGTAACGCTTCATGTCGATGAGCCCCGGCCGAAGCGCAAACAAGGGGACTGTGGCATTCCAGGACCGCTTGTTGAGATCGGTGTTCAGTCTGGGGTCATAGCCGATAAAGAGCTCCCAGGTCGCTTCGGGGTCTTCGGCGATCGATCGGACACCGCGCTCGACCGCTGTCAGGAATTTCCTGATAACGTCCGGATCGGCCTTACGCTTGTCGACAATGTAAATCAGTTCGCTATAAGCCGGTACCGCACCTGCTTCGATATTGATGACTAGCGGCTTCTTTCCCGCTTCGATCACCTGGATCGGTTCAAAATTCTGATAGGCATCCGTCAGCGCATCCACCTTGCCCGCCAGCATCTCCGGAACCATGGAAAAGCCGACATCGACCATTTTGACATCGTTCATGGGAATGCCGTGGGCGGCCAGAGAAATTCGGAGGAGATCGCGTTCCGCTGTCGCACTGTCGGCATATCCGATGCGTTTGCCTTTAAGGTCCTGGATTGACTTGATCGGACCGCCGTCAATTGCGAGAATGATGTTCAGCGGTACGGGTATAAGGGTCCCGATCACTGCCAGCGGTTTCCCTTCTGCAATGCCGATCAGTGTGCGCGGCTGTGCCGACATGCCGACCGCGACACGACCGTCAAGCACCATTGTAACATTATCGAGCGTGTTTTCCGGCGGCAGCACCGTGACATCAAGCCCTTCCTCGGCAAAGTAACCCTTTTCCAGCGCCACGATGACCGGACCGTGATTGGGGTTGACGAACCAATCAACGCCGATGGCGACTTTCTTGAGCG
>JAKSDK010000428.1 GCA_022360095.1 Phycisphaerales bacterium
TACCTAAGTGTCAATTTTGAATTTTTAATAAATATTACTCCATATAGGCTCTGTTCCCATTGTAATCGTTCTTACGTTTAGGTGACAAAATTCAAGTGTCGTGTACTCATAACCCCGAAACGGTGTAATACATTCTTTTACGTTCCGTGGTGTATTACATTTTGTTTTTCAGTTTTTCTGGCTGAGGAAATTTAAATGGGTTTCACTTTAGGGGAAAAAACAAATGGCCGCAAAGAAACGAGCGAGATATAAGCGACTACAAAGGCACAAAGACAACATGAGGCTTACAAAATGTCACAGTCGTCTTCGAGCTCGGAGTCGTTTGTTTCGCGTTGAACGTTTCTTTCATGCAGTGACAGTAACGAATATCGGCCTTCTGTTGGCGTCATCGTCATCCCAGAAGAGCGGTAAGCTGACCCCTATCTGGCAGTCAAGGATAGAAAAGGTGCTCATCTTAATATTAGGAGAGTATACGAAGTTCATGTGGATATTTTGGAGCCTGCTGAAAGAGGAAATGTAGACTTGGGCGCCTTTCTGAAAAGTCTTCAAAAGATCTCTCCTTATAGCCAACATAAAAACTGTTTTGGGCTGATTAAAAGGGAGAAAAATTTTATGATATGTCAGGATCTGCTAGGAAAACTACGCTCTCTATAAAACCACGTGCAGGTGGCCCAAGCTCAGGGTGCAACAAACTAGAGATGATGTTCCGAAATAGCGGTCATGGCGAAAATATAAGAGTGCGTATGGGTATATTTACGATATGCATTAGAAAACGTAATACCATACCCTTATATTACTTCCATGGTGCATTACTTGCTGTCTGTACTCTTATACTTTTCCAATTTGAGGCGATTTTTGAAAGTTTCAGCTCGGTTTTTCAGATGGGAAAACTCTAACTGACCCATCACTCCGAGGCTTTTATCTTCTCTTGTCCAGAAATTAAAGCTTCCTTTTGTGCAGATCTCGCCTTTAGCTCCGAGTTCGGGGAGCTTATCCGCTGAACCTCGTATGGTTCTAACAAACAGAATAAGGCAGTCATATTTTCGTCATGAAACCAGCCGTGTATTTTGTCATTCCGGCGTGTTAAACATGGTTCTGTAAAGCAGAAACTGTTCAGTCCTGTTTTAAAGAGATAGAGCTAAACTAAGACTCATTGAAAAGGACAGAAAATAATTAACTTTGGAGCCAGTAATAATTCAAGTGTTCAGTAGAAAAAGCCTGTAAACCTCACTGAGCCTTTGCCCTCTGGTGACGAGAATAAGGGAGCCACGTCACGCGAGGCAGTGGAAAACATCTTTTCCAAATTCACTAGACGTCCGGATTATATCTACCGTATTGTAATCTTCAAAACAAAGAAGCACAAAGCTATAGCACAAGGAAATAGCTAACAAAGTTTTTAAGAACTGACTTTTTTCCTAGAATGCTATGAACGAAAGACTCTGAAAACGAAATTGGTGTTTCTTGGCATGAGTAATTATTCTGAAAGCGAAGGACGTTCTGTACGTCTTCCGTTAAAACTATACCTTGTAATATTTTTAGATCACTGCGGTTTTTTAATAATATTATTTGAAAACGTGACTTGTTTGAGCCTGGGCGACCATGTAAACAGTTTTGCTTTCGCTTGTGGCTATGCTACGGACTCATCACGTGAAAAGAAATATGTTCCTCGCACCTTAAAGGGGCTATGTCACCCAACACGCATGCGCGAGCCAATGAAAACAAACTTGAAAAAGACGGCCCAACTTTTTCAAGTTGTGTCGGAGATTTTGGA
>JAKSDK010000407.1 GCA_022360095.1 Phycisphaerales bacterium
ATCACTGTCCTCTGATGCCCTCTGATCAGGGGAGTCCCCAGAGTGGTTCCTTTCAATGCTTGAAGAATTCTTGGATGAAGAATGGAGACCAGTGGTAAGCTGGGGTGTATCACTGTCCTCGGATACCCTCTGATCAGGAGAGTCCCCAGAGTTGTTCTTTTCATTGTTTAAAGAATTCTTGGATGAAGAATGGAGACCAGTAGTAAGCTGGGGTTTGTCACCGCCCTCTGATGCCCTCTGATCAGGAGAGTCTCCAGAGTGGTTCCTTTCATTGCTTGGAGCAATGGCATTGGAAGGACAACAGCCCATCATGCACTGCCCTTTGAACTAGTTGTATCTTATGAAGATTGTGACATCTTGGATCCTAAAAAAATTACAAAAATGCTCAACTGATATATTACGTTAATTAAAAAATTAACTTTAAAAAATTAACAAATTGATGATTAGTCCACCTCGATCCTATATCGAAAGGTAAGCCTCAAAACAACTATCTTTAAAAAACTGCTCTTAACACTGTAGATGCAGACTTCTCATGTGAAGCTAATTGGATCCACTTTCTACAAAAAGCATATTGGATGCGATTTTGCAGGAATTAGCCTGACTACAACTCAATTTATATTTTATTTTTATGTATGCATGTGGAAGTGACAGACATTATACATGCAACTTGCCACCAGCCTCATCAATGATATCAAAGTGCTATTGCATCACATCATGTTATGTCAATCAAGCAAAAAACAGAATGGTAAAAATTTAACTTAGAAGCAGAAGGTATACAGAAACACCAACTCAGAGAAATTATCTTGAGCTTTTATTCTGCCCTTACAGCTGTATGTTTTCCCTTAATTTTGTGGTTGAAAGTTTGACTTGTTTATGGTATATTATGTTCTTGCTGAAATGGCATCACTGGCATTGATTCCCTTTACACTATGCTCATGAAGATAAGGAACAAATTGTAGGATTGCACTTTAACGTAAATGGACAAACACAACTCCATCTGTTTCATTTAAAGCTTTTGCAGTTTATGGTACCTTATACGTAACTTAATGAGCGTCTATGTTGCAATATTTTAGGCTGATTTCCAGGAAATGAGCCCATGTTCTCTATCCGAAAAGAGGGCTGGATGCATGGGTTTGCTTTTCATAAATTTGTTTTTCTGGGGCAGATTTCAAACAGCTAGTGGATGTGAGGTGGTTGTTTCATGTGGCATGCAAATATTGTGTTTAAAAGCATTTTAAGCATAAAAAATCCCAAAATGTTTACAAAGAAAACCTTTAGAGAAGCTCTGGTGATGGTAAGGATGTGTTTGTAACTCAACCAACCAGTCTGGGTCATTAATTATTTTCCAGTCTGCAACGATAGTTGTTGGCAACTAATGTGAAAGAGATCATTTTCAAGTCAATTCCTGTTGTAATAAATTCCAACAGAGCAGCAAAATCAAGCCTATTATAAATGCTGCAAGGTCACTCAATAAATGAAAACTGTTGCATAACACCAAATGA
>JAKSDK010001669.1 GCA_022360095.1 Phycisphaerales bacterium
TACTAGCCCAGACGTCATTTCATCTAGCCCCAAAAGCTTTTTGACTAGCAGAATTGATTTCACAGTTCTTCTGTTATTCAAATTCCTCAAAAAACCTCACTTGCCCATCAGGCAAGTTAAAAACAGAATTCACTAGCCCGATAGCAAAATCCACTAGCCCCAGGCTATTGGACAACACTTTCTTTGCACACTGCAGACTATTTCAAACTGCCAAAATTAAAGTACATACCTGGGTTTTTGAGCATTGCAGTGGTAGATGTAATTGAAGATTGTGTCATCTGATTCATCTGATAGAAGTCTTGAGTATTTTCTTTGAAGGTCTGGTCTAAACCTTTGAACCAGTGATGGACCTACCGATTACATAAAATAATAAAAACACAATAAATTACATATATATTTACAACACTATTGTCTAGTTAATTATAGCTACAAAAAGATGCTAATTGTCACGGCAACATAATGTTATTGTGTGACTTTGTCAACTGTACAATCCTCTGCCTAGCAAGTTTTTTTTTTGAAACCAAAATCGCCAATTTCTATAACTGCAGCCTCAAAATAAATCTGGCTGAAACAATCAACGTGGCTGGCTTTTTAAATTTTAAACTTTTTCAATAAAGCAGAAGACAAATGGTAATATTTATTAAAAGCCATTCTTGACTTTTTAAAAGTACTATCTACCCCTCCCCAGAAAGGGGATTGTCGTTATGTTGCTGCGAAGGGTATTAATTTTAAAGCAGTTTGGTGAGGAATGGGATTGCAGTGAGATTTGGTCTGAAAAAGGGTTTCAGGTTCAGGTCTAAAGTCTGGGATAGGTAGGGTGGCACAATCCCAGTAGTCTGGTCAAGGCTAGGGGTATGAGGGTCCTAGTTGCAGTACTCTGGGAAAACTTACTTCAACACCCAATAATTTATTGATGCTGGTGATAAAATAACAAGGGTTCATGTTTACCAAAATGTTTTGATTTAAATTCTGAAAAAAAAAACGTCACGCTAGAAACTAGTCAAAAATCAATAATAATTATTTTGAATTGCTTTACATTTACATACCCCATGGACCAGCAGCTCTGATTCCAGCAAATGGATTAAAGAAACTTGATACTGTGGCCAAAGCTTTAATCCACCAAGGTAAGGTAAATTCAAGTTCTGAGGGTTTCTCTGGGAAACCCCAAGCATCCACCAAGACAAGA
>JAKSDK010001478.1 GCA_022360095.1 Phycisphaerales bacterium
ATCTCTTCCCTAAATATTTATAGAAAAAACTTCTATTTTGGATTATTTTCAGGCTAGGCCATTTGGAATAATGCCTGGCGCAGGAACAGCGTTGGAAGTGCACGTCCGGGGAGTCGACAAGGTGCTAATACAAGATTATATTAAGTTGTCTTTATTAAACTAACCCCAGACTGAGTCACCAAAACATAGCGGTATTAAATGCAAATGAACAACCGCACGATGAGGTACACCAACAACAGCAAGAAAACTCTTTTAACCCCTGCCCAATCGTACCCTATGATATGGGGTTGTTTTGGTGCAAACGTTTTAAGATGTGTGCATTTCGAACACAAGAAAACAAACGAAACAGAATTTTTGTCCAACTTTTTCGTCCTCTATTTAGTCAATATTAAGTTGTTGTTTTTTCTTTTGGCCTCATAAAGTTTTGCGCCATTTTATTTAACGGAACCTGCAGGTTTAGAGCTAAGTGTACAAACTTGTCTGGCTTTGCGGAATGATATACGTTATTACCTCAGTAAAACCTCGTTTGGATCCCCCACCCGCCTTTTCTTCATTCTCATTCAAACCTTGTTTGGACCCCTCCCCCCCAACCCCTCACCTCCCCCCTCTGACCAAACATTTCTTTATGATCTGCCCCTGAACCTATAGTCTGCTACACAGCCGTTTTTAGTGTCGTCGCGTGACGACACTAAAAATGGCTGTGTACTGAACCTACCGCATGAGCTCATTTGGTTTTCATATTTCATAGTGAAATTGTATTTATTTTTTCGTAGCCTTTCATATTTGGTGGACTCATCGGAAGAGATGACGTGTTTGACAGCATCACCCTTCAGATCTAATGCCGCCTGACCATGATGATAATAACTATTAAGGCAGGAAACTGCCCAACTACCCCTCCCCTAAGCCAACCTTAACACCTCTCACTTAGGGCAAAATTGTGCCTTGGGGAGGAGTAGGTGGACAGTCTCCCAGAAACCTAGCAAGATTTACAAGGCACACTTCGTCGCATGCGATGTGTTTACGATAACCTTACAACCCGGCGAATACGGCACTTGCAAGTCAGTTGTAGGTTAGCATTTGTGTGGATGGCTTTTTCGCCTTCACG
>JAKSDK010000971.1 GCA_022360095.1 Phycisphaerales bacterium
ATGAAAAAGAGAGTATTATGAAACCAACAGGAAATCCAGAGAGGGGGGGTGGGGTTCAAGCCAATAAACTGCCCATCGGGGGGCGTGGTCATTTTCTGGAGCAACACAACAGAGAAGTTTCACAAGTACAGAGCTGTTCACTGGAAGAGTTTCATTTGTAACTCAAACTCATAAAGAAGTTGTGGTACCCAAAATTATTGAGTACAGTGTGATAAACAGGACACAGAAAGGTAGGTTATGATCAATTTCTCAGTTTTAGTGCAATGAAGATCATGCAATGTTGGCAAAATTTTTAGTAATTTAAGTTCCTTCCTTTAATTGACAAATCTTAAATTTGCCAGGCTGATGTGGTTCTGAAGCTATAGTTGTGACCCTTTTGGTGTAAATTACCACATAAAAATGGACTGATCGACAAAGAAAATGAATTTAGAATTCACTTTGTTCAACACAAGAGGCAACCTATTTGCAGTCATCATTACATCAATCCTTCTCTGTTTGATCTAAGTACAGTGTGTGTACCATCTACATGTTAAAATAAATTCATATATTAGTGTTTCATATTTCATCTACACACATGTTGAAGTTGTTGGTAACATAAAATTCAGCTCTATACAAAAAAAAATATCAAAATTGATTGGCGGCACAGATACATTCATAGTTTCTGCTCCACACATTTAAGCTTGAGTAACAGATGATTTTAAACACTACAACCTAAGATACAAAAACAAACAATAGTGTAGCTGTTCATTTCTGCTGGTGGAAAACCAGAATAAATAAAAATAGACACTGCTACACAAAGTGCTTTCTGCGTTAGAGGCTATATGAGCACACTGTTTTTCTAGCTGTTATTTTAGCGATCTTCCATGGCTCAAGTTACGTCATACGACACCAAGGTTGTCAGAAAGTTTAAAGCAGGGAGCTTTCCTGTTTAAATAAGGAGCCAATTTTGCCATCTTCTGCTAAAAAAATCAGACAGTAGATTAGCCAGCCAAAAACATGAAGTAGAAAATGATTTTGACCAACTGATGGCTATTTTTGGCAATGCTGTGACACTCATGTGATACTTAGATCTAAGCCCACCTAAATCACTCAATTACTAAAATTAGAGTTTGTGCATCACAGAGGGC
>JAKSDK010000545.1 GCA_022360095.1 Phycisphaerales bacterium
AACCGATACAGGAACGTCACCAGGATCTCGTCTTCACCGGCACGCGCAAAGGCGCCATGCGCCGCCACCGAACTCGCTGACTCTCGATCCTCTGCGTGCGTCTTCATCGCCATCACGCCGTTCGATGGAGCCAGCGGATCCTCTATACGAAGGACACTCCCTTCCTTACACTCTGACAGGTCGGTCGAACATGTTCCTAAACATTCACAAGGTTGACTATCATGGGGGTCTCTTATGCGCCGACGGATACGAATGCCAAACTCCGTATCATCCTCCATGGCGATCGTCTTCAACGAATATCCCAACAGCGGCACATCCTCAAACCGGGCGCCATTCGACAGGGGGGCAGTAGGATCCACCGGATCCCTGACCAGCTCCTGACCGTTCTCATCCAACAGCTGCTGGTAATAGAGTCGCTGAAGCCCAGTGTTCAAGACTGCACCCGGATGCAGACGAACCTCCTTCACATACAACGCCTCAGGCACGGAAATCGCGGGATCCTGGTATACGAATCCCTGTCGGTTCGTCAAAGTCACCTTCGCATCCGGCATGACTTCGAGACGTTCCAATACCCAAGTGTCCGAATAGCCATCGCTCGATGCTAATTCATAGACTCCCGAAAGCCCACTATTGACGACGTTGTCAAGATCTCTGGATCGAAGCTCCAAGAGCTCACCTTGGTCTAGTCCGGCACCCTGCATAATCGTCACAAATATCCGATTCGCCGTCAGACCCTGACCAATCACAGGGCGCGGAGCCGCATTGGGATCGGGGTCGAGATCGAGATATCGATCACCATCCGAACGAATGATGTTGCACTCGATCATAGACGTGCCTTCAACAAAGAACTCCCCGCCCCAACCCGGCGGGTTCTGAATCAGGTTGATCTCATTGCTGATAATCTGAGTCGAGTCTCCTAACTCGCCACCCTCCACAACTACGTTCGTGTTACGAATCGTCGAATCACGGACAATCAAAGCCCCATTAACCGTGATCGTCCCCCAATTGGCCGACTCTGCAGGGTCTAAGCACTCGTCAGATACGTCCTCGCCGCTCAAATCAATCAATGCGCCGGACTCTAACAACATAGTCTCGCCAGGGTCAATATCAATATCGCCGGTACCGCGTACTGCGATCGAGTGTAATGTCGTCGTCGACGACGGTGGCTCTATTCCTCCATTGGCCAGTGCATACTGACTCGTGATATGAAGCCTTGTGCTGGAATTAACTGATCGATCTAGAATCAGCGTGCCGCTTCCGTCAATCCAGCTCTCCCAGAGAACCGCCGGTCCGCCGAGACGCACTTCACCATCGACTGTCAAGATACTACTTACTATTTGGGCCGCATTAGCATTGGAGGATTGACCTCCATCTAGCAATACATTTTGCAAGCGCGAGTGTGCTTGCTCCAATTCCAGGCTACATCCAGAGTATAAACACACATTCTCAATTACACAGTTGATAATATTGAATCCCGACCATATAACGAGAATCCCAGAGTCACCGCTGAACGCAAACCCTTCAATTGTGGCATTGGTACCTTCAATTGACCTCCAGTCGATATAATTCCCTTCGATTGAAGTACTGTCCGGACCTTCGATGGACCGCAACACAATGGATTCCTTCCTGAAATCCAATCCCTGGAATTGAGAAACAGGATACGTGCCTGCAGCTACCAATATCGTATCACCGCCATTTGCTACGTCTAATGCGCCCTGCAGCGTCGCTTTCGGTCCAACGCTGGGCCCCTCAGGACTGAGAGACGAGCCATCAAACTCGTCGGACCCCACACCGACAGCGACGAATATCGGGGCGGCGACTGGGTCAGACCCGTAGTATTCGAATTCCGACCTATTCGACAACCCATCGCCATCTGAATCCGCGAACGGATCACCAGAAGTTGTGTCTCCAAAAAACCGACGTTCCCAATAGTCTGGGAGTCCGTCCACGTCTGAATCAAGGTACTCGTCTGCACCGGTGTCCAGGAATGCCGATAGGCCGCTACCCGTATTCGCTTCGCTGGGGTCGTCGATTAGCCGTGGTTCGCCATCCACGTCGAGTGGAATTAGCTCAGTCAAGTCCCCATCGACATCCAGATCCAAGATGTCAACTCCCAAAGCGGCCGAATCTGCTGAGTCAATCCCGATCGACCCGGCCAAGATGTGCCCATCAGTAGTCATTCGGGCTAGGCCGCGTCGATTTCCAACACCCACCCAACTTCCAGTAAGACCTTGCACAACGTTGAAACTGAAGTTGCGGTTGTTATTCTGCGGATCCCAGGAAATAACGTGTTCGCCCGATCCGCGTACCTCCGAGGTATTTCCACGAAAAATACAATTCCTGACCTCCAGACGCTCTTGCAGTTGGTCGTCATAGCTATGGTAATCCAGGACCACATCAGTGTAATTGTCTAAGAAAGTAGAATTTGCGACTAAGCCGCCTAATACGCTCAAACTTAGAATGCTACCACCCTGATTTCGAGCAAATCTACAAGCGTAAAAATGAGCCAGTCCACGCCCAGACCTCCAAACGCCCCAACCATCATTCTCTATGAATTCGCAACTCATCACGGTTGCGAAACTAGAAGGATCATCCTCTGCGAACTCGACAACATCGCCGCGGCCCGAATTACGAATAAACCTGCAGTGCAAGAACGTTGGCCAGCCACTGCCGACATAAATCGCACCGCGCCGATTGTTCTCGAACACGCAATATTGAATCCGCGCCGAACAGCTTTCGCTCGCGTACATTCCGCCACCACCGGGCGGTGTTTCATATCCGTCTATCTCGTCAGCGAACCCGCCGGAAAACGTGAGCCCGTGGAGTGTTGAATCCGCTGTTACAAATGATGCGACCAGGACATGAATACTGTTTTCGTCGAAACTACCGACGTCCGGACCATCATTTTCGAGAAGATCTCCGGAGAGAATCGTCGCTCTTGAGCGATCCGACAGATCCCGCTCATTAATGCTCGACTCGGTTCCTGCAAACCCGCCGTAGATGCGCATGTTCGTTCCCAGATGGAACGACGCCAAGCGGTCACCTAGCGTAACGTTAGCACCTTGGTCGGGCCTATATTTCCCACCGGCGATCCAAATCTCAGGATTCGGATCCAGTTGCGCAGCGGACAGAGCGTCTTGCAAGTACTTGAATGCAGTGCCCCAGCTTTGCCCGTCTCCTCCCGCAGCAGCATCGTCATCCACGTACCAGACGGCGCCCTGCACCGGCATACCCAGGCCAACGTTAACCGCTGCCAGCACCAAAAGGCACAAGCAATCGCACTGACAACCGTTCACGCCCCGCTCGCTCCGACTATGAGAAAGATGCATAGACTTTCCTCCACAATCCGCAGAGTCGCACGCGTGTCGAACTACATACTAAACTCACCATCCGCCGACGACTCGCGCATAGCTGTTTCCTCGCGGGAACGGCAACACGACGCATGTTCCACACAAACTTCCCTCAATACTCGGGACAACTGCAAGCCGGTCTTCACCACTCGCTAGTTCTCCGTCCCTAAACTCTGCTACGGCACCAAATCCCCATCGACACCGAGCCGGTCATATCACACGGAATTCCAGCCCACTATCCCAAAGTCAAGGATATTTGGCCAAGCGGGCCGCCGCAGTCACGTAGTACCTCCCGCGACCCATTATATGGGCGAAACTGTGACGGAACCCGACACAATGTTCAGGAAACTTGGTGCGACAAGATCCGTCACTGTAAATCAATTGTCAAACGGTCTATCTCACTGAGCGCAAGTCTGCGCGAAGCTGCCTCTCGCACGCTTGAAGCGACTATACCGATTCACAATTTCCTCACGAGAATGACGACCGCCCTAGGTCTCTTGCCGCAACAAGGGCCTCTCATCTGACCATCTTCATGCACGCATCGGATTTTATGGCGCAATAGGCACTGGCTCAGCCCATGTAGTGGCGACGGGGAAACTGTGTCGATTCCCGACTCGACTCGGGCCCAACGCCCCCCTCGTCATGACGCGAGACCATGCTCTTCGCGAGAAAGGGAGACACTAGAATGGTAGCAAGAAATGAATTGATCTCACGCGGAAAGACGTGTGACACGGCCGATATCGGTATCCCCGCCGCGAACGAGCAGCGCACGAAGCGTCCGCTCGTCCTGCCGACCGCGATCACGAACCGGGCGGATGCGAAAGTGTTGATCGAATATCACCTCAGCATGAAGACATCCGAGCGCATCCTCCGTGAACTTCACGAGCCCGGCTACGCCGAACTCATCGCAGCCGCGTGGCGAATGGTGATGCCATAACACGTGGCAATCCAAAACTCTCGGCAGGCCGAACCAAACACCGCATCTACGTTTGGGAGTCCTCATTTACCCCTACCGATGGCCAGAAAACTGGTGGATTTGGTTGTATCGGGTTGATCAGTGCGTCAACACGATGAGGCTCTTTCGCGCGAACTCGTCACTAACTGCACGTCAGCGGCCTGCTTTTGGGGAGATCACGTAAATGACCATCGACGCAGATATGACGGAAGCATTGATCCAGCGGATCGTCGAGAGCGTTCGCTCGGCGCGCAACGCCTTGGTAACACACCTGTACGATGAATTTCGAGTCATTGCGGGAGGCTCATGACATGAGAATACATTGCATACACATTGCAGCTCACTGCATTAGTCTCTCAAGCCTATCTCCGACTGGAACCGTCTCCCACGGCCATTCGCGTGCAGGCTTCACATTTCTATGGCTGTGTCCCTCCGTGAATCTCTGAGAAATTGTGCGCGTGACTTAATCCAAACCCGCTTCGACTGATTACTAGTCCGGCACTTCCCGCTGGCTTCGACTGGCTTCCGGAAATAAATCCTTGAATGGGATCATCTTGAATCCCGTGTCAACATGAATGCCCTTGCGGATCCGGACATAGGCCACGTGTCCATCCAGAAAGCCAATATTGAAACGCTTGTAGTCTCCATGCCACGCCACGCGTTCCCGGGACACCCGGTCCCACCTTGCTAACCAGCCAATATCGCCAACTAGCGGCGTTTCGCTAGGCGAGGCCGTAACCCTGCTGCTCCTCAGGTCAGCAATCCGTTTCCTGACCTTCAGCCACACGTCGCGACTGGGATCCTGCGGAGGAATGTAGAAGTTTGTGTCGCCGACCAACCTGACATTCGATTCGTAGCTCGTACCGAAGACTTGGTAGCAGCTGGGGCTCACTGTTTCGCCGCCTGTGTCAGCAGGGCACCGAAAAGTGGGAATGTCGTTCATGGTGATTTCCTTTTCACCAAGCATTGGATTTAGGGGCTTGCGAACATTCGGCCCAAAATAGGGCGTGTTGGAGCCTTGCTTCCCACCAAAGTTAAGCTGCTTGTTGACACCCTGAAAAAAATGATAGTTGTAGGTCATCAGGTATTGATTCCAGGCGGTCGTCAGGTTCTTGAGGTTGGCTTGGCATTGAATGAGCTTGGAATTGCGGCGCATCATTGACAGCGCCGGAAGCAGGATTACAAGCAATAACGCGATGATCGTTATTACAACCAGCAACTCAATCAAGGAAAACGCCCCGGCTCGCGCCACGGACAGCTGCTTCCGTATGAATTGGGACTTTGGCATGGTGATCTCCATTTCTTGATTCGACCTTCGGAATGGCACTGTCGATTGGCTGCAATATCTTTGTGTCACGCCACTAGCCGAACATTCAATATTCGATGGCTAATGCTTCTCCAAATGTTGAACTCGCCATTCGCAACGTCGCCTAAATCCCCGAAACTCCTCTTTAGATGCGCCCCGTGCGTACCACCTTCGAGCGATGTCCGCCTGCCCCTCGCGAAGCTGTTTCTCGCCAATCAAATAGCAGGCCATCGCTTCCCAACCCTTAGGTGTAATCTTAGACAGCTGCTCGTCGGAAATTTGCCGCCCCTGAAGAAACTCGACCCCCACGTATTCAAAGGTCTCCCTGGGCATCAGGCGGGCGAATTCCTCAGCAGCCTGCTCCTGGCCCGTACCCCAATAATAGAGGAACCAGCCGAATGCGCTGTGCGACATCGCATCTAGGTTCTTGGCCTCTAGTTCCGACTGCGTCTCTTGTTCCCGCATGGTTGCGGCCTCGGCCCTGTCTCGCTGTAGATTCCCGTATTGGGTTGCCAAGTAGACGAAGAATCCGGATATTAGAGAGATCACGACTACGCATATTGCTGCCACAGGAATACCGTTCCGTCTGACGAACTTCCGAAATCGGTACATCCGGGTAGGTGCGGTCGCCGTGACCGGCTCGTTGGTCAACCAGTTTTTCAGATCCTGCACCAAAGACTGGACTGTGTCATAGCGGCGTGCCTCACTTTTTCGATTCAGATCGGTGGACAATGACTTGAGGACAATGTTTTCAAGATCCCCGCTGATCTCCTTCCTAATTTTTTCGGGGCTTCTCCCCTTACGATCAGCAGCGCGCGATTCGGCGGTCAAAGGGACCGGTACAGTCGTGTTACTCTTGCTGTCAAACTCATGGCGTATCACCGTTTCAAGGACTGTCTCACTAGGCAGTTTCGGATCCTCCTGCTTGACGGCAGCGATCTGAATAGGAGTTTTTCCGGCGATCGGATACGGAAGGCCTCCGGTTAACAGCTCATACAACACGAGTCCTAGCGAATAGATGTCGGTCCTCGAATCCAGTTTGCAAGATGGCTCTGTCATCTGCTCAGGGCTCGCGTATGCCGGTGTCATTGGCGGAGCGTCAGCGGTCAGCTGACTGCTTTCAAATTTAGGGTCTAGAGACAACGCGATTCCAAAATCGATGAGTTTTGGTGTCCTTCCTCGCAGAGCCCTTGTGGATTGCGGTTGGTCGTGGGAATTCGCTGGGTTTCCCCGTTCATGCTCCACGAGAATATTGGAGGGTTTTATATCACGATGCACCAGACTTTTTATATGCGCCTGTTGAACCGCGTTGCAGACTTCTATGAATAGTTCAACTCGCTCCCGGATTGAGAGGCCGAGCTGGTCGCAATAGTCTGTGATTTTGATTCCGTCAACAAACTCCATGACGAGATAGGGCGTCTTGTCGTCGAGTTCACCATGCGTGATGTAATGCGCAATGCCCTCATGTCGCAGATTAGCGAGCATCATGCACTCGCGGTTAAAGCGCATGCGGAGTTCCGTAGATGGTTCAACTGAGTGCAAGATCTTGACGGCAACCGGCCGCTTGGTTGGATCAACGCGATTGGCGAGATACACCGCTCCAAATCCGCCCTTGCCGATTCTTCTCGCAATTCGGTACTCGCCCACTTGTTGATCAATTAGTGGTGAAGAGTCCACCAATGACGCGGGCAAGAAGTGTGGCGGGCGTACGTCAATATCGGTCTTGGCGTCAAATTCCAACATTCTCGTCACCACGCGGAGCACCCGATCTCGCAGTTGGGGATCTCCTGCAAATCTCTGCATCGCCTTTTCCCGTTGAAGGTATGGTGCGTCATCCATGACCTCATCGCAGAATTTCAGGACAAGGCGATCAAAGCGAATCTCGAGTTCCTGTTGGACAAGATTGTGCAAATCGGAGACATCCCCACACTCTGATTTGATCTTCGCATCTCGCTGATCCGGAGATGCTGCAATTACTAGATCGCATATGGCATTCGCCCTTTCCGTAAGACTCTGTGGCATTTCGTGCCCCTCAGTTGCAAGTCGAAACAATTCGGACCGTGGTCGAATTGCACGTTTGTTAGGGCTTCATCGATCTAGTGCCGTGACGCCCCGTTGCTATTCGTATCGCCACCCCGACTCCGCCGTTGCCGTGAATCTCCAGAACATTCATATCTTTGTTGCATGGTTTGGACCAGCCACTCGAAGCGCCAAGTCATTCACGTTGTCAGTGGATATCTGCGTTCATTCATCCTCAGTAGCGCCAATACGAGATCGCAGCCAAGACTTGGCAAGCTTATGCTTCCGTTCGACTGTTCGTGCGGATATATCGAGGAGCTCAGCTACTTGCTCATTCGTCAAGCCACCGAAGTATTTCAGTTGAACGATCTCGTGCTGCAGTTTGTCTACGGAAGCGAGGGATTCCATCGCTTCGTCAAGGTCAAAAAACGGTAAACCGCTCTCCTCAAACCAAGCCAACGAAACATCCCACGGCGACCGTTCCCCATCCGGCTTTCGCTTTTGCGCGTTCCTCCTTCTAGCATGTTCGCGGAGTACGTCGCGCATTGCCTGTGCAGCCGCCGAAACAAAATAGGCTCGACTTCTTGGATTATCCATGACGACGGCCCGTTCGAGATTTATGAACGCCTCGGCTACGAGCGCAGTCGGTTGGAGCGTATGCACAGGGCGCTCGTTTCTCATGAGCGACCCTGCAATCCTACGAAGTTCGTCGTAGAGAAGTGTAACCAACTCGTTTTTTGCAGATCCGTCGTCATTGGCAATACGACCGATGAGTTGCTTGATTGTTGTGCTATCAGCTGCCATTAACACATGCTCCTTCTGAGGGCTATTGACGGTTGAATCTCGCCCCTCCTAGCCGTAGATACATGGGCAAAATCGGAAACAAGACCGACAGAAAACTTGTTTTTTTCAGAAGCCGTCGGAACCGCACTCGTCCCCGATCCTGCTGCCTTACTTGAGAATCATGCCACCCTGATGCGTATCTCGAGCGGGCATGTCGGATGAAGTATCTCTGACATTGAGTGCCACTTCTGCGAGAAAACCCCGAGCGCCGCAGCCTCGGCGAGACTCACAAGCAGGCTACACTACGCCGCGTTTCTCGCGATGTCGTGGCAATTCACAATGCCGTGACACTCACTCCCCTGCAAGTTTTTCGACGAATCCCTGAATGTCACGGCCATCGATGGTACCGTCGCCGTTCATATCGCCCGTGCAGTCGTCACTGTCGGCGGGATGCAGAACTGCTTCAACGAACAGCGGGATGTCCGTCACGACCGCACCGCCATCAAGAAGCATGCCCATAAAACCCTGTATATCGCGACCATCGATCCGACTGTCACCGTTCACATCACCGTCATAG
>JAKSDK010001303.1 GCA_022360095.1 Phycisphaerales bacterium
AACCGATACAGGAACGTCACCAGGATCTCGTCTTCACCGGCACGCGCAAAGGCGCCATGCGCCGCCACCGAACTCGCTGACTCTCGATCCTCTGCGTGCGTCTTCATCGCCATCACGCCGTTCGATGGAGCCAGCGGATCCAGATCGTCAAAGCGAAAAATGGAGCCTTCCTTGAATGGCGGAGACGTAGGTTGCTCATCATTGGGATCCCGGAGTCGGGAGCGTACGCGGACATCGAACTCCGTATCATCCTCCATAGCGATCGTCTTCAACGAATACCCCAACAGCGGGACGTCCTCAATCAGAGCACCATTTGCCAAGGGCGCATCAGGATCCGTCGGATCTCTGGACAGCACTTGGCCATTCTCATCCACCAACTGCTGGTAATACATGCGCTGCAGGCCGGTGTTCAACACCGCTCCCGGATGCAGACAAACCTTCTTCACATACAACGCCTCAGGCACCGGAATCTCGGCATCCTGGAACACAAATCCCTGCCGGTTCGTCAACGTCACCTTCGCGTCCGGCATAACTTCAAAGCGTTCCAAGACCCATGGATCGGCGAAGCCATCGCTCGACTCTAGCTCGTAAGCTCCCGACAGCCCATTGTTCACAGAGTGGTCACGATCTTCCGAGCGAAGCTCCAAGAGCTCACCTTGGTCGAAACCCACGCCCTGGGTAATTGTCAGGAATATCCGATTCGCTGTTGGCCCTTCGCCAATCACAGGGCGAGGATCCGCATTGGGATCGGGATCGAGGTCCAAGTATCGATCACCGTCTGAGCGAATGATGTTGCACTCGATCATCGCAGTGCCGTCAACGAAGAACTCTCCTCCCCAGCCAGGTGGGTTCTGAATCAGGTTGATATCATTACTGAAGATCTGAGTCGCCTCTCCCAACTCCCCTCCCTCCACCAACACGTTCGTATTACGAATCGTCGAGTCACGAGCAATCAATGTCCCGCCAACTGTGATCGTTCCCCAATCGCCCGACTCTGCAGGATCCAGGCATTCATCCGAATCGTCCTCACCACTTAAGTCAATCAGAGCTCCTGACTCAAGCAACAGAATCTCTCCCGGATCAATATCGATGTCACCTGAACCACGCACCGAGATGCCATGTATTATCGTTGGAGACGGTGGGTAATCACTTCTTAGGCCGCGGAATTCAAACTGCCGCGTAACGTGAATCCTCGAGTTCGGATTGGCTAAACGATCAAGAATTAGGGTGCCGTTTCCCTCAATCCAAGTGTTCCAGAATACAACCAGCCCGCCAAGTCGTAATTCACCATCGAGTCTGGCCATACTGTTTACAATACGTACCGCCATTGCCTCTGGAGATTGCCCTGCAACAACAGACACATCTCGGAAGCGCGACTGCGCATCGACTAAGTCCAAACCAGTCTCACCTCCGTGGCCTTCATCCTCGATAGAAATACTACAATCGTTGAGTCTTAGATCGGACTCCCGAATATAAATTCCCGCAGACTCTGTCAAGGCAAATCCCTCAACAGTCACAAAGCTTCCTCGAATAGACCTCCAGTCAATATTCGCTCCAAAAGAATCTCCTAATGATGTCTGATCTGCACCCTCTACGGATCTCAATACTATGGACTTTCCCGCAAAATCTAGTCCTCGGAATTGAGAAATCGGGTAGTTCCCGGGAGCAACCAACACCGTATCACCGCCCGTCGCCACATCCAACCCGCCTTGTATCGTAGCCTTCGGTCCAATCGTCCCCCCCTGAGCTTCGGGCGAAGAACCGTCAAACTCGTCGTCCCCAATTGAGCCATCAACAAATATTGGCGTGGCGACAGGGTCGCTACTGTATTGCTCATACTCATCAATATTCAGTAGTCCATCGCCGTCTGGATCCGCCGCCGCAATGCCGGCTGTAGTGTCATCAAAATACCGAGATTCCCAATTGTCCGGCAACTCATCCATGTCCAAATCAACAAACTCGTCAGCACCCACATCGACGAACGGATCGGCGCCCGAGCCCATATTCGCTACGCCGGGGTCATCAAAAGCTCGTGGTTCACCATCAAAATCAAGAGGTGTTCCTTCTTCCAAGTCACCATCGTGATCCAAGTCCAACACATCCAAACCTATGCTAGACGAATCCGCGAGGTCTATCGCGACCACGCCGAAGATTAAGTGACCATCTGGAGTTACCGTCGCTGTGCTTCGCCGGTTTCCGATTCCGACAGACGACTTCGATAATCTCTGCACCAAGTTATGTCTGAATTGCGGATTCTCGCAAATAGCGTCCCATTTCTCATAACGGTCACCGAGATCCTGATCTAATATATTCCCGTAAAAGATGCAATTTGCTACGACAAACCCCTCCGGCAGGTTTTCATTTGACTCGTCGCCGTATATCCACCTTGAGAAGTTGTGTAAGAAAGTGCAGTTGGAAATCAGCGAATTGCTACCGTACAGCGGCAGAATTGAATCTTGACAATTCCGCAGGAATCTGCACCCGTGAATGCTGAATGAGCCACCAGTCCAAACAGCCGGACCTGAATTCTGTGAAAACTCGCAATTAATTGCTATGGCATGCCCTAGCTGTGTTTCTTCGGCATCATTCCATAATCCGACCGTGGCCCAGAAAGAGTCATTCTTCCGAAACGCACACTCAACAAAAGTAGGACTCCCGACGACATTCACTGCACCTCCGCGGTTATCTCGAAAAATACAGTGTAGAAATTTCGCATTACAATTTGCGCTTGCATATGCACCGCCGCCAAGGAAAAATAGACTGCCTAAGTCGTGATCCGGATTCCCTCCCGAGATCGTGAGGCCGTCGACCATTGCGTTAGACGTAGTATTCGTCACAATCAGGACACGCAACGCGTTCTCGTCGAAACTATGAATGCCTGTCGAATCGTTTTCCGCCAAATCTCCCGATAGAATTGTCACGTTTGTGCGATCCGACACGTCACGCTCATCAACGCTCGACTCGGCTCCTGCGAACCCGCCGTAGATGCGCATGTTCGTTCCAAGGTGAAACGACGCCTCGCGGTCTCCCAGCGTGACATTTGCACCTTGATCAGGCATATACGTCCCACCGGCGATCCAAATCTCAGGTTCCGGATCCAGCTGCGCAGCGGACAGAGCGTCTTGCAAGTATTTGAATGCTGTGCCCCAACTTTGTCCGTCCCCCCCCGCCGCGGCGTCGTCATCCACGTACCAAACGGTGCCTCGGACCGGCGTGACAACGCCAATAGAGATCGCTACCAGTGTAGAGAGGAACAGGCCATTACATCCCCAATTGGTCAGGCCCCGCCCTTCCGATCGCCGCGATTGACGAATCCGCAATCCAACCCGATCCGCAGCTTCACCTATAAGTCGTGACAGATGTAAACTAGACATTCGACGCTCTCTTGTTCGATCCAAACGCACTAGCCTTTCCCCTAGCAGGGCCGTATTGTGCGTGATCCGTATAAAACTTCGAGAAGATTCACTCGCTCTGTCAGTCGTTAGATCTCCACACGCCCTTGAACCTAGCTTCACATTGGCTCTGTTTTCTGACATTTGATATCGCGTTTGGTGCATTTTCTCAATACCTCGAGCGCAATCGCATCGACGATCTGCAACACCGAGGCATCGAATCGCAGGATCTATGTTCGCTCGACCCACAGTTCCGTGTGTCCCATTTGGGAATCTGCAGATATCCCACGTCTCGAACGCGATACAAACATTGCCTCAAATTCGTCTACGCACTGCCCCAAAACGCAACATTGTGCTCGCTAACAAATCTGACGCTACGCAGAAATAAAGGACGAGCCTAGTCGCTTAGAGCCTTTCTACGTCCATTATATGGGCGAACCAGGCTCGAGACCCGACACAAGTCTCTAGTGAAAAGCCTATACTCCTAGAGTGAAATTTATTTCACACTAATCCAAGTGGGTGGCAGGACTTGATGTGCATCCAGGTAACAAAGAAACGAGTTTGTGATTTGTTTTTTCTCGATCCTCGCTTGACTACCACCGTCAATGTTCATAAAATATTAGGATAGTCAATATAGGCTTTATCTGGTCATGGATGGCCAGCGTGAGCAGGTATTCATCAGCCTCGGCTTCAAAAGGACGTGAAGCGTGATGGCACTTCTTATCGAGCGCATTGCTGTCGAGCGGATCGATCCCGCTCCCTACAACCCTCGTCTCAGTCTTCAACCGACCGATCCCGAGTATCAAAAACTGAAGCGTAGCCTGGAGACCTTTGGTTGCGTGGAACCGTTGGTGTGGAACCGGCGGACCGGTCATTTGGTCGGTGGCCATCAGCGACTCAAGGTACTGCGCAGCCAGGGATGCACCGAAGTCTCGGTCAGTCTGGTTGATCTTTCGATCGAGCAGGAAAAGGCCTTAAACGTCGCCTTGAACAGGATTCAAGGCGGTTGGGATGAACCGAAGCTGGCGGAACTGCTGCAGGGGTTGACCCAGGTGCCTGACTTCGATGTGAGCCTGACCGGTTTCGATCGCGTCGAGATGGGACAACTGCTCGATCGAATGGGGTCACGTGACGGTGAAGACGGGTTCGAACTTGCGGATGCCCTGGATGAATTCAAGGACCGGCCTGCGGTCACGCAACCCGGTGAGTTGATCGAGCTGGGCTCGCATCGTCTATTGTGCGGCGACTCGGCGAAGTCAGAGGAAGTTGCCAGATTGCTTGACGGTGCCAAGGCCGACCTTGTGTTCACCGACCCGCCATACAATGTCTCCTACTACGGCGGCAAGCGCCCGCAACCCGCCAAGGCCAGGCCCAAGCGCTCCCGCCGGTGGGACCGAATCTACATGGATGATCTCAGCCAGGAGGATTACGAAGACTGGCTCAAAGATATACTCGATCACCTGCTTGCAAGTCTCGCGCCGGGCGGGCCGTATTATCTCTGGAACGGTCACCGCCAATTCGGGCCCATGCACTCGATGCTGACTGCGGCCGGCGCGCATGTCTCGACCGTCATCACCTGGGCCAAGGAGAACTTCGCCATCGGTTACGGCGACTACCACCAACAGACGGAGTTCTGCCTCTATGGATGGAAGACCGGCGACGCGGAGACGGTGCCGCATCGCTGGTATGGTCCGACCAACGCCTCCACGCTCTGGCAGGTTCATCGTGATCTCACCCGCGACTATCGCCATCCCACGCAGAAGCCGATTGCCCTGGCCGAACGCGCGCTGATCAATTCGAGCCGACGCGATGACATCGTGCTCGATCTGTTCCTGGGTTCCGGCACGACGCTCATCGCCGCCGAGCGTCTGCAGCGGCGGTGCTTCGGGATGGAGATCGATCCGCGCTATTGTGATGCCATCGTGCGGCGCTACCTGGCTTGTGTAGACAACGCTCCGAGTGAACTGTCTGAACGTTATTCCCAGGAGGTACCGACGTGAGCGAGCCTGCCAACGGCGATCCCGTCCTGACCCTGATCCAGCGGATCAAGAATAAGCAGCTTCATCCACGGACACTCTCCGCCGAAGACCGGCGACGCTGCGTCGAGGTGTTGCGAGCCGAGGGCTACGGCCTGGCCGAGATCGGACAGATCCTTCAGTACAACGAACGTACCATCCGACGTGATCTCGAAATGGTCCGCGCCGAGCATGCATTGTCCCCCGATGCCCAACTGGCGGAGCGATTCATTGGTAACCTAGTGCGCGAGGCGGAGACCTCCATGGCCCATCTTCGTCGCATTGCCCGCGAGACCAAAGCCTCCGCCATGGAGCGGCTAATGGCGGAGACCTCGGCTTGGAAGGTCTGCCGGGAACTGTTCGAAAAGCTCCAGTCGGTCGGCTATCTGCCCAAGGTGCCCACGAGTGTGGTGGCGGACGTATATCAGCATCTGGAGGCCGACCCGATCGCCAGCTATGACGAGTTGGCCGATCGGCTCGGTGAACTTAAACGATTGGATCAGGAAACCGGGGAAAACGATCCGCAGCGCCTCGACCGCATGCGAACGCTGCTCGACGAAGTCCAACGCGGCCGGGTGGCGGCGCAGGTCGATCGGCTGACCAACGATCCTTCAATCAAAACAAAGGACGAAAACGATGAGCGTGCGTGAACACCTCCAACTGGCGCGATTGAAAACCAAGATCCGGGCCGAGGTCCGCCGGTCCGTGCAGCAGTCGCTGGCGGCCTTCGGCAAACTGTACCTCCCCCACCATGTCGAGAAGCCGGGCAGCCGAATGCATGCGGAGTTGTATCCCATCCTCGAAGTCCTGCCCGACAAGCCCGGTGCGCGACTCGCCGTCGCCGCGCCGCGCGGCAGCGCGAAGAGCACCCTCGTCAGTCTCATCTTCGCCCTCTGGGTCATCTGCCATCGCAAACGCCGCTTCCTCGTCCTCATCTCCGACACCGCTGACAAGGCCGGCGACTTCCTCGAACAGATCAAGCACGAACTCGTCCACAACGAACGGCTGGCCGAGGACTACCCTGACGTCTGCGAGCGCGGTGGCCGCTATCCCCGCCCGCCGCGCTGGCGAAGCCACGAGATCATCACCCACAACCAGGTGAAGGTCCTGGCCATGGGCTGGGGCCAGAACATCCGCGGCCGACGCCACATCGAGAATCGGCCCGACCTCATCCTGCTCGACGACGTCGAGAGCCGGGAGAACACCCACAGTGCCGAAGCCCGGGCCAAGCTCGACGAGTGGTTCAACAAGTCCGTTTTGAAAGCTGGCACCAAAGAGACGCAGGTCATCGTCGTCGGCACGATCCAGCACTACGACAGCCTGCTGGCCAAGCTGACCGACCCGATCAAGCGTCCGATGTGGGAGGGGAAAGTCTATCGTTCGGTGGAGCACTGGTCCGACCATCCCGAGCTGTGGCAGACCTGGTCGGCCATCCTCCATCGACGGGAAGACTACGAAGGCGAGCATGGTTCAAACGCCGCTCGAAGGTTCTTCGAAGACCACCGCGACGCGCGGCATACCGGATTACATCCGCAGCGACAACGGCCCTGAGTTCGCGGCCTTCGCAGTTCGCGACTGGTTGAAGCGTGTTGGTGTGAAGACGTTGTTCATCGAGCCGGGGTCACCTTGGGAGAATGGGTATGTGGAGTCGTTCAACGGCAAGCTTCGTGATGAGCTGTTGAACGGCGAGA
>JAKSDK010001163.1 GCA_022360095.1 Phycisphaerales bacterium
AACGGTGACAACAGTGACAAAACTGACAAAAGTGACAACAGTGACAACGGTGAAAACAGTTTCAACAGTGACGACTGTGACAATGGTGAGAACAGTGATAACGGTGACAACGGCGATTACAGTGACAACAGTGACAATGGTGAAAACAGTGACAACAGTGACAACGGTAAAAACGGTGACAAGAGAGACAATAGTGACAACGGTGAAAACGGTCACAAAAGTCAAAACGGTGACAACAGTGATAACGGTGAAAACAGTGACAACAGTGAAAACGGTGAAAACGGTGACAACAGTGAAAACGGTGAAAACGGTGACAACAGTGAAAACGGTGACAACGGTGATTATAGTGACAACAGTAAGAAAGGTGACAACGGTGACAACGGTGACATTATTGACAACAGTGAAGACAGAGACAACGCTGACAAAGGGACAACAGTGAAAACGGTGACAACAGTGACAACAGTGACAACAGTGACAACGGTGACATTAGTGACAACAATGACAACTGTGACAACGGTGACAACAGTGACAAGAAAGAAAACTGTGAGAACGATGACAACAGTGACAACGGTGACAGCGGTGACACAGTAAAAACAGTGACAACAGTGACAACTTTGACGACGGTGACAACAGCGACAACAGTGACAACAGGGAAAACGGTGACAACTGAAAACAGTGACAACTGTGACAACGGTGAAAACGGTGACAACAGTCACAACGGTGACAACGGTGCAAACCGTGAAACCGGTGACAACAGTGAGGACAGTGACAACTGTGAATACAATGACAACAGTGTCAACAGTGACGACTGTGACAATGGTGACAACAGTGATAACGGTGACAACGGTGATTACAGTGACAACGGTGACAACGGAGACAACAGTGACAATTGTGACAACAGTGACAACGGTGACAACAGTGACAACAAAGAAAACTGTGACAACGGAGACAACAGTGACAACGATGACACAGAGAGAACAGTGACAACAGTGACAACGCTGCCAACGGTGACAACAGTGAAAACGGTGAC
>JAKSDK010000994.1 GCA_022360095.1 Phycisphaerales bacterium
CAGCAGTGACAAGGGTGACAACCGTGAGTACAGTGACAACGGTGACAACCGTGACAACAGTGACAACACTGACAACGGTGACAATGGTGACAACAGTGACAACGAAGAAAACAGTGACAACAATAACAACAGTGACCAAGCTGACAACAGTGATAACAGTGACAACAGTGACCACGGTGACAACAGTGACAACAGTGACAACCGCAACAACGGCCACAACTGTGACAATAGTGACAACAGTGAGAGCAGTGACAACGGTGACAATGGTGACAACAGCGACAACAGCAACAACAGTGATAAGGGTGACAATGTTGACAACAGGTACAACAGTGACAACAGTGAAAACAGTGACAATCATGACAGGGGCGACAACGGTGACAACGGCGACAACAGTGAGAAAAGTGACAAGGATGACAACACTGACAACGGTGAAAACAGTGACAACTGTCAAAGCAGCAAACAATGATGACACCGGTGACAACCATGACAACAGTGACAACAGTGAGAACAGTGAAAACGGTGACAAGAGTGACAACAGTGACAACGGTGACAGTAGTGACAACTGTGAAAGTGGTGAAAACAGTGACAACAGTGAAAACGGTGAATACAGTGACAACTGTCAAACCAGCGACAATGATGACACCGCTGACAACCATGAGAACAGTGACAACAATAAAAACAGTGAAAACGGTGACAACAGTGTAAACAGTGACAGTACTGACAACTGTGACAATGGTGACAACAGTGACAACAGTGACAGCAGTGACAAGGATGACAACCGTGACAACAGTGACAACGTGACAACCGTGACAACAGTGACAACACTGACAACGCTGACAATGGTGACAACACTGACAACAATGACAACAGTGAGAACGGTTTTAACGGTGACAACAGTGACAACAGTGACAACGGTGACAACTGTGACAACAGTGACAACGGTGACAACAGTGACAGCAGTGACAGGGGTGACAACCGTGACAACAGTGACAATGGCAACAACGCTGACAACAGTGACAGCAGTGACAGGGGTGAGAACTGTGACAACAGTGACAACGGTGACAACCGTGACAACAGTGACAACACTGACAACGGTGACAACGGTGACCACGGTGACGACAATGAGAAAAGTTAAAACGGTTTTAACGGTGACAACAGTGACAACAGTGACAACGGTGACAACTGTGACAACAGTGACAACGGTGACAACAGTGACAGCAGTGACA
>JAKSDK010001447.1 GCA_022360095.1 Phycisphaerales bacterium
CAGTTCACAGTAATTTTATCAAACTCACATATGCATAGCACAGCAGACATAAATGAGAAACTCGAAACGTTTCTCGTCGGCAAACAGAGAATCCCATACTCTGATAACGTCTGAAATGAAAAAATAATGGTCAGACATAAAACAGAGGAAAAAATGTCCACCTCAACGACAGCAATAATAGTAACGTAATAGTAACGAGAACGTAAAACAAGCCATAGGTTTAAAAAGCGGCTAAACAACAACTTTGCAAGTGCGGCACCAGATCTTTTAGTGCAAGGCTAGACAAGAAATTTCCCAATTTCATTCAGTTTTAACGGAGGACGTAAACACTTTTCACGTTTTTCGTTTTCTTTCACTGAAAGCTAATACAGTTCTTAACAATTCAACTCCAGATAAATTCTCCTACTTTGAAAAGTTCAACGATATGGAATAATAGCGGTGAAGTTTGAAACAGGGCAAATTCACTTTTTTAGTGATGCTTTCCCTACGGTAGCCGCTGATGGTAGTTGCTTACAGTAAGCCCCTAATCACCAACAACAATACGCACAGGATTCAGAACACTGTAAAGGACAGTGAATTACACACCTGGAAGAGCAAACTCCTGAGATAAAAGCAGCGTCAGCCACCTAAAACTATAAAACTGAGGACTCATCTCTTGTTCTTCCTAAAATGAAAGAAATGTTTCTTAAATGTTTTATTTTTTTTCAGAAGCGCCGCGGTAGATATTTTCAGAAAGAGAGAAAAGAGAAAAGGTGTCCTTTGCGAAATTTCTTATGATTTAGTCTAATTTAAGTACCCGAAAATGCCAGGGGACTCAAAAACTAAGTTCATCGTACAGGAGGTCGGAGAGGGGGGGGGGGGATTTCTTAACTAACAATTTATGATTACTTTAACCTTGCCACCAATCCTAAAATTTTCACTTTTTTAACTATTTCTTGATAACCTAAACAATTTAACTTACCAGGTATGTGAACAACATGAGATCTCTCTCTCTTAACAAGTTCCTGACACTTTTCATCATATTTCCTAAAACACGGTTGACAAAGAGTATCTTCGGATTAAAATCTACCGCTTTGAAGTCAAGTGCCCAACCAGTTAAAGTGAAAAGGTCCCATGAGCAAATGAATTTAAAGTGGAGTCTCTGTAAACTAGACATCTATTGCACCAGATCAGTGGTGCCAGTTGTTTCTGCTGTCGAGTTTCTCTCTAAAAGAGTTAATGTAGCCTAATAGTGTAGACCATTTAACTGCCGAAAACCACACAGTGCAGACCAAACCCTTTGGAAACCTGGTCTGTTTTTGTAGAGATGCTTGTGCCAGATGCTACTTTGTGTGACTAATATACTGGACCTGTAATGGCTTAAGTATTATCACTGACCATCCGGCAACCCTAGAGTAAGAGTCTTTAAATCCCGGTTGTAATCGTACCTATTCCACAAGCCGAGTCATCAAGGGTCTTGATAAAGTTATCTCGTATTTCAGACATCAAATTTGTAAAACAGAAGAAAGCATCCGCTTCAACA
>JAKSDK010000497.1 GCA_022360095.1 Phycisphaerales bacterium
CAGCGAAGGTCTTCTACCTCGAGTCCATCTGGTTCTGCTTCTAGTGCTTGCCCATCTGGATTAGAATCGGGAGCTTCTTCCTGAACTTCAAGGTACATGTAGGGGACACTCGCATTCTCTGCGTCTTCGTAGTGTAGTATGAGACGAAGAGTCGAGGTACAAGATTGAGTAGAGAACAGTTCAATTGGGCGGACATGTCATGTTCAATAAAGGTTAGAATTGTGTACAAGTCATGAAGTCCATTCATACTCTCCTTTATTAAATCTTCAGTCCAGAAAACCACATCACTAACGACAGACTACTAGCTCCTGACAGATTTTGTAAGAAAGATGAAAACCTCTTTTCTTTCTTTCTCTGACAATGTTTTGCCTTGGCATTCTCTTTGAAAGTACTCCTCCACTTGCCAAAGTTTTCAAAATGGTCAAAGGTTGAACCAGTCCAAGCAAGGCCCGCAGTGCACTGTAGACCAAAAAATAAATTTGCGATACTGTGGAGAATAATTCTTGGCCCAATTAAAAAATAATTCTTGATACGCATTAGAAAAATAATTCGAGGTACCACTGAAAAATAATTCATGGAATGAATGAAAAGAGTATTCGTATAATTAAAACAAAAGTAACTCTTGTTACTAAAAATAATTACTAACACGATGAAAAAAGTATTGTTTAGTGATGACAAAAATACATAACATGTCCATAATATTTGCTGCAGTTGGATTAAAACTGACTCGCAATGCAATTTTATTGTCATGATTTTGACCAGAACGTGCCTTTATAGACAACACACAAGTTTTAATATTTTCATTTTTCAAAAATGGATTGAAAAATTTCTTGAATTGCATATTTATTATCATTCAACATTCTTGATCAGTGATCAGTGGTAATTAATTGATGGTCAGCACACCATTAATGGCTCAGTCAATTCCAAGCGTACATACCTTCCCAGGCATTTGTCATCTTGTTGCTCCCGGTGGTGGGAATTTGTGAGAAAACCTCTGCCCGGTAGTGAGACATTTGTCAAATTCTTCTAGAAGCGGTTAATGTTGTTCCCTTTTTAATATTTTACTTAAAAATATGCCTTTTTTGGATAGCTTTGGATAATTCTATAAAGAATTTTTTAATATTGTCTTATAAATGGTTTAAAAAGTTATGTGTAGTTTTTGTCCTATCTTTTGTCTTCCCTACAGTATTTTTTGCATCCATCTAAAGAAATTGCTTTCCGCCATCGTAATCAGTTTGCACCTGAAGGAAAAACGTTTGTTTGATAGTTTTTCTGCAGTTTCGCAGATTAGTCTTAACCAGTATGTGGTGATGTCTATAGTACTGCAGGGCAAGACTAAACCTTTACAATTTATTTCAATTCAGAATTGTAACTTATTAATATTACAGTACGTTTATTTATAATATATAGATTTAGCCAGGGCTAAAAGCGAAGCTCCCATTAATAAATTTATAATTTAAATCAAACAATAA
>JAKSDK010001781.1 GCA_022360095.1 Phycisphaerales bacterium
ACGAGGCTTGTGCTTACATTCTTGTCCCAGGCTTTCTAGCTCTCCAGCATATGGACATATGCGTTGACCGAGGACGGTTTCGAACACACTTCACTTCTGTAAAATTCTCCAAAAACCCATTAGGGAAAACACTCCCAAAACTTCCACACGGTCAGGACACTGAAACGAACAAAACTCATACTACAGCCCTCCCCCAGTTGGGAAGTCACATGAAGAAGACACGATCACAACGCACTTTGATTGATTTGATTGATAGGTGAGAGGACCAAACTACAACGGAGGACACAACTGCAACGCTACAGTCGTAAAAAGAAAAATTGCCTGGGCCGACCGAGAGATCCGCTATATTTGCATAAATTTGCATTAAATTGGTGTGTTCTGTTTTCACTGTTGCGCTTTGCAGAACAACTCGCCAACCTGCAGCCAATCACAGAGCACGGTACATGTCCTAGACATTCTACACATGCGCGTCCATGTAGTCAATGCTAAATATAGGTACTTACTTTTCCAGTGCACTTTCTGTAAGGACGAATTCATCGACGTCGAAGCGGACGAATGCTCGAAGGTATGTTGTTTGAACGGTTTATTATAATTTTAATTATAGTTTTCTTCATTCAAAGATGTTTTTTAATGAAAGGTTTGTACCTAGCCTACTAGATGAGCTGAGTTAGGTAAAATCCAACACGGCTAGTGAAGCGGAGAAATGTAAGCATCGTATCCTGTACAGACGTCGTTTCATTTTTCTTATATCGAGACTATTATAGAAAATGTTCAAAACTTCGAACTACTTGTTTAAAAGATAACTACAGAATGACTTGCTACTTCGAAGCTTTGATGATACGCACGGACCACGGGTATTCAACAGGTATTAATCATAAGCTTAGCTAAACATCAAAGAAGACTCTCTGAATGAGAGCGGCTAAATTTAAACCCGAGAGCTGAATGCACCTTGCTTCAAATTCATGAGAAATGTTGCTAGTAAAAGTACTAATCAGTGACCTGATGGCTAATAGCCTGCGTACATGCAGTCAGCATTTCCACTCGAGTCATTGCGCGAAAGGTTTTTGTTTTGCCCTCGTTCCAATCGTAACTTGTATGATTCGGCGATCGACTGTTTCGTATGTGCTTCAGGAAAATGCACTGTGCAACGTTTCCTGAGTCTCACTGGCTTTACCAGGTGAGGTTTTGTGGCTATTTTCATCCTATTTAAGAAGCTGACAATTCACAGTAGCTGTGTCCAGTAATTTTTGTCGTGTATTTAGCGAAAAAAAAAAACGAACATGTGGACTTCGAAGGCAACATGCGTATTGTTTTGTGTACAAGCCCAACTGTTTACGAGCTTTTCACAGAGCGAGTCAATGTGGGGGGATCAGAAGGTTTTGTGTTTTAATCCTGAACTCAAGAATATTCCTTGTTTTCATCGAACTCCGTTTAATGCGTTTATAAATAACGCGCCGATCAGGGAACATGCATCCCCCTTGGTATTTGGACTGTTAAAGGAATTCACCTTACATTAAGGTGGCTCGATAGGGTTTTTCAGGGTCAATGCCTCCCAAGTTTGAGTGTAAACCTCATCACCATTAACAAAGAATTGGAAAAATCACCACCACTGCTGTGTCAGAAAATGATGAAAATTTGTCATAACAGTGGAATGACGCCATTACATATTAAATACTTGCAGCCGTATTTCTTGGTACTGGGAACTGTTCCTCCAAAATCGTTCACAGAATTTTTTTCTCCTATAGGCGACTCGACATTCGGGAAGTTTAAGCGAAATCTGTAATCTGGACATTATTGAGATATTTTGGCATGAAGTTTTTATGGTTAGAAATACAGTAAAAAGTGGACAATCTTGGTGTTCAGCTGTTGTTTGTAGAAAATGTTGTGCTTTTGAAATGCAATTCCACCCAGTAGTAGTTTCAATCTTTTTAAAAATGTGTGTGAAAGGCCATGGAATGTGAATGTCATCTAAGAGTAAG
>JAKSDK010000232.1 GCA_022360095.1 Phycisphaerales bacterium
ATCATACGATAATGATTAAACTTTATTCTTATGAAAGACTGAATAATACCCATTTTCGTTTTGGATGATAATAATAATCAATAATAATAACCTTCATTTATATGGTCTTAAAAAGACTATAGAAAATAGCTGATGATGTTAAAAAACCCTTTCTAATTTAAGTTGATGATGTCATCTCACCAGTTACCATATTAAATGATTATAAATTTTGATGATGATCTCATCGTTTTTTTGATGACGTCAACTCCCTAGATTGTTATACAGAATACCTTTCAATTTTTAGATGATGATCTCATCATTTTAATCCCCTGAGCTATTGTGACGTCACTCCAGCACCTCCACCACTGCGCAGAACCCCTCGTCCCCCTCTACCGTTATTGTTATTGTTAGGTTGTTTAGTATTGTTGCTATTCCTTTTCGTTTTAATACCAGCCGTGTAACTACTAGCATGGCTTTAATGGACTACAGTGGTATTCAGAGGTCTCGAGGTTGCCTAACCGATCGAGCTACACTGTCTGTCTCAGGTTTCCTGAATATATGCCAACAACTGACTGAAAACGAAAACTTGGTGCGTTTTGGAAAAACTAGTGTTAGAAGGAAGTGAAAAGGGCGTATTGAAATTACATAACCTGCAAATATACAGTCGTATATTTCAAAAGTAGCGATTTGAACGGCCGCTGAAAATTGGAATGTTCGTAATCAACCTTTTTAAATATACACGCCATATTGCACCTTGTTTAACCCCCAAATTTTTGAATAACCATCGTAAACAAGATGCATTATGGTCTATGTGAAAATAGCGATTGGGAAAAGAAACTCTTGCCACCCAGTCACGGTTGAATGTTTCTACCATACAGATCCTTGTAACTTTCGGTAGGCGTTGCAATCGTGCCTTTTAAACATATTCGGATAAAAGTTGAGCACGTGACCAACTGTTTAACAGAAAGTCTATTGTTAGCCCCACTTGAGTAATTATAAAACTTATAACACGTCAAAATAAGTCATTATTATGATAAAAGTTTGGTCACCCATCAGTTCAAGTCCTTTGACCGTTCAGTAACAAACTGGTATTTACAACTCTTGATTTTACG
>JAKSDK010000968.1 GCA_022360095.1 Phycisphaerales bacterium
CAGAGATCAGTAAGGCTATAAAGTTAAGGGGTTTAAATTGATTAGGGCCTAGGTATCTAGTGAAACATTTAAACAATAACATTCCTCTAAAGTATCGTGATAACCTTCCTTTTGTATTGGAATGTAAACTCAAGACGTATGGTTGCAAGGACTGTTTTCTGTTGCCGCTCCCAGATTATGGAACAGTTTACTAGATGAATTTAAAACAAAGCTTAAGTCACATCTATCTATGTAGGACTGCTTATCATAACGTCTGAATCATTTTTATCTTTTTAATTGGAATTCACTAGTGTATTTATACCTAGATATTATCTGGCTTGTTCTAAAGCTCTTTCATCTTAATATTTTGATAAACGCTATCATCATCATCATCATCATCACGCACTTTTCTTCCCTCCCAGGCAAGCAGCAAATTAACTTACGAGTACTTTAAAATAGGCCATTTGCACTATGGCGTCATTACTACGTATACTACAAAAATCCTTCAGGGTTTTGCTTTCTTGTGCAAATAAGGGCTTTTGTTATTTAAACCTCACTGGTATTACCAATTTTATATATGAAAGAAAAAACAAAATGAATTCTGGTCTTAGTAGTAAAAAGCCGTCATCGTGCAAATAGCCTACCGGTACTTCGCGTTTTTGGAATTCGCGATTATATAAAGAAGACCTCAAGTGCCAGTAAGTTATTCTCAGCTGTCAATACTGATCTTAGCCCTGGTTTCCATGAAATCGTCGGAACGGCGTTGATCCTTCGAGTAGTCTGAAAATAGATGCAAGCGGCAGATACGCCATCATATGTGGAGACACCAACCATTTAATGCACTCTGCACTTGCTAAACACCTGATTTGTAAAAACAGCTATTTTCAATCTAAAATAGCAGATTTCAGGTAAATTTTATTTGCTCTTGGCAGTTACATTTACCGTATTTATTCGATTAACCGCCCTGGGCGCTTATTAAATTTTTGGACCTTGAGAGTGGGCGCTTATTCGAGGTGGGCGCTTATTCGAGGCTGGGCGCTTATTAAATTTTCACCATTTTTAGCAAGTGAAGTATGTTTATGTTGCAACAAAACAACAAAAAGCTA
>JAKSDK010001833.1 GCA_022360095.1 Phycisphaerales bacterium
CTTTTTACTACCATCGTTTTGATTCACCGTTTTCCTTTTTTACCTTTTTGAAGTAAGTCGTTTAATATTTCTACGGCACTTGCTTGAAATCGAAAGTTCGCGGCACAACATAGCTGTACGTTTCACGCTTTGCCTTTGACAAGAGTTGATATGGCGGTGTTGTTCTTTTATTAAAATGATGGAAAATTCTTTTCAAGGAGACCATAATCTGCGTAAAGTGATGTGTGGAGAGCTTTTCAAAGAGATTATTAGCAAGATACACGTTATACGTACAAGATTGAATTTTCCGTGGACTGAAATTGAAAACCGACACAAATTTCAGTAGTGTCACACAACTTGAATAACGATTCAAGATCAAAGAAGAGAATCATGCCTACGAACTGAAAATTCAAAGACTGTATCATATTAAATTAATAGATTGAAAAAAGCGCAGTTATTATCATTCATCATTTTCACTCACGAGCATGCGAATGAGTTCCGTGATCGCAAAATTATGCATTGAATACGTACCGCTCACGCTGAGAATTTGCTCGAAAAATACTTGGCACATGGCATAACCAGCCGTTCAATTCCTTTCGACCTAATCCGTTCAAAAATTTTCGCGTCACCCGTGTATCCGTTCGACTGCATCCGTTCAAAATTTTCGTCAGCCATGTTTCCGTTTGACTGCATCCATGCAAAAATTTTCTTCATCCGTGCATTCGTTCACCCGATCCGTTTCGAACGGCTCGGCTATCCGTTTCTCATCCGTTTGCTTGCTGTGCGTTCGCGATCGCTTGCCGTGCGTTCGTTCCTAAGGAACGCTTTCGCGTGAGAGCTCACATATATTTACAGGTTCGTTCTGACCATAATTTTCTCTGAGGATAAGCTGACATGCTAAGTCCTACTTTTTCTAAACCCTCTTCTTATATAATGAATGTCACAGGAGTGGAAAAAGTTTGTAACAAGGTACGCGATCAAAATAGTTCGATTCGTTTATTAGATTGTACTGCTCAACAGACTCCCAAAGACTGATGTAACTATATGAGCAACTTTAACTTGTTGTCGTTACAATTTCAGTTTCTCCACAGTGAAAAGTTATTTTTTGACTTAAGTACCAAAATATACAAGGTGAACAAACATACCTTGGTGTCTTTAGGTCATACAGCAGGAAAGTGCACAGCTTTCTAA
>JAKSDK010001266.1 GCA_022360095.1 Phycisphaerales bacterium
GGAAAATTGTAAAAAATTTTGCAAAATTTTCAAACAATTAAAAAATTTGGGAAAAATTTGTAAATTTTTAATTTTTTTAACGTTTTTCAAAAATTTTTGAAAATTTTGAAAAATTTGTTAAATTTTGTAAAAATTTTGAAAAAATTGGGAAATTTTGAAAAATCTTAAATTTTGAAAAATTGAAAAATTGTAAAAAATTTCGAAAAATTTTCAAACAAATAAAAAATTTTGGAAAAATTTGTAAATTTTTCATTTTTTTAACGTTTTTCAAAAAATTGAAAATTTTGGAAAATTTAAAAATTTTTGAAAATTTTAAAAATTGAAAACTCAAGAAATGTTAAAAACGAATGTGAGTAAATTAGTAAAAAGGAGAATCCATTTGCAACGGTATTAAAAAAACTACGAAATTTTTTAAGAATCAGAATAACTTTTAACTTTAAAATTATCCACCGAATATTTCGAAGCGGTGTTATTATACAGTGTAGTCTTCATCAAGCTAAAGGAGGTGGTTGGCTCTAGAGCATTTTATGGAGGAATAGAAGAAGGTTCTTTTAATTGTTTCAGTTCTGGGTTTTGGTAAGCGGTATAAATAATGTTTTTGTTCTTGTAGAATACTTGTTCTCAAACCGAAGCGAGTTACTACCCTCAGTAGCGAGAGTCTGTTGTAGCGGGATTTTGTTTCAGTCAAACGTCTGTAATTATAATTTGTTTTTGCCGGGGACTTATATTTAGCTACTGTCCGTATTATCGGGGTGTCCGTTATCGGTGGGGTGTCCGCAAGACGAGAGTTGACTGTATTAGGAGACTTCGTAAAAACTCTGCCAAATATGTCCAAATACAAGGTAAGACAAACGCTATATCTACAGTATGACGGATAGCTTTTCATGTCAACATAATCCGGCCTGGTATAAACACAACGGCCCAGAACTGAAACACACTCATCGAACATCGTACCGGAGCGGTACTAAGTAGCTATAGTGCACCAAATCCTTATCCTGAAAACTAGATATTTATTAACGCTTTTTTTCGTTCCATTCGTCGCTCCGTCGACTCATTGCTAAGGTTCCAATACCTGATCACACTACCACAAAAAGTAGCAGAAAACCGTCCAATATGTGGCAATCCACTTTTACGATCGGCTCAGCGCAGCTTCCCTCTTTTGCAAAAACCGCCGGTTGTTATATGGTTTTGTACCGGTGCAAGCGCTATTCGGTAGAGTGTAGACAACAGCTCGACCCAAATCAAATTTAGAAGGATTTATGTGGAGTTATCAGAACATAACTGGGCTAATATCTCAGAGACAGTTGCTCCGAAATGCTTATTTTTGGCAAGGGGGCCTCTTGGACGTTGTTCTTCAGGAACATCCTGACAAATCCCAAAATTTCAGAAAGTTAATTTTTATGACGTCATCACTTTAGAACTCTATTATCGGTCATCTAGACTTTATCTCAAGCTTTACACTATCTTGATTAATTTAAAAAATTCTTTTACGGTTCTTGAAGACCACAGCTTTTGTGTTGTCGAGGCTACTCGTCTCGCTGATCGTTTCGCAATCTTTAAGTCACTCCTTAAATACGTATATATATTTAATAA
>JAKSDK010001346.1 GCA_022360095.1 Phycisphaerales bacterium
ATGTATTGATACTGTTTGGAGAAAATTGATGTACGTTACTATAGATCGTTTTCACTGTCACGCAACAAAAAAATAAATTGGAAACCGTCCAGTGGAAGAAGCCAAGAAAATGAAATGTTATAAAAGACTAATATAAAAACAACTTGTTCAAGTCTCAGGTCTTTGTGGCCCAAAGTTTCTGAGTTACTTGCCGAAACGATTCACGCGCCTTTGTAGAACTTTGTATGGAAAAACGGTGCACCAATATGGCCGCCAGAAATCAATAAAAACATCTGGAGTTCACTTTTTCTATAAAAGCTCTTTCTTTCCGAATTTCGCTCGAGAACTAGCACATGTGCACATAAACATATCTTCTAATACTTGAAATGGTTATACTGCTGAAAATCAATTTTCAACGAGACAGCATTCCTATTTTGGTGTCATGCACTGTGAAACTCGAAGCTCAAATTGCTGTATTTTTTTTTTTTTTTTTTCTACGGGAATGGAAACTTGTAGAAAGATTTACTAAACCAGATTGCCGTATCTTTAGACAGGCCTTGAGACCAAATTTGCCCTTTGTGAAGATTTTAGCAGAAAGGAATTTCGCCAATCACGCACTAAGAAAACCATGCTTTTATCATCCTATAGTGGCAACAGAGCGCTTCAAATCGTCCTATGTGAATAGACTTATCTTTAGCCATGATATTAATTCCTTGATGTAAATAGATGTATAATTGTTGTGAGAGCTCTTAACTTTTTTATTGGTTTAACTTGAATTGTAACTTGAGATAGGTATTTTTATCTTTTGAATTTATTAAAGACATATATTCTATTCTATTCTTGTAACTCCAATCGAATGTCACTCTATTAGTTTTTTACAGGGGATGACGCGGTCAGCCAGCGTCTTAAATTCGGGAGCGCATTCCCGTCGTATTCTTGGGAGTCGAAAATTGCTTGGGTTTTTAACTTTCCCGTATCCCGAGCCCGTCCCAAAAAATTGTGTGATTTTTATTGACTGCAAGATCGAATCAGAGTTTAGATTTGGAAAAAGAGACATTCCGGTGAGATAGCTGTTTTCCATATAAAGTTCACTTCCTAAATACGTCATATATAGATTTAGCCACAGCTAAAAGCGAAGCTCCCATTGATAAATTTATAATTTAAATCAAACAATAATTTTGTATTCCACAAATCAGTTAGCTTAAGGGCACATTCATGTGACTTTTGAGCGAAGTGATTTTGGAGTGAAAAAAATCTTGTATCTAGCTTGTGAACAGGCCTTTGGTCGAGCGGGGAATTAGGGAGAGGGAAAAGCGAAAAGGCCTGTAGACAAACATTTGGGATCGCCGTTCCACGGCACCCGCTGTGCATCAGATCCTGATGCAAGCTCCTATTGGCGAGAACACTGACTGTTGACAAGTCTGATTGACATCGGCTTTTC
>JAKSDK010000356.1 GCA_022360095.1 Phycisphaerales bacterium
CTGTTCTTCGACCGCTTCGACGGCGGCATCCACGACCCGGTGCTGGCGCCCGGCGCGGCGGGTCTGTACTACAACCGCAACCGCATGTACAGCCCGAGCATGGGACGGTTTATCCAGCGCGATCCGAACGAAACGGCCATGCCAGCGCTGACGGCCCTCGCCTCCAACGGCGACGCGATGTTTATTTTACTCGAAGGGTTCAACAGTGCAGGTCTCTACGGCGACGGGATGAACTTGTATGAGTATGTTGGGAGCAACCCGCTCAATCGTCGTGACCCGCTCGGTCTGTACGACGACTTTGACGAAGCGATGGATGAAATCACGGGGCATCGCGTGGCATCTCTGGGCTACATTAACAGTGCATCGGGCTGGGCGCTGGTCGGCATGAATGCGACGGTGGATCTCATCGGCGGCATCCTCGGCATCAGTGATCTCTATGAGTTGGGCAAGAACGCCATGAACGGCGAGATGGATGTCTGGGATTTCGTCACGGCGGCGTCGCTTGTAGCCGGTCCCGCCTCCAGGGCCGGGGTCGCGGTCTTCAAAGCCTTTAGATGGTGCTGGACCGAGATTCCTTTCTCGGTCCTATCTTCCATGGGAATCCATTCCCATGGAGTTCAGCGAGTCTCGTAGGGGCCGCACCGCGGACCATTTGAGAAGCGAGCGAATCCTCCCCAATCGGTCCGCGATGCGGACCCTACCAGGTTTGATTTGGAGTAATTGTCGTATGAGGAAAATTAGCGTTACTCTAAGAGTTAGCGGTGATAAACTCGATCCTGATAGCATTACGCAGATTACTGGCTTGTCACCCACTAAAAAATTCAAAGCCGGTGACCAATCTGCGCAACATGGCAGAGCTGCGAGCCTGGTTAAAAAATACGGTTATTGGGGATTCACGGTTGAATCCGAGGATGTTTCGCAGCTTTCTCACGTTATACGAGATATTTTAAGTCGAACACCTGCAGATCTCACAGATCTATCGAAAGCTCAGGATGGATTAGTAGATCTTTTTGTAGGAATGTTCGATATTCGCGATCAAAGTACTTGTGAGCTTGAAGCTGATGTAATGCGTGAATTGGGTTCGCGTCAATGGCCGATTGTTTTTGACATGTACATTGAGTAGACATTCATGCTTCGATATGGGATAGAACGATTTGAGATGTCTCACGGACCGTTTGGTGAATTTTCGACGATCGCGACGAGCTACGTCACATCTCTCGTGAGCAACGGATTCCTTGCCAGGAACGGATGGAGCGTCAACCGTGATGACAAAGAATCCGCAATTTGGCTTAGCGGAACGCTTTGTCACGACACGGCGTTGCAGGATGCTCAGACAAATCCCAGATTGTTGGATCTTCGCCATTCGCTTGAGTCACATCTCATAGAAAAGTCAGATGTTCAATACTTTGAATCTACCAATTCGGAGGATGACCATTATTGCGCCCATAAGAAGTGGGAATCGTTGATGTTGGTGTGTGATACGATTTATGGCGTTTCTTCAGTCAAATGTACGGAGTGTGACGGCATCGTGGCGATTTATCGCCTAGAACCGTCCTCTGAGTTGGCCTCACGACTTTGGTCTTGGGATTCGCAATATGCAGCGATAGATGCTTGCTGGGTAGCAAGCGGAGAATATGAACTATGGGCTGGAAATGAACTGTTTGATATTAAGAGCAAATTAAACAAATGTGGATTGGAAATTGCAGCAACGATGACTCATGAAATGGATTGTGAGGTTAGGTACTTTCTTCCTACGGATGAAGGAGTACGTCATATTTCCTGTCCTCAATGTGGCGGTCATTTTCAAAAAATACACACGCCCCAGTACAATGCAATATGCGATAAATGCAAAATCGTGACCCAACACTAATTATGCTTCGGTTCTCTAGCGCGTGCTGGGCGAGTCTCGTAGGGTCCGCACCGCGGACCATTTGAGAAGCGAGCGAATCCTCCCCAATCGGTCCGCGATTGCGGACCCTACTAAGCTTCCGAAACGACCTGATTTGTAACTTTTAATTTTGCCGGGGCTTGAAAAACCTGGCCCCCTAGGATTCGAACCTAGACAAACAGATCCAGAGTCTGTCGTGCTACCATTACACTAGGGGCCATTGATACTTCGTGAGGAGTGTAATTCGCGTGGTTCCGGTGGTCAAGTCGCTCCGGCGCGCGATGCAATCGATGTGCGAGTCATCCAACCGGTTTGATGTCGATCACCGTCCCCGTCGTCGCCGGTGGCTTAAGCCGATGAGACCGATGCCGATTGTCAACGGTCCGAACAGACCGACGCCGCACAGTAAGGGCGATGAGCCGGGCGAAGGATCGACGGACAGGCCGCCGGCCGTGCCCGACGCTGTGCCGCCTGCGAGAGTGACCCGGCCGAGTTGCACGCCTCTGGGGCAGTTTCGCGGCGGGGTCAAACGATAGGTAAAGCTCGTCGTGCCGTTAAAGTTGATGTCGGGAACGAAGACGAAATCCAGCGGCGTTGCGCCGGACTGTTCGAGAATGCCGCCGAGCGGAAATTGAAAAATACTGACGTCTCCATCACCGAGGTCGGCCACTCGAAGGCTGAACGCGGTGGGCTGGTTGCGGTCGATCACGACAAGCTGGTCTTCAACGATTGGGCAGTTTCGTCCTTGAAACTGCGCCGTCGCGACGTCAGGCGCCGCGAAAGCGACTGCGCAAAAAACCAACGCGATCACGATGGTCGTGTGATTCATTTCCCTGCTCCTAACGACTTGTGGTGATGCTTCTTTTCTCTTGCCGCGACGCGCGAAGGCACGCGTATGGGGCCGACGTCAAGATATTCCCTATGCACAACTATAGGCGGGCGAAACCGACATGTCCGTTCCCCGCCGTGTCAAGAGAAGCCGTGTCGGGTTTTTTCGGACGCGTCGAGGCCGAGTGGGGCGTCGTGTTTCGTTGAGAACGAGCAACCTTCAGGAATTTGCGCCGAACAACGTCGTTAATTCGAACACGAGTCCCGAGTGTTCGGACTCAATGACCTCGGGAAAAAGGGGAGGTTCCGTTCTTATCGGGAAGTGTTTGCGGCGCCGGCTCAAAACCCAAGTTGCCAAATGCCGAAACCGATGAAGGCGCCGGTTGGCAAAGGGCCGATCCCGATACTAAAATGCGGACTCCGGCGAACAGCGATATCGCCGTTTTTTGACGGAGGGAACTCGTGGGGTTTGTGCAGCCTCGGTTGATCGCTTTTTTGGCCTGTATCGTTCTGCTGTCGTCAGCGTCCGATGTCTGGGCATGGGGGCCGACGACCCATATCAAGCTCGCATCTGATTTGCTTTCCCATCTGAGTCTGCTGCCCGCGGCCATTGCCGCGTTGATCACAACGCACCGTCGCCATTTCTTATACGGTAACGTCGCCACCGACACGGTTCTCGCCAAGAAGATGAGCAAGGTCAAGCAGGTCTGCCATCGCTGGGCGACGGGTTTCAGCTTGCTGGACTCGGCCCGGACAAACAAAGGACGGGCGTTTGCGTACGGCTACCTGGCCCATCTTGCAGCAGACACGGTGGCTCACAACAAGTTTCTGCCGCGTCAGATGGCCGTGAGCCGTTCGACGATTTCATTCGGACACTTCTATTGGGAAGTCCGTTCCGATGCCAGGATTGACCAGCAGCATTGGCGATCTCTTCGTAAGCTGGTTCGGGGAAGTTATCCCGAACCGGAAAAACTTCTCGAAAGCCATCTTCGAGCGACGTTGCTGTCGTTCAAGACCAATCGGGTGATTTTCAAGCAGATGAATCTGCTCGCATCGGAGAAAGCGTGGCGGCGCTCCGTCGAATTTTGGGCGAGGATCAGTCGATATGAACTCGACGATCAGGTCTTGAGAGATTACCACGAAGAATCGCTTGGACGAATCTTGGATGTGCTTACCAATGAGCGAGCCTCCGGCGTTTTGCACGAAGACCCCAACGGCAATGCGGCGCTGGGATATGCCAAGGCCCAGCGAAAACAACTTCGCCAGCTCAAACGGGCTCGAATCCCGGACGCCCAGGTGATCCGTGAGGCTGCCGCGGGACATGCGCCGATGCCGTCTCGGGCCCTGACCTTGACGATTGATTAAAGCATCAATTTGCGTTGCGGTTCAACCGTTGTCCAATCCGGTCGTGAGCGGCACTTTTTCGAAGCCCGCCTTGTCTTGGGGGCTGTCGACGACCATCGGATAGTTTCCGGAAAAACACGCCGTACAGTAATTGGTCGCGTGCTGTTTTGCGCAGCTCAACATGCCGTCCAAGGTCAGGTAAGCAAGTGAATCCACTTCGAGGTAATCCCGAATCGCCTCAATCTTACGATCCGTGGCGATCAACTCCTGCTGACTTGGAAAGTCAAGCCCGAAGTAGCAGGGGTGGCGAATCGGGGGGCTGGCCACGCGCAAGTGGATTTCCTTGGCCCCGGCCTTACGCAGGGCACCCATCTTGCCCCTCGTGGTCGTACCGCGCACGACCGAATCCTCCACGACGACCAGGCGTCTTCCACGGACCACATCTCGAATCACATTAAGCTTCATGCGGACGACCAGATCGCGCTGGCGCTGAGTCGGCATGATAAAGCTGCGGCCTACATAATGGCTTGTGGTAAAACCGCGTCCTCGCGGGAGACCGCTCTCCTCACTGAAACCGATGGCGGCGCAACGGGCTGCGTTCGGCACGGGGATCACATAGTCGGCCTCAGCCGGAGCTTCACGGGCCAATTGACGACCACACGCGACGCGAAAGGTGTGGGCGTTCTGGCCGAACACGTTGCTCGACGGATCGGCGAAATAAACCTGTTCGAAGATACAATGCGACGGCTGTATTTCAGCAGCCTCGACAAACATTCGGCTTGACAGGCCCCGTTCCGAAAGCGTCACAATTTCGCCCGGCGCCACATCGCGAACATAGTCGGCATCCACAATATCGAATGCGCAAGTCTCGCTGGCCACCACGTGCGTTCCGTCGGCGAGGCGACCAAGACATAACGGACGTAAGCCGTAAGGGTCGCGCACCGCCTCGATCCTGTCGGGGAAGATGAAGAGCAAACAATAAGCCCCACGGAGTTGACGAAGAACGCCCGCGAGTGGATCGGGGCTGTCGGCGAAACCGGGGCTCGCCAGCAGATGGAGAATGACCTCGGTGTCCCCCGACGTCTGAAAGATTGCGCCCTGGGCTTCGTGACGTGCTCTCAGTTGTGCCGCGTTGGTGAGATTGCCGTTGTGCGCGACCGCGACCTGGCCGTGTGCACAATTGACAAGAAGCGGTTGGCTGTTGATCTGGTGACAGGAGCCGGTGGTCGAATAGCGAACATGGCCGATCGCCGCGGTGCCCCGGATCTTGCTGAGGGACGTTTCGTCAAAAACCTGAGTGACCAATCCCAGATCGGCGTGACGCTGAAGATGGCCGTCCTGAACGGAGCAGATACCGGCGGACTCCTGCCCACGATGCTGCTGGGCATAGATGCCCAGATAGGCAAGTTCCGCTGCTTCGGGATGACCATAGATCCCGAAGAGTCCGCAATACTCTTTAATCCGATCGGCGACCGGCAAACGAACGACGGGCACGGATAAGCTCCCACGTCCAGTGGTTCTTCACAACGTCAAGTGGAAGATAGAACGTATCGGCATTTTCCGCAAGGCGACTTTCCACCGGAGAATCGCACGCCGCAATCGGGCTTGGCGGCGGCGAGATGATTTTCCTGAATCTTACTTGATGACATCAAAAGAAATCATCGTCGTCGTCGTCGAATAAACCGTCATCGTCGTCAAAGAAACCGTCATCATCGTCAAAGTCTAAATCGTGGAAGAAATCATCATCGTCATCATCCACACGATCCAGGAATCGAAGGGTGCCGGGGTCCACGTCGACCCCGATAAGGACGTCCGAAAAACCATCACCGGTGACACGAACATCGCAGCCGGCGGACGGAATCAAAAGCGCGCAAATGGTCAGACTCAACAAGATCGCAGTCAGTTTCCGATTCATCGATTTCTCCCTTCGCCGGGCGAGGAAAAAGCAGTACGTCGCGGCGAAACCTCGTTTCTTGTTTTCGCCGACAGCCATCATATCCGCAAATGGCGTCCGGCGACAATTTTTTATCTGTCCCGTTGATTGCATTGGACAGCCTTCGGAATGGGGTGGTTAGCGAGAAAGCGACGAAAAAAGTCCGTCTGGCGGCTTGATTTGGGGAATATTCCCGGTGGCGTCGCCAATACCTTTCCGGATTTCAGCGAGACGATCCACCCGGCGCTGAAGTGTCGGAACGTGGTATCATGAAGGAACTTAGGATGATTCGGCTGCCAGGGGCAGTAAGTTCCCTGGACTTGGAGTGGATGCATGTTCGGTCGACTGGCAACGGTTCGAATCAAGACGGCGGAGGATGCCTTCGCGGCGGGACGGCTTGATGACGCTTTTGAGTTTGCAGTTGCAAAAGACCTGGCCCATCACCGTCGGATTCAAAAGCTTCGAGACAACCTCGCCAAGGCCCTCTTCAAACGAGGCCAGGACCATTTGCTTGCCAAAAGGTTTGCGGAGGCCATGACGGATTTCGATCGGGCCGACCAGTGCGGTGACATGCAGAAAAAGATTCGGGAGTGGCGTCGACGAGCTCGTGAAGCGATGGAGGCTGATCAGCAAGCGAAGGCCGATCGAGCGGCGGCACTTGGACAGGCGCGAGAGCGCTTCGACGCAGGAAGCCTGGTTGGCGCGGCGAATGCGCTGGCCAAGGCTCCCGCCGACGATTCCGAGCGGGCCGCCTTGTCCGAAGCCATCGACCTCCAGGCCCAGCGGGCGGCGCAGGCGTTGTCCGATGCCAAAGATGCCCTGAAGGCCGGTCACGTGCGCCTGGCCGTGGATCACTTTCGAACGGCGCGAACCTTGCACAACAAGCTCGACGGAGTCGCCGAAATGGAAACGGAACTGGTCGAACATGTGGTGAGAAGTGCGACGGAAGGCTTCAAGAATGGTCGCCTGGATCGGGCCGTGCAGGATCTGGCGAGCTTGGGTGACGTCGGCCGCCGTCATGCCGGGCGAAATGAAATCGAGGACGTGGTCAATCTGGCAAGAGATGCCGCGCTAGCTTTATCTGAGGATCGTTACGCTCGGGCCAACGTGCTGCTCGGACGGCTGGCCCAGGTGAGTCCGAAAGCAGGTTGGGTTTCCGAGGTGCGGAAACACTTGAGCGTTTTGGAAACCCATCGCCGTGCATTGCTCGAGGGCCCGCTCGGGATGCTTTCGGGCGAAAATGTGCCCAGCACGGTACAGGATAGAACACGAACCGTTGCGGAGGACACGCTCGTCCCGCCACCGGTTCAATCGAAACAGCTCCAGGCACGAGACGTTCGGTTTCCTGCGCCCGGATTGCCGCGGCGACTGTTTCTCCGCATCGACGGAGTCGGCAGTTTTCTCTTGTTGCGCGGTGATCGTCTTAGCATCGGTCGTGCAGGGCCCGGGGCGTCGGCGGACTTGCAGCTTATCAGTGATCTGTCCGAGCGACAGGCCGAGATCGTTCGAGCCGGCGAGGATTACTTTCTGGTCGCGCAGTCAGGTGTCGAGCTTGCGGGGCTACCTGTTGACCACGCATTGCTTCAAGACGGCGATCGCATTCGGCTTAGCAAACGGATTCGAGTGAAGTTTCATCGTCCCAGTTTGAAGAGCAGCGCGGCGGCTCTGGATCTGGGCGACGGTGTGCGGACCACGACGGATTGCCGGCGCGTCATTCTCTGGAGCGGGCCGGTGCTGATGGGAAGACGTCGAGAATGCCATATTCGGCTTGATCATCGCTTCGGCGACTTTGTGCTGATGGAGCGAGGCGGTCGTCTGTACGTCAAGCCGATGGGACCTTCCGGGGAGGCGACGCCGGTCGTGTTGGGGGATCAGGTCGAGGTTGGCGAGTTGCGGTTCAGTGTGGTGGATTGGGCAAGCGCGTGAGGGTGACCTCTCCAAACCGTATGCCCCAAGTAGAGAGGCTCGAAGTGATGTCGTTTCATTTCAATCAGGGCGATCGGCCGCTGCCGGGCTATACGATTCAGCGCGGCGTCGGCCGAGGCGGCTTCGGCGAAGTCTATTACGCAACCAGCGACGGCGGCAAGGAAGTCGCGCTGAAGTACCTTCGCGAGAACCCTCAAGTGGAGCTGCGCGGCGCAACGCACTGTCTAAACCTTAAGAGCCCGTATCTCGTGGCGTTGCATGATGTCAAGCAGAGCGCCAAGGGCGAGTTCTTTGTGATCATGGAATACGTCGGCGGTCCGTCGCTTCGCGACTTGATGAACGAGGAGTCGGGCGGATTAGGTGCGCAGAAAGCGGCCTACTTTCTTCGTGAAATCGCGAAGGGTCTCGCGTATTTGCATGACCGCGGGATTGTCCACCGTGATCTCAAACCCGGCAACATTTTTTATGAGGACGGCTACGTCAAGATCGGCGACTACGGTCTGGCGAAGATCATGGCCGCAAGCCAGCATTCGGGTCAGACGATTTCAGTCGGCACGGTGCATTACATGGCGCCCGAGATCGGCAGTGGAAACTACGACCGGACGATCGACGTTTACGCGCTGGGCGTGATCCTTTACGAGATGTTGCTGGGCCGCGTTCCGTATTCGGGCTCATCCATGGGCGAGGTGTTGATGAAGCACCTGACGGCCCAGCCTGAAGTCGACGACTTGCCGGCACCGTTTCCGCAGGTCATCCGCAAGGCCCTGGCCAAGGACCCGAAGGATCGATATCAGAGCGTGAATGAGATGATGGCCGAAGTGTTCGCCGTCGAGAACATCAGCCAATCGGTCGCGTCCGTGGATTCATTGAATTTGACACGAATGGCGGCAGCGGTCGCCAAAAAAGTGAAAGTCGGCATCGGCGGGGGAGCTGAACACTTCGGAACCGGGAGCAGCAATGTGCCGACCTTGGATGCGCAGGCGCGGAAACCGCCGCCGATCGTAAATCGTGATCGAGATACGACGTCGTCTAAAAACCATCGAGGATCGTATCCACTCTGGGATGATTTCAAACGAAGGCCCTTTGGCATCGGACCGGCGGCCAGCTTTCCCCAACGGACCCGTACGGCCACCGGACTGCTCGGATTGTTCCTGGGGCCTTGGGGCATTCACCGTTTTTATACCGGCCATAACAGCATCGGTGTCTATCAGATCCTGGCAACCTGCTTCACAGGAATCGGCGGGCTCTGGGGGATCATCGAGGGTATCCAAATTCTTATGAACGGGGACTACCGGGATTCGCTGGGGCGACCTTTGTTGAACAAATCGCAAGTGGATCCCTTTGGTCGAAGTGTGGTGGCTCGTGTGTTTTGGGCGGTGCTCGGTGTTTTCGGAATATTCGCATCGCTTGGCCTGGTTCTCGCCTCATGGATCGCGCCACCGGACTTCAGTTACTTTGACTGGATGGGATGGAAGACCATCTTCTTTGACACCTTCAATTGGATGCTGGTCGGTGCTTGCGGAGCGTTGTCGCTGGGCGTCTTCGCATTATGGAAAGCTTCTCATCGCGGGGGCCTCTCGTTTTGGCGGCGCACGGTAAGGCCGGCGGCGATGTGTTTTACAGCGGCGTTGGCTGGCGCGGCGTTTGTGATTCAATGGCTCATCGCGCCGGCGGAGGCGCAGTCGCCTCTCATCATGTTGTTCGCAGTGTTCGGACTGGCGTTCTTCGGATTTTGGTATCTTCAAGGCAACGATCTGCCGGTCAGGCGATCGGATATTTACTGGTCACGGGCATGGATGCGGATCTTCGTTCTGGTCGCCGTCGCAGCCGCTGTACTGGCGGGCTGGTTTGGAGACAACTGGGCTGAGGCGAACTACGCCATGCGCGAAGACGGTGACAGGACCTACGACGTCATCCCAGTGTCACGATCCGACTTGCCGTGGACGTTGAGAGCGTCGTACGGCGATGCTGATAGGGTGATTCGCATTCGGCGCGCCATGTTCCGACAGGAGCCGTTGATCGCATTGGCGATGATCATGCTCATGGTCTCGGCTGCCTGGGAAGCCTGGTGTCGGCGCTCGATGGCCGCCAAGGCGTCGTCGCAATTGGAAAACGACTCGAAAGGAGAAGGCGCTAATGTCCTTTCGGTTTAACCAGGGGGATCGACCGTTATCGGGTTATACGGTCCAGCGCGGTGTCGGCCGTGGAGGTTTTGGCGAGGTCTACTACGCGACCAGCGACGGCGGAAAAGAGATCGCGCTGAAATACCTGCGGGAGAACCCGCAAGTCGAGCTTCGTGGCGTGACGCATTGCTTGAATCTGAAAAGCCCCTATCTGGTGGCGAATCACGATATCAAGCAAAGTGCCGAAGGCGAGCACTTCGTGATCATGGAGTACGTCAACGGGCCGTCGTTGCGCGAGTTGATGAACTCCGAGCCAAGTGGTCTGGGACCGCAGAAAGCTGCGTATTTTCTTCGGGAGATTGGCAAAGGATTGGCGTATCTGCACGATCGTGGAATCGTGCATCGCGATCTCAAACCCGGCAACATCTTCTACGAAGACGGTTACGTCAAGATCGGTGACTACGGTCTGGCGAAGATCATGGCGGCGAGCCAGCATTCCGGGCAAACGATGTCGGTCGGAACGGTGCACTACATGGCGCCCGAGATCGGCAGCGGAAACTACGACCGGACCATCGATATCTATGCGTTGGGCGTCATCCTGTACGAGATGCTGCTCGGGCGCGTTCCGTTTTCGGGGGCGTCGATGGGTGAAGTGCTGATGAAGCACCTCACGGCCCAGCCGGAAGTGGATGAATTGCCGGCGCCGTTTCCCAAGGTGATTCGAAAGGCTTTGGCCAAAGATCCGAACGATCGTTACCAAACCGTTCAAGAGATGGTCAGTGAGTTGTTTGCCGTTGAAGACTTGAACAAGTCGGTCGCCGCATTCGAACCGGCCAGCCTGTCCACCATGGCCGCTTATGCCGCTGCGGACGTCGACCGCAAGGTGTTCGCGGGCAGTTCTCCAACGATGGCGGCGGAAGGCGCCGGCGGCGTCGCAATCGGCACGGGCAGCAGCAATGTCGGTCAAGCGCTCCCGCCGCCGGTGATTACGCCGGATATCGACCCGTCCCGCGAGCAAGGTCGTTTCGGCCGGATCGGGCGCCCTATGGACCGTATGCGCGAGCGGCTGGATCAGACGGCCATCGGTCGTCGGGTCGCAGGCGCGGCCGCCGCCCAGGAGCCGAGAAATTTGTTTCGGAGGATTCTGAAGGCGCTCGTGGTCTGCGTAGGCATCTCCATCGGTGTGATGATTCTGAAGGAAGAGAGGCCTGAATTCGCGGTCGGCTTTTTTGTGCATTGCATTGCCATCATCCTGCCCATCAATCTATGGACGTTGCCGGCCGTTCAGGCGCATGTTCGATCGGAGGGGGATTGGACAAAATCGTTCGCGTTCGCGATGTTGGTCGCGGTCGTTTTCGTGCCGGTCAATTTGTTTGCCGAGGAGCAAGGGTTTATTCCGCCCGGGGCCACAAACTGGATCGTCCCGGTGTTGCTCGCCGCATTCCTGTGCGATTGGGGACGACGGCTCGAGGAAGGTCGGCGCGGAATCGTTTCGATGGGTTCCGCCTTTTCGGTCGGATTGTTCGGCTTCGCGGCTGCGTTGATCTTAACGAACAACGACGATTGGGTGCCGGTTGCGGGGATGTTGGCCGCTGCATCGCTGGGCGTGCAGGCGATCGGAGGGTTCCGGTCTCCCCTGTTGCGCACCGCTCCGGCGTCGGGGTCAGCGGCGAGGGAGTATTCCGTGGACACGCCCTCGCCGATCATGGGCGCGCCGACCGCAGAAACCGACGGTCCGGGCCGAGTTGCCATCTCAAGGGACGGTCAGTCGAACGTCGAGTCGGGTGGTCCACCTGCGGCGCGAATCGCCAGAGTCGAAAGAAGCACGGCAGCACGAGTTGCATGGACGATCACCGCGGGTGTGCTGATGTGCGCTTCGTCGTTGACGTACATCGCGACAGGTTTTCTGAGATTGGATAAGTTCGAATTCGGATGGTTCATCATCGGTGGCATGGTTCTGTCGGTCGGCATTGTGTTCGCGGTGACCTGTGCGGCACATAAGCACAAACGCGGTCTCTGGCGGGGCATTTTCCGACAGGCGATCTTTTTCGGCGGTACCGCACTGTCCGGATGCGCCGGGGCGTCCATCGGTCTCTTCTCGCTCCGTGACGAGGAGATCTTCTTCGCGCTTTGCGCTGTTTTGTTCGGCGCGGCCATGATGGTCTTTGTCTGGTTCATCCCGGTTCCGGCCTACGTTCCCCGGCAGGTCGCGACGCTGGACCCCGAAGCCGAGTCTCGGCGTCGAAGAATACTCGGTCTGAGGATCGGGGGGTTGCTATGCCTGGGGATTGGGATCGTGTTGACCCCAATTCTTCTGATCAGTGTGTCGGAAAACGACTGGGACGACGTCTTGCCCGCGGTGCTGATTCCTCTGGGGGTTCTCGGCATTGTCCTGACTTCCACCGGCTTCTCGATGCCGATGGACCTACGAAAGAAAGAAAAGAAGGAAGAAGAGTCCAAGAAGCTCGAACTGCCCATGCGGCGATATTTTCTGCTGGATTCCATTGATGAACTCGGCTCATTGTTGCAACGTTATACGTCGTTGTTTGACTATGAGCTTGAGAAGGAAGGCGATTTGTTTTGGTCTTACGAGAGGGGCGATTGGTGGTCGCAATGCTGGTATTCCTCCGATATTCGGCGCTGGAGAACCACGCTCAACATTGCCGCGCACCGACGGCCCGAGGGGGATTACCGCGTCACGTGCTACCTGGACATCGAAACCGGTTGGAACGGCACACCTGAACGAAGCATGCGCAAGAAGCTTGATACGGAAATGAGCGAACTGCAGGAATTGATCGGCGGACGGCCGTTGCCTGAGAATGCCTCGGAGGCCGTCGTATGACCCTGAATTTTCTTGGCATCCTCGTGATCGTCGGGCTCGGGGTCGTCAGCATCATCGTCATGGCGGTTTATCTTGGGCTCAAAAAACGGACCGGCGCGCCCAGGCTCACGGGAGCGATCCTGGGAGGCCTCTTTGCATTCGTGCTTGCGCTTTTTCTTCTGGCTCCAGCCCGTATGGTGCACACCACCGCAACCTCGACGCAATCGGCAACCACGAATTCCGTCACGTTGGAGTCCACACTTACCACGGATCAACGCCGGTCTCCCGCGTTGGGGTGGTCAGGCCACCTCATGTCGGGCGCCGCACTCGCCATGTTTCTCGTGTTCGCCTACATGTTTCTCGACGCCGGCGCGCACGGGCGGTACACTTGGCCGTTGCGAATCGGGGCAATTGCGATGTTTTTCGGGCTTTGTTTTGTATTGTCGAGGTACGGCGTTGACTGGATGTAGCGCCCGGGAGACGGTCCCGTGGAGTTGGGCAGGGCGTTTTGATACCAACTGATGATGCCGACAAATTTCTGATCACGGCCATTCGCAAGGGAGATCAACGTGCCTGGCATCAGTTGATCGAACGATATCAGGGCCGGTTGGTGGCGTTTGCCCGGGGCCGGCTGCGCGGTGTGGGCGAAGCGGAAGATGCGGTCCAGGAAACATTTCTCGGCTTCGTCACCAGCCTGAAACATTTTGACGAAAGTCGCTCGCTTGAGACTTACCTCTTCGCCATCTTGCGATACAAGATCGGCGAGTCCTTGACGAAGAAGCAACGCCACGCCGAATACACGGCCGGCTTCGACATCGACGATGATTCTCCCGGCCTGGCGGACCCGGCCGATTCCGAAACCCCGAGTCAGGTCGCGGTTCAGCATGAGCGTACGGATCAGCAGGCGGACGTGCTGGCCAGGATTCTCCGCAGTCTTATCGAGGAACTCCGCGACCGTGGCAAACTGGAAGATTTGCAGGTTGTGGAACTTTTGTTCTACGTCGGTTTGCGCAACAAAGAGGCCGGCGAACGTCTTGGACGAGATGAGAAGGCTGTCGCAGGCGTCAAGTTTCGGGCTTTGAACCGGCTTCGTGAGTTTCTCGACGACCTGGACCCGAAGGAGCGCGAACTGCTCAGCGGAGCGGCCTTGTCGAGCGAGGCAACGATCGCGAAAGTCTGGCGGCATCGACGACTGAGTTGTCTGAAACGAAGTACCATCGGCTCTTATTTGCTGGGCGTTCTCGAGGAGCCTTGGCAGTCCTATACGGCGTTTCACCTCGAGACCGTTCAATGCCTGATGTGTCGGGCCAATCTGGAGGACCTGTCCGCCGAGAGTGAACAGCTTCCGGAGCAGGACCTGAGCGATCGGGTCTTTCAATCCAGTGTCGGGTTTTTGTCGCATCATGACTGAATCGTGACGCACGCCATCCGAGATGCCCCCTGGAATCAGACCCGTGAGGAATGTCGGTGAAGTCCGTTTTTACCGGTTGTGGATCATTCTCGGGGACATTGGACTTTCAGAATCCGCGCCAAGATGGCGAAATACATGCCGGAGAACAAGCGATTTTGACACATAGCGAGCGATTTTGGCATACTGAACCTATAAATTACGTGTTGGGTTGAACACCTGTCGGCGAACGGAGGCTTGGAACGTGTTGTTTTACGACAGACGGGTCGTTTTTTTCATGGTTATCCTGGTGGGATTCGTTGTGGCTGTAGCGACGCCGCAGCGCCCTGTCTTGGCCGACACACCGCTGATGTCCGATGTTCTCCTCACGGAGCCGCCGGAGGACGAAGGCGAGGAGGAGACGAAGCCGTCACTGGGAGACCTCTTCAAACGAAAGAAAAAGGATGCGGAGGAACCGCCCGATAAGGACGAGCCCGCCGAAGACGTGGAAAAGGAAGCGCTTTCGAGTGATGAAGGCGAATCCAAGCGTGATAAGGCGAACGACGCTGAAGACGACGAGGAAGAGGAGAAATCCAGCACGCCGCAGGTCGAGGTCTTTGTCCCTTCGGTCCTGGCCCTGTCGGATGCGTTCAAGGCATCCAAGACCGCGGCGTTGTATGGCGCCGTTTCGCAGATCATCCCGAAGCCTCGTCAGGAGTCCGATGAGGATTTCGACATCGGGGCGGCGCTCAAGTTGATCGAAAAAATCAGCACCTGGCCGAACACGTCGCTCGCGTTGACGACCTACACGCAGGATCGTGAAGGGCGTCCAAGGTGGGCGCTGCGCGTAGACTGGCCTTTGAAGGACCTCGCCGACAATCTCCGAGAACTCCTGGAGGACGAGATTGCCGCCAAGATCCTGGAGAACGTCGAACTGATCGATAATGAGGACGGCACCTATCAGTTGGAATTGCCGGACGTTGTGCTTGCGGTCCTCTCCAAAGCAGGCGGCGGCGCTCTGATCGCCTCGGCCGCGGATTTTCAGCCCCCCGATACGGTTTACGGGCAAGCGTCGGACGGTGGTTCTAAGAAGAAGTCCCTCATTTATTGTCGTTTGAATCTCAACGCCGGGGATGAAGACGAGAAGGGCTCCTCTCTTTTCTCCAGCATTTCCGGCATTAGCGACATCCGGTATCGCGTCACTTTGAAGAAAAGCGGCCGCTGGAGCGAGCGGTGGGGGGTCGTCTGGAATCCGCTCGTTGGCGGCATGATCAAGACCGTCTTCAAGAAGGCGAAACAGTCCTTCAAATGCCCGAAGGACGCCTATGCGTTGGCCGTCATGAATCTCGGTCTCGGTGGCGGGGCCGCGGACGGCATCGCCGGTCTACCGCCCAGGACGATCGGGTCCCGCGTTGGAAGTGAGATGGCCTATGCGGCCGTTCCAGGCACGGGCTTTCTGCCGTTCCCTGATCTCTTTTACCAGTTCAAAGCCAAAAAGAAAAAGGACGTCATCGAAGACATTCGCAAGTTCATCGAGAAGGACAACAAGAAGCGGAGCGACGATGATCGGCCGCCGGCCTGGTACGAAGAGGAGATCGACGACCGGGTCGTTTTCTGGAAGGACCCGTCCGCCGGCGGCTCGTATGGACTGATGTCGTTGGATTACCGAACCGTGCTGTTTTTCGAAGAGACCGGTGAGGACGAATCCAAGAAGACCTATCTGATCGTCGCCCAGACTTCCACCTGGGCCGACGACGCGGTCCAGCGTTGGAAAGACCTGACCAAGGACACGGTCAAAATGCCCTCCTCGAAAAAGGCCCACTGGCAGGCCCGTATTCGTTGGAGGCACATCTACGAACTCGCTCAGCCTTACCTCGGCCTTTTGTCGAGCTTGTCCGAGGATTCAAGCATCCCGCCGGAGGCCGATGAACTCGATGACGCGCTGGTGGACAGCAGGATTGACTTCAGAATCTCCGCGGGCGGCCTGCGCGTGTCGCATCAGGGGCCGGTTCCGGTCGGAGCCATTTATGTTCCGACCGTGGTTTCCGTCTCGCTCGGCTCGACGGCTGCGCCGACCTCGGAGTTGGCTCGTGAACGCACCGCTTGTCGTCATCTTCGCGTGCTGTATCACCATGCCAAGCTGTTCAAGGAGGATTTCGAGCGATGGCCCGCCACGGTGGCGGAACTTGACGGGTACGTCGACTTCACGACATACGCGTACTTGTTGAACCTTCGGCCCAAGGAGAAGACCTTCGCCGAAGGGTTGGTCTCCATGTTTGTCCGGAAGGACGACGACGAAACCGAGGAAGAGGAGGCCATCGACGATTCACTTTACGTGATTGACTGGTCAGAGGAAGAGTCGGAATGGAAGCTCAAGCTCCGGGACGGCGAGTTCGTCAACTATCAGACGATCTACATCGACGCCGAGGGCAAGATCCATCGCGTCGAGAAGACGTCGGAAGATGACAAGAAGGAAAAATCATCCAAAAAGAAACGACAGGTCACGTTGTAATAAGATACGGGAGAGGGCCGGACCACGGTGTCCTCTCTGCAGACAATGAGATGCCTGATAACCATCGAGGGAGTTCATGATGCGCCAGAGAAAGCTACCGTTTTTCCTAACCGTGTTGATCGCCTTTTCGGCCGTTCCGTTCGCGCAAGCGTTCGACAAGGACGACGACGCGAAGAAGCTCGTCGAAGAGAAAGTCGAAAAGAAAGACGAGAAGAAGGTCGATCCGATCAAGAAGCTGGTCGAGGTCAGAATCGATCCGTTCCTCGTCGCGGCCAGATCGCTCAACATTCCGTTGCCCGGTCGGATCAACACGATCAGCGAGTTGCTGGAGCGATTCAAGAAATACGGCGAAGACGACGAGGTCGGAGCGGTCCTGCTGAACATGGACGGTCTGAACCTTGGCCTGCCCGATGTTGAAGAGTTGCGAGCCGGCATCGCCGAGCTTCGCAAGGCCGACAAAAAAGTGCTCGCCTTTCTCAACTCCGGTGACCCGATGGGGTATCTGCTGGCATGCCAGGCCGATGAGGTGGCCATTGCGCCGTCAGGCTCGCTCGCCATTCCCGGCATCGGTCGGGTGTTCCCGTTCCTGCGCGGCATGTACCAGATGCAGGGCATCGAGTTCGACGTCATCACCGCCGGCCGCTTCAAGTACCCCGGCTTCGTCAACAGCCGTGGACCGAACAAGTATTTCAGAGAGGAGTTCGAAGGCATCCTCGACGACTGGTATGAGGATTACGTCAAGTTCATCGCCGAAGGCCGTGGCCTGTCGGAAGAGAAGGTGAAGGAGATCATCGACATCGCCATCTTCGACGCCGAAAGGGCGAAGAACCGAAACCTTGTCGATGTTATCACCTATTACGAAGAATATCGCGATCGCATCCTCCGCCGCCACAAGTACAAGAAGGCGCGCGACTTCGGCTCTGATTTCTCGAAGATCGTCTCCCTGAACGATCTGCTCAACGCATGGCAGAAGCAGGTCAAGCAGGCCCAGAAGCGCTACACCGAGGTCGGCCCCAAGATTGCCGTCCTTCATGCCCGTGGGCCGATTGTCGACATGAGTCTCGGCGCCAGCTTCTCCACCATGATGGTGATGCGTGACGATTTCGTGAAAACGATCGAGCGGATTCGCAAGAACAAGACCATCCGAGCCGTCGTGTTGCACATCGACAGCCCGGGCGGCTCCGGCCATGCGTCGGACGTGATCTGGCAGAAGCTCCGCGAGCTGGACGAAGAGAAGCCGCTGATCGTCAGCATGGGTTCCGTCGCAGGCTCCGGCGGCTATTACATCGCCTGTCCCGGACGGCTTATCTTTGCCCAGCCGACGACCATCACCGGCTCCATCGGCGTCCTGACCATTCTCGCGAATCAGGCGTCGGCCATTAATCGGGCAGACGTGAACGTCGCCGAGATGAAACGCGGCGCGCGATCGTTGCTCGGCACCGGCCATTGCGACATGCTGCCGAAGGATCGCGATTTCATTCAGAAGCTCATCCTGGACTTTTACGAGATCTTCCTCGATCGCGTGGCGATGACGCGCAAGATGCCCAAGGAAGAAGTCCGCAAGGTCGCCGGAGGCCGAATTTACACCGGCCGACAGGCGCTTGAGATCGGCCTGGTCGATCGACTCGGTGGTCTGGAAGATGCAGTCGCGGCCGCGCGCGATATGGCCGACATCCCGCCCAGCGCCGAGATCAAGCTGGTTCACTATCCGCGACCGGCCTCGATCGGCGACCTGCTCTTCGGCGGCGGCCTTCCGATGATGTCGATGGAGGCGATGCAGCGTGCCCAGACCCCGGCGCCGCGCATCTCGTTCGACCGCCAGCTTCGCTTCTTCTCGCAGGTCGCCCGGCCTCTGTGCTGGATGGCGATGCCCGAGACGAGTTTGCTGCCCGCGCCCGCGCGGCCGTTGCAGTCGGCCCAGGAATTGTTGGGGCTGCCGACGGGTGTTGAGCCGGCGGCGCTCCCGTTGCCTTGAGGCGAGGGGCCAAGGGGTCGAGGGATCAAGGGACCAGGGGATTGGCGTTGCCTTCCTTGCTCCCGTGTGAGCTTGAGAAGTTACGCAAAAACCCGGACGGCGGCCTAGTCCGAATCTTCCCCCCCCTTGTAGGGGGGGACTGAGGGGGGGGTAGAGGGGCGAGCAAATCGACCAAAAATTAGACGGCGGCCCGTCAAAGTTGACGCGGCCGCCGTCCTTCTTTTAGCTTATCCGATGATCTTTACAAGGCGGCCCGCATGACCGCATCACGCGCGGTCATCGCGGACCCGCTTAGCGGGCGACACACCTGTCCTACTCTTGCGACGCCTCCACCGTCTGAGTTTCTTTGTCCTCCGGCTCCGTCGCACCGCCCTCCGACGCTCTTGCTTCGTCCTCGACCATAACCTCGTCGAACGATTCTTCCTCGTCCGGTTTCACTCTCAGATACTGAAAGTGTGGTCCTTCGTAAGTGACTTCGATCATATAAGTCTTGTCCTCGTCGGTTGGGACGCAACTGTTGATGATGTTCGAGGCCACGGTCAGCGCGTAGTTCAGCGCCGCCGTCAGTCGGCTGCTCAATCGGTGGTATGGCCGGTGCAGGTCCAACTGCAACGGCTCGTCGGACATCTGCTCGTGCTTGAACATGATCTCGCGCCGAAACATCAGATGCGACAGACAACCCCCGGCGACGGCGAGGAGATCGCTGTCCGCCCAGCAGTCGTCCTCTCTCGGGCGCGGCTCTGATCAAGGCAGATCGCCTCAATCAGAAGCGCGCCGACGGCGCTCGATCGCCTCGAAGAGCCGCTTTTCGCCTGCTTGCGTAACTTTGGTCCCGACCACGTACAGGCCTTTGAGCTCCGTGCAGGCCTCAAGATGGGCCAGCCCCGCGTCGGTGATCTGCGTATTCCTCAGATCGAGCGTTTGCAGCGCGGTGAGCTTTTCGAGGTGGATCAGTCCCCGGTCGGTGATCTGCGTATTTCTCAGGGAGAGCGATTGCAGTGCGGTGAGTTTTTGGAGATAGGCCAGCCCCGCGCCGGTGATCCGTGTCCTCCTCAGGTCGAGCTTTTGCAGTGCGGTGAGTTTTTGGAGATGGGCCAGCCCCGCGTCTGTGATCTGCGTGCCTTCCAGGTATAGTTTTTGCAGTGCGGTGAGTTTTTGGAGGTGGGCCAGCCCCGCGTCTGTGATCCGCGTGTCGTCCAGGTAGAGCCTTTTCAGTACGGTGAGTTTTTGGAGATGGGCCAACCCTGCGTCGGTGATCTGCGTGCCTTCCAAGTCCAGCATTTGCAGTGTGGTGAGTTTTTCCAGGTGGGCCAACTCGGCGTTTTTGATCTGAGCCCCATTCAGGTTGAGTGCTTGCAGCGCGGTGAGGGCCGACAGCGGCTTCAGGTTGCGTAAGTCGGTGAAAGCTAAACCCAACTCGCGAACCTGTGGCAGGTCCTCAGGTTGAAGCGAGGCGACAGGTTTGTCCAGTTGACGTGCGATTGCGCTGAGCAGGGTCGGCGTCATATCCGCCATGGGGTGCGCCGCTTCCCGCACGGCTTCACGGGCATCGCCTTCAGATTGGGGGCGGGATACGGCTTTTGCCGCTTGCGGACGGCGTTCCTCCTTACCAGAACTGTCGATGACCGCGGCAGCGGCGACGTCCGGAGAGAATGGAATCGCTAACAGATCCCACAAGTGCGGCTGGTCGAACAGCGGAATCGGTTCCCCGCTGTCGCGGTAACGCGGAAGTGACACCTTGAGCATTTCGTAGTCCTGGTCGTCTGACGACGACTGCTCCCGCTTATCGGAAGTGTGTTCCGCGGTTTCGTCTTCCGCCCGACGACCGGGCCTTCGGAAATCCGGATGCGCCGCAATGAACTGTGACCAACGTTCGAAGAAGGCCAATGCCTCGCCCTCGCGGAGCAACGTGGCCGACTTGGGCACGTACTTTCGCAGCACGCGCTGCATCAGGTACACCTGACAGCCCTGTGTGAAACGCAGAGCCTCATTGCCGCCCAGTTCGTCATGGCGGGCCGCCGCCGTTGCGCGCAAGAGTGTGCTGTTTAGCAGCCGCTTGACCTCGCGGGGATTGTCTTCGGCCAGCCTGCCAATCTTCTCCTCAATAACCTCCTTGTAACGCTTATTCGAGCCGGTGAGATTGTCCGACCAATATTCGTCGGCAACTTTGTTCATGATGGCGATCTGGTGTTCGAGGTAGCCTTCCATCTGCTTCTGACTGGGCGGGATGTCGACTTCAACCTGGAACATTTTGTCCAGGTAGTGCTCCGGTTTGGCTTCGCCCAGTCCTTTGTCGTCGTAGTGATGCCTGACGACCGCGTCTACGACTTCGCGATCCAGCCCAACGACGAAGATCAATTGTGGGATGTTTAGATAAAGCTTGAGGGCTTCGAGCACTTCCAGTACGACTTCCGGCAGACAACGATCGAGGTCATCAATGAAAATGACCATACGCTCGTCATTGGCGAGCGAGGCCCTGACCCACTCTCGCAGCGCGGTCTCGAACTCGTTGAGAAAGGCCTTTTCAGGGTGAGACGTCTGGCGGTAGTCCTCGGCGATCTTCGACAATGCGTCGAGATCGACTTTTGCTTCACCACTGATTTTCTGGCCGGTGGCACCAGCCTCAGCCCCGACCTTCAATTCGGTGCTGGCAAGAATGTTGAGAAACGACCGTCCGAGGAAGAGGCCGAACTTCCGGGCCGCGCTGACCACGGTGTGCAGCGAGGCCCCGCGTACGTCGATGGCTTTGAGGATGACCTCGGCGATGAGCCCGCGCCAGACGTCTTCGCGCTTGGTGTACTTCCACGGGTCGAACCAGACCGTCCGCGTGCGGCAATGGTCCTTGCGCCTGGTCTTGCTGAGCTGGCTCCATTCACCCAGACGATCGCTCAGCCAGCGCATAGCGGAGCTTTTGCCCGTGCCCCAGTCGCCGTAGACGGCCACCGCCAACGGGGGCCGGGTGTTTTTGTGGCGGATGATGTCGTACACCGCGCCGAGACGGGAATTCAGCATAAAGGAGTCCGTCTCGCGCATTTCGATTTTTTCATCTTCGCGCAGGATCGGGTGATCCGACAGAATCGTCATGCGCGGCGGCTTGAGCGTTGGGTTTTCGTTGGGCTCGGCCATGCCTCTCTCGCTCCGGACCTGCATGACAGAATAAGGCATTCCGGGTCGTTTGTCATTCGGGCCGAATCAGACCACAACATGCTCGATCCTGACTGCCCTGAAAGGGCTATGCCCTCCAGCCCAGGGTTGCGCCGAAGGCGCTACCCTGGGTTCGCTTTTTGCTTCAAAGCCCCGGGCACGTGTGCCCGGGGCTTTTGCCGTTGGCGCGCAAGAGCGTTCGGACACCAACCGCTTTCTAAAGGAGATCAAGGCAGGCCGGAGATCAGGGCGTTGACAAACATCTGAATGTCACGGGCGTCTAACGAGTGATCCCCATTCGTGTCGGCGGCGCAGCGTTCCAAGGAGGAGGCCGTGTCGGGATCGATGAGGACGCCGACAAACGGCAGGACGTCCAGCTCGTTCAGAATGGTGTCGTTGTTCATGTCGCCGAGTTTGATCAGCGTCGGCGTGAAGATCTCGACGGCATTCGAGGGGAACGCCATGTTCAAAAAGGGAACGCCGCCATCGATGAGCAGAATACGGTCATCGGGCAAAAGCACCGCGGCGAAGTCGTCGTGGGGGTGGTTCATCGTAGTGACGAAGGGCCAATCCCCGGTCGCTCCATCGTAAACAGCGGCGTAGTCCAGCTCGGTATCGACGCCGGAGACCTGCTGTTCGCCGCCGAAGATGATGGCGAAACGGTCGAGCGCGACGATCTGGTGGTCGGAGATGCCGTTGGCAAGGCCCGGTGGGGGGGCCGTCGGTGTGATGATGTCGGTCACCGGATCATAGCGGTAGGACAGATCGACGGTGTCGCCGTTGGTAATGTGTTGACCGGCGACAATCAGGACCGTGCCGTCGTTTAACAACGTCGCCGCCAAATCGTCCACGCCGATGGTCAGCGTGGCGGACAGAAGTGTACTCATGGTGGCGTCGGGGTTAAGCAATTCGAGTGTCGTCGACCCGTTTCCGTTTCCGGCGATGAGAAGGACGCGATGCAGGCCGGGACCGTCATGGTCCGGCAGCGCGACCGCGGCATGGGCCGCACGTGTCCGTTGCAGCGCGAAGCTCACGGACCAGGTGTCCGTCGTGGGGTCGAAGATTTGCCACGTGCCGCCCCCCGCGACGACGACGCGGCCGTCCGGAAGAAGCGAGGCCGTGTGGTCGGTTCTCTGCGTAGACATGGCCGGGCCGGCCTGGATCGTCCCTGTGAGCGGATCGAAGATTTCCACCGAGTTGATCGGCGTCCCGGGGTTGGTTCCCGTGGCGTTGGTTCGGCCGCCCGTGATCAGGACGCGGCCGTCTTGCAGGGTGGTTTGGGTATGGCTGCTGCGTGCGACGGACAGAGAAGGCGTCACCATCGGTCCGCCGCCGGTGGGTTGGAAAGAGGCCGAAAACGAATTCGCGACGGGATCGAAAAAAGACAAATCGCTCAGCGAAACCAAGGTGGCCGGGATGAGGTTGATTCGCATGCCGCCCGACACCATGACCTGACCGTTTTGCAGCAGGCTGGCACGGTGAAAAAAACGGTTGGCCGTGTCGTTGCCGGTGTCCGAAAATGTTCCGCCGATGACGTCACCGCCGACGAGTCCGCAGCCGACGGTCATCACGGTGATGCAGGTCAGGCAGGTTGAAAGGATCACGCGCGGCTTCAAGTTCGCCCTCCGTCTTCCATTTATCTTATCAACGAACTTCGTGATCGACAATTTGGCCTGTCCGGTCCTGTTACTTTCTTGTGGTGAATGACCTCATGTCCTAACATGGAAACGGTCGAGCGAACAGGAGGTCGTTGGTGGGAAAAGGACCGTGGTGTTTTCCGGTGCTGTTGTTTTTGACCGCCGGTCTTTCCCTTGCCCAATCGACACGCCCACCCGTCACGGCGGCGTCGGCGACCGGCGCCAAGCAAGTTGAAGACCTCCTGGAAAAGGCTGATCCGGAGGCGGATGACTGGACGACGGAGGTTCAAGCGCATCGAGCGGACGTTCAGCTGAAGGCGTTGTCCAAGGTGCTGGTCCAGCAGCGCGAGGCGTTGACCGATCGGCTCAGCTCCTTCTTTACCGATGACTGCCGGATGACGCATCTGCGGCCCGAAAAAATGACGACTCGGACCGTCGGCCGGGTTCGCGTTCGAAGGGTTGAAGAGGACGGTTTTTCCAGCCTTTCGAAAACGGATGCCACGTCGGCGTTTTCGAGTTTGCTGGCACCGCATCACAAGACCGCCGCGATGCGAGTCAAGTTCAAGACCGTCAGTGTCGAGCCATCCAGTGCATCCGAATTCAATACGATCGTCTTCTTTCAGGCCTTTTCGGAGGGAGCCGGTACGCGGGTGCAACAGAATGCAACCTGGTCGATCGAGTGGGTCAAAAAGCCCGAGACCGAGCGTCCCCTGATCAAGGCCCTGACTCCACTCCGATTCGACGAGACCGAGTGTTCCAAGCCGATGTTCGACGACTGCACCCGATCCGTCATTACGAATCAGGAGACGTGGTTTCCCCAACTCGCCCTTGGCAGTGAATATTGGTACGGCCGGATCGACGCGGTGGGGGAGATCAATTTCATGGGACAGAACGGGATCGCCGTCGGGGACGTCAACGGTGACGGGTTGGACGACCTCTACGTGGGGCTGGGAACCGGGCTGCCGAACAAACTTTTCATTCAGAACCCGGACGGGTCCGTGCGGGATACCGCCCATGACGCCGGTGTCGCGTGGCTGGACGATACCAAAGGCGTCCTGCTCGTCGACATGAATAACGACGGTGATCAAGACCTTGTCTGTGCGATGGGGCATACGATCGTCTATTGCGAGAACGACGGGACCGGACGATTCAGACCGCGTCATGGGCTGAAGGCGGGTACGCCTGCGTCGTTTTACTCGCTGGCGGCTGCGGATTACGACGCGGACGGGGACCTTGACCTCTATGCATGCCGTTACGTCAAGGTGCGCTACGGCATCAGTGTGCCGATCCCTTTTTATGATGCAAACAACGGCCCCACGAACGTGCTGATCCGAAACGAAGGCAATCGCGGACTCAAAGATGCGACGCGCGACGCCGGGTTGCACGTGAACAACGCGCGATTCAGCCTTGCGGCGACGTGGCTCGATTATGACAACGACGGCGATCCGGACTTGTATGTGGCCAACGACTTCGGACGAAACAATCTGTATCGCAACGACGGCGGTAAGTTTAAGGATGTCGCGGCCGAGACCGGGAGCGAGGATCAGGCGGCAGGCATGGGAATCAGTTGGGCCGATTACGACCTCGACGGCGATTTCGATCTTTACGTCACCAACATGTTTTCCTCGGCGGGACGGCGCATCGCTTACCAATCACGGTTCATGCCCGAAGCGACGTTGAAGGACCGAGGCGGCGCGCAGCGGCACAGCCTGGGCAACACCCTGCTGGCCAACCAGGGTGACGGAACGTTTCGTGACGAGTCAGAGGCGGCCGGCGTGCGGATGGGGCGCTGGGCCTGGGGCGCGATGTTCGTCGATTTCAACAACGACGGTTATGACGACCTGATGGTCCCGAACGGCTTCATCACCAATGAACACAAGGATGATTTGTGAAGTTTCTTCTGGCGTCGCGTTGCGTCGCAATCACCGGTGGCCGATACCCGAGAAACGGCGAAGCAGCAGACCAGAGACTACGTAAAAGGCTGGGCGGCGATGACGGCGCTCATGCATCAAGGCAAGTCCTGGAGTGGGAACGAACGGAACTGCAGCTACCTCAATCTGGCCGATGGGAGTTTCGTCGATGTTTCCTCCTTGGGTGGATTGGATTTTCCGGACGACGGCCGCTCACTCGCCGTGAGTGATTGGGATGGTGACGGTGACCTCGATGTCTGGCTAAAAAACCGAACGGGGCCTCAGCTCCGATTTTTGCGCAATAATCAACAGACGGATCATCGCTTCATCGCGCTAAAGCTGAAAGGCAAGACATGCAATCGGGACGCCGTCGGCGCCAAGGTCACGGTAGAGGCCGGGGGGCGTACGATGACGCGTACACTCCTCGCCGGTGAAGGATATCTGGCGCAATCAAGCAAATGGCTGCATTTCGGCCTCGGCGAGGCCGACGCTGTGAGTCGAGTTGAGATTACCTGGCCTGACGGGGCGCGGCAGGAACTCGGGGCGCTGGTAGTCAATCGGCGTTATCACGTGGAACAGTATGGCCGGGCTGTCTCGGTCCCGAACAATCGTTCAATGGCTTCGCCCATTAAACCGGCCGATGTGCCGGATCACGACGGCGCGGCGCGCATTGTCTTGAAAGTGCCTCTGCCCATGCCTCCTGACATTCGGAGGGTCCTTGGCGATCGGAACGACGGTTCGGTCAAGCTTCTAAACCTTTGGGCCCACTGGTGCCGTCCTTGTCGTGAAGAATTGAGTTTGTTGATGGAGCGCCAAGCGGAGCTTACCAAGGCAGGGCTCGAAGTCATCGCCCTGAACCTGGACAAACCGGAGGATCAAAAGAACGCAAAGACATGGTTTCAGAAAACATTGGGCTCACCGTCGGCGACGACACGATTCACGTTGGCGGTTCCGGAAGCCGGTTTTGTGGAATCGCTCGATTCCATTTTCCACCACGTCCGCGACAAAGAGGGCAACTGGTCACTGCCGACGAGTTTCTTGATTGATCCTCAAGGGGGCCTGCAGATTATCTATCTTGGACCCGTTTCCGTCGATCGACTTTTGACGGATGCCCAAAGCTACGGCCGCAATGCGATTCGCGCGCATCTTCGGGGACCGTACCCGGGCCGCTGGTATTTTCGCATGCTTCGTAATTTGCCCGATCTGGCGTCGGATCTGGCGGCAAGGGGACGTAAGCAGGACGCCGCATTTTATGAGCGTCTAAGTCCTCCGGCCGCAAACGACACGAACCGACGACGGTAGCATGGCTTCCGTTCGAGAAGCAACCATCGCGGGACTTTGCCGGACCAGCGGCGGCGAGCGCACAAAAAAGCCCCGGGCAGGAATGCCCGGGGCTTTGTAATACTCAGTCATGCGATCTGTTTAACGTTCAGGCGAAAGAACATCAAAGTTGGCCACGTCATCCAGATTGCCGTAGATGCCGTCCTTACCGGCGCTCAGGATGATAAACCGATCGGACTTGACGGGGCGTGCTCTTTGAATGTTCAGTGAGCCCGTGGTGTAGGTCGTGGCTCGGAAGGAGCGAATGAACTCGGCGAAGTCGTTGGGGAGCACCGAGATGCCCATGCCGGCAGCGTCCATCATTCCATCGGGCGCGTCCGCGATTTTATGCGGTGAGTTTGTATAACTCGTGAAGAGCTGATTGTCCTGGCCGTCGAAGACACCGTCGCCGAATGCCGTCCCGGCCTGGGTTTGGATGATCGGAGTGTTCTGGTTGGCGGTCAGCGAGGCGCGATAGTAGAGAATGGGCCAGCCGAACTCGTCACGGAAGACGCGGCACAGCAAACCGTCAATCGTGGGTTGCACAATCGCGGGGTCTGGATATTGGCCGTCTCCATCTTCGGGCGGATCGTTTTCCGAGGTGACGCCGATGCCGTCCGGCGGGATGTAGGGCTGTCGTCGTTCGTTTGCCGAATCCCAGCGGTTGTATGGCGTGGGGTTGTTTGCCTGGGGTCCGACCAGAGGAGCCCGTGGGTCGTAGCCCAGGAAATCTCGGCCGACCAGGGCGTCAAGCAAAATGTGTGCACCTTGCAGCAAATCTGAACCACCGAGAGTCCCGACTTCCCAGGCCGTCATTTGATCCGTGCGAAGGCCTAATGCGTCCGTAAAGTCATCGGCCCACAGGACGGCGTTGGAGGCAGGATAGTCTGTCTCATCGACGATGAAGTTCTCCAAGCCGACTTCCATGGCGTTGATTTGAGCCCGGACGGCTGTTTTCTTGGCCTGGTTTCGGGCGCTCGACAGCGCAGGCGTGAGGATGCCGATCAGCAACACGATGATCGCCATGACGGTCAGCAGTTCGATGAGGGTGAATCCATTTCGTTTCTTCGAGATAGACATAACAATTCTCCAGGTAGGTCGTTTGTATTTCCAAAGATGGAAATACGGGGGGTTATTCAATTTCCGTATCAGCAACCTCCCCCGTCCTTTGTTTGCTGGCAAGAGGGCATCTGCCTTCCGGTCGGCTCTCACTTCATCATAGCCCTAACCAGGTGTCCAGTAAAGCCTTGTCGACGCTAGGGCAGGGGGCGGCATGGTCCGTATTTCCCTCGAATCGGCCCGTTCGGCCTCATTCTCGTCGCGTGATTGAGAGATACAGGGGGTTATTTTGTGTCGTCCAGATAACTGCCGTCCGAGCGAGCCAGGATTCGAGGGAGGATCTTCACACGAAAACCCCCCGGACCGGCGGGGGCTTCCTGGAAACAAACGCTCCGGTCCAAGGTTACCTGGCTACGCTGAACGTAGTTACCGTCCTCGTCAATCAAGGCGATGTAAGCGGTGAAGCAATCGGAACGCGTCGTGTAAATATTCGTCCAGCGAGAGAGATACGTGTCACGGCCGCGGATGCCGCCGGCTTCAAGCGGATCCCCCACGGAGTCGGGAGGCGACAGAATCGGCACATAATCGGCGGTCTCGCTGTCGCGGCGATACCGGAAGTCCGGCGAGAAGAAATCGCCGCCGTCGTCACCGGGTGAGAATTCGGGCCCAAGCGCAGGTTCGTCGGCTCTGAATTTGTGATAGGGCAAACGCAGCGTATTCTCCGCCCAGAAACGATCGACCTGAAACAGATGGTTTCTCGGCGCAAACGGATCCAGGTTGTCAATAATGGCTCTGTCGGCTCGCAGACCGGCCAATTCGATGACCTGGGCAAATGCGCCGCGCTGCATGACTGACGGACCTTGGCCAAGCCCGCGTTCGGCCAGGGCGACGATCTGCGGAACACCGTCCGCATCGGGCAATCGCAACGGGACGGAACGGTTCTCACGAGCGGCGACGATGGCTGTCGGGAAATCCCAATAAAGCGGATTGTTCTCGTTATTGAACGTCTGCGCGGGGTTTTGGAGTATGCTCGGATCGGCGAGGACCTGCTCCGGCGACGTCGGGAGGTAAGACATGAACGGCCCGCTTCGAAGAACGGAGGCCGGCGCGGTGTTCAAGTTGACCCGGCCGGCGAGGCGGAACAGAACATCGTAGGCCTCGGTGGGATCGCTGAGGTCGGTGTTGCCGTCACCGTCATTGTCCACACTGTCGAACAGGTGCCCTTGGGTCGTGAGATAATCAAAGAGACGCCACGTCCAAGGCGGTTCCGAGGTTTTGTGCTCGAAATCCAGGCGGCCCGCGGCGACGCGCTCGATTTTGCGCTGGGGCAGGAGACCATTCGGAATGGTCGTCTCTTCGATTGTCCTGGCGAGCAGGTACGTCACAGGCAAAACACGGTTCGGATCTTCTGCAGCGTCAAAAAGTGAGAGTGAGAACTGATTGAGCCTGGGGCCGAGCATGTACAAGCGACTGAGATCGGCGACGGAGTCAAAAGCTTCGAAAGGCTGGCCCGATTCGAAACCGTTCACCAGATCCACACCGCCGTTGCCGTCCGGCCGGACGAACCGCGGTTCGCCGCCGGGTTCGGTCAGCGACGTGAGGGTGGGCCAGATCGACTCCGGAATATTGTCATTCAGGTTGCTGAGAACGTCATTGGGTTTTCCGAGAGATTCATCATAGTTTCCGAATTCGGCGTTGTTGGGGGAGGGCACTTCGGTTTGGCCGTACGTGTGCCAACCGGTTGTGAAACGCCACCCCTTGGTGCTTCGTCGCAAAGAGAAAAAGTGCCTGTTCTGCTCGGCCAATTGATTGATACCTTGTCCGCGCGTGGCCCAAACGTTCCGGCCCGTGTCCGCGCCGGTGATCACGTCACCGGAGTGCTCAGGGCCGATGACATCGAGCACATGATTGCGAGGATCAACCAGGTCGCCCGTGGGTGAATAGACAAGCTCCAGGCGGCCGTTGCCGTCGGTGGCGATTCTCAGAGGAGTCGCCGTGCTTCCATTCGTGTATGCACGTGCCTCGAATTGCGCCAGGTCATTGAGCGTGGGTTCGTGGATGCGCGACCCGCAGAAGACGAAATAATTTCCATGCCGGTCAGGTGTGATGTCATTGACCGCACCACCGTCGAGCATTTGTGTCTGCTGGATGGATGGGGCGGAGCCGACCGGGACAAAGTCGTTGAGCGGAATCCAAAGCGGGCCGCCGCTTGCATCGGCGCCGGGCGCGTGGAAATAAAGATTGTCGGTGGAGACCGACCAACCGGGTGGCACAAAAAGCTCGAATGCGAAATACCATTTGTCGCTCTGATTGTTGTTAGGGGCCGGAACCTCGTTTTCCTTCAGGAAGGCAAAAGCCTCGGTGAAGAACGGCTGTTTCTCGATGCCGTAAACATACTGGCCGGGCAGCCCGGGAACCTCGAGAATCGTGGGGACGCCGTCGGAGTCGCGATAATCCACGAGATTGACGGCGAACTGCCAGGCGAGATAAAGACGATTGAGCGAAGCGTTCGAAGCCAACGAATCGGACAACGGCATGATCTGATAGCGATCGACGCCATCGAGTGCCAGATACATGGCCGCGGCCATGTAACGGAGAAAGTCGCCCTTGGCATCGAGAGGATCATCGACCGAGCCCATGTTGATGTCGATCGGGTGGACGCGGGCCCAGTCCGGCGGGAGACGGCCGTCCGGAACCGTGAGCTGATCCACCAGCGAGCAAGATGTACAAACACCGACGAGATCCTGTGGGCGATTCGGATCGGTGAGCAGCGGCGACGACGCGGGAATGAGGACCGGCCAGTTCATGCCCAGGTTCCAGAGTTGGAGCAGGCGGTCGTCGACCGTGGCGGCGGGCGCGGGCGACGCGACCGAAGCGATATCCGGGGGAGGCGCGACGTCGACATTGACGGTGGTCAACATCGGACGCTTCACGGCCAGCGACTGGTCTTCATCCAGAAGTTGACGCCAACCCGCATTGCTGCCGACGGAGTAGCCTTCGTACGTCGTCACAGAACCCGTCGGCTGATAATTTGCATTCAAACGGTTCCAACGAGCATCGCGATTGACCGGGATGTTATAGTGAAACGCATTGGTGTCCGTGTCGAATAAAACGTTGCGGGACCAGAGCATCGTGCCGGGCAGGGCGACGTCAATGGTGCGGTAGTCGTTGGCTGCCCGGTTGTCGGCTCTGCGGTCGTATCTTACGAGCATGTTTCGGTGGCGAAGAGAAGCCTCTTCCGTCAGACCGTAAAGATTGTATCGCTGCGAAAAATCAGGCAAGCCCCCAAGCAAAACCCGTCGGACGACGTCAAAGTCGTGGCGGACCGGATCAGGATTCGGGATGACGTTGTTCGAGCGGTAGTCCGCGAGGTTGGCGGTTCGAGCGGTGCTGAACCAGTCTTGACGGTGAACAACGTTTTCCAGAAGAAACTCCGTTGTGCTGCGCCCACGACGCTGAAGACCCGGCGTTGCCTCATCAAATGTGAGATCACCGCCCGGCAAGGTAAAGGCCGATGCCGTGTTGACATTCAACATCCCGGCATGGTCCACGATCCGAATGGCGGCGTAGAGACGGCGGGGACGATTGGGATCGGGGCTGTCAAGTTCAATGGGAAAACTGATCGGCGAATCCGGACAACCGTCGCCGTCAGCATCGTAGAGATCCACCTCGCCATCGAGGTTGGTGTCGAAGTAGGGAAACTGCGGGATAAGACCGACCAGCGTGGGGTCCGAGGAGAGTTGAATGCCCAATTGCGCTTGATGGCCGGGGCCGTTCCAAAGCTCACGGGCCGCCCGGATGGTGACGTTTGTCGTCGAGCCTGGGATCAGTTCGCCGGAAAAGAGAGGCGGCGGCGTCTGTAGAATTTTAATGTCGGTCAGCTTGGAGGGTCCGTAACGCACCAGGGTGTTGATCGCCGGCGTGAAGTCCCGTGAATTCCCGGCCCACATGAAGGGATTCACCGCTTGTGTGACGCCGGCGGTCGGAGTGAACGACAGGGGCTTGCTGATATCCGTGCCAAGGTAAGACACATATTGCCAGGCGAGGACGTTGTCCTCGACGGTCGGTGTGGGGCTCAGAGGATCAATGACCGTCGGCACCTGGTCCGAACAGACCACGATATTAATCCCGTCCGTTTCGCAAAAGAAATGGGGCATGCTCGAAGCCAGCCAGCGATCAACGTTCGGGTGGTCGAACGGTTCATTGTTTTCGCGAAGATCGAGCGGGTTGAGCAAATTGCCGAAAAAGTCACGAGATTCGCTCGAAAGCGCACCGGATAACGGCCTGCTCGAATCGACACTCGGATCGCTTGGCGAGGCGGCCCAGATGTCGTCGTACAGAACATCAAGAACGATTCGAATGGCGCCGTCCATAACCACCTGATTGGAGGTCGAGGCGGATTGGAGGTTCACCCGCTTGAACTCGCCGTGCGTCTTGGCGATCAACGCCAAACCGACCAAACCGATCAGTGCAAGAACGCCCAGGACGAAGACCATGACCGTGCCTCGACGGCGGCGGTCGTGGCGAACTTGCATGCCCGTGATGCGCCGGGGCAGGCCGTCCATCGAAGAAGTATCTTGTTGGCTGCGTTGCATCGAGCGTTATCTCCAGGTGTCATGGTAGGGTGACACCAAAAGTCCGGCACAAGGCCGTGGGATCTAGGGCACGGCCACGACAATCGAGAACTGCCGGCCAAACTGAGTGACCAGCACCGGGTCGTCGTTCCCGTCCGGGTCCACGTCAGCGTCTTCATCCAGGTCGATCTCCGCGGAGTTTTTGAGGCGATTGCCTGAATCGTAAATCCGATAGGTGAATCGCAACGCCTTGGGGCGATGCTGCCATGTATCAGCTCGCCAGATTGCGCGGTAATGCGTGCTTGCATCAGGGCCGACCACGTTGGACCATTCGATCTTGTCACGAAACGTGTCAATTTCGGCCTGCGTGCTGTCCGCGAAAGAACCGTTGCCATAGTCGATTACGTCCTGACGCCGACGGGCAATGTAGGGAAGTTGACTGCTGTTGTTGCCGACGTTGTGGACGTCGTCGAGGAAGTTTCCGTCAACGTCGAAAGCGGGGTCCGGCCGCAGGCCGAACCAACGCGTGCGAATATCTCCGTCGGGAGTCGTCGGATCGAGGTCGGGGCCGAGCGGATCGATACGGCGGCCGTCGGTCCATTCGATTTGAAAGTCGGCCAGATGCGGAATGAAATTCGAACCGCTTCGATTGTAGAAATCAGCATTGTTCGCGTTCAACGAGGCCGTGCGCGGGGCGATGCTCGGCTGCCAGAGCGAAGCGATGGACGGGTTCGCCGGATCGTCCGTGAGAGACTGTTCAAGAATGATCTGGCCGATGGTCTGGGCGTTGGCGAGACGAACGCTGCCGGGCGGCGAATAAATGACATCCATCTTGCCTTCGAAAAAGTTGGTGTCCAACGTACCGCTTGTGTCGTTGAGCATTCTGCCGGGGTTCGTCAATTCATCCACGGTGGGCGGAAGCCAGCTGGCATCCGGAGGAGAAGCCAGGTCCAACGTCAGCAGGATCGAGCGATGGACGAAAACCCATTCCGAGGCGGTCAACGAAACGCTCAACGGGTCCATATCGTCGTTCAAAACCTGCGCACGTGGAGGTGAGGATTTTTTGGAAAGCGGTATTCCGGGACCGAAATAGACCAGCGCCTCAGAACTACTCGTCGGGCCACGGGTGAACTGCACCGGATCGCCTCGAACGGGATCGGTGAACGACTGGTATTCATCGACGTCACCCTGAGTCAAAAAAACGAGACGATCATGACGGAGCCGCTTGAATCTCGGCCCGCCGGGGGCTTCCTGTCGCGCCCTGGTCGGGGCGGGAGAATCAATGACTAACAGGTAGGGCGCGATTTTCTGCATTTGGTCGGACAGGGTTGCGCCCAGGGCCCCGGACGAGGCGATGACATCGGCATTGGCGGCGGCACGGGCCGCGGCATCCGATGAGATCCTGAAAATCTGAGAAATCGTCACGATCACCACCACCAACAAACCGACTGAAACAAGAAGCTCGACCAGCGTGAAGGCGTTGTGACGCAGGTCTCCGATCCGAGATCGTCTCTTTTTTTGCGGCCACCGCCTCATAGGGACACCTTCCATTCGAGCAGGGGCGAATCCGTCGAGTTCCTGGGAGGTGGGAACAGCCAGACATCAAAGCCGAAATTGTTGTCGCCCGTATCGGCGGGATCATTCGTCCCAATCTCGAAGAGGTCTTCCAGAACCTGGACGCCGACGACGCCGTTGTTGTCTTCGATCGGATAAGCCACGGTCAGAATGCGCCCGGCCGGCACGGTCGGAAGCGGAGCGGCGTCGGCACATGTGTGCCCGTGGATCATGATTTTCGAACCGGGCGGCGCCAACCGGGGAAGCATCGAACTGAGGCCCGGAATGTAAAGGGCGTTCGCATATGGCGCGGCGCTGAATCGGGCGACGGTGACACGCCAGGGAATCGGAAAACGCTGCGGTTCGGAAATCAATGGTGTCGGATTAAGCGTCGGAAACTGGACGGTGAGATCCTGCTTGAAGTAACTTTGATTGCGTCGCTGTTTGCAGACCGCCGCCGTAAAGCTTTTGGAACCGTTGGCCAACTGGCGATAGAAACCATACCAGATCAACCGGTTTGGAGCCTCTTGAGCACGTCTGTCGTTGAAGGGCGCGATCCGATCGCTGAGGACGTCGGTGCCGAAAAGTTGAAGTTCAGAGAAGGAACCGATCGGTAACGAAGCTGCGGGACGGCCGTTGACCAGCGCGACGTAACGCGTCAGATCGACCCAAGTGCCTCCGACTTCAAGGTTGGCAAAGGGCATCAGATGCCAGTGCGAATCATTGCCGGAGACCAGAAAACTCTGGTCAAACCAGAGTCGGTTCGTATCGAGCCGATTGTGAAGCATGGCCTTGGACCGGGAGACCATGTCCAGAGCCTGTGCCCGATCGGCGCTCTCTCGATGTTGTGCCAGCGCGACGGGGAAGATCGCCGCGATCATGATCAGACCGATTCCAAGAATGCTGACGGCGATTCCCGTTTCCAGCAACGAGACGGCACGTCGGAGATGACCGATTTGCGCGCGCGCCTTCCGGGGAAGCGAAAGCGGGGTGAACTGGAATCGTACGCGTGTCACGTCAAGGAGCTCCCGCAAGTTTTTGGCCGGAGAAGCGGTCCAGGACCACCGTGTCGGCGAATTGAACAAATCGACCACTGGGGCGCGTTTCAAACAGCCAGTTGTTCACCAGGTTGGCTGCCGTCGGCACGGAACCGACCGCGGCATCCATTTTCGTCTTGTCGGAGATGATAAATCCACGCGTTGAGGTAATGGCGGTGTCGCTACTCGTCACCAGCGCTCCGCTTTTGAGCAGCGCCATGTCCGGGGACTCATCATCCAGACGGTTACGCTCGTTGACCGGTCGAAGCAGGCCATTGCGAAAGCGGTAGGATCGAGTGGCGATGCGACGTGTACGTGTGACCAGTTTGCCGTTTTCATCGAAGCAAAACGCCGCCCAGATCAGATTGTCGAGATTGGAATCGCCGGGACTCGTGGACCGGACCGGCGTGTTGTCGCTATCGACATCCGCATAATCAATCGGATGCACGGCAACGATCGGATCACCATCGTTGTCGATCGGAAGCGCCGCCGAACCGTCCAGCACCGGCGCGTGGACATAACCGTCGGACAGATCCGGATTCGAGCCGTCGTTGTCGGAGTAGGGGTCCCAAAGGCCGCCGTGTTTGGGAGGATTCAGGTGCCAGATTTCGAACCTGCCGTTATAGGGATTGACGACGAGCATGGTTTCGATGTGGTTGGCAACGGCATAGTTTCGGGCAATGTTGGAATACGTGACCACGGCGTTCTTTGCTTGCGCCAGAACACTGCTTTGTTGAAAGCCGCGAAAGGCGACCGTGCCGGCGGCGAGCAGGACCGCAGTGATCGATATGACCACCGCCCATTCGACAAGCGTGAAACCGCGAGTGCGACATCGGCCGGTCAAGGTTGTCCGCCGTCGCGGCGGGGCCTCATTGGGTTGTCCACGATATCGGGGCATCCCTTTCACTCCTAGGGCAGCCTAATGATGTTGTCAGCCGCCGCCTCAATCTCCTGGGCAGACGGATTGACTCTCCAAACGTTGCCGAACCGTTTGTCAGGTCCGGCCGACTCCAGAACATAACCGACCGCTTTCTTGAAAGTGTCAGGGTCGGCGTCATCTTGAAACATGGCGGAGTTTTGAACGCCTCCCGCTCCCGAGCCGGGGAGAAACGCGCCATAATCCACCGGTAAATAGCCTTTGTAAGCTCGCTGGCTAAGATTGGTTTCGGCATCCCGGAAAACCCAAAAATAGCGATAGGGCGTTCCCCACGCATCGACCAGAACCAACGCACGCTGCGCCCGGTTTGCAGAAAGACCGCCAAGTGGGGCCGGCAGAAGCGGATCAGCCACCGACGTGACCTCGGTAATCTCCTTCAAATACAGGCTGTCGTCGTCAATCGTGATAAACGGCCCTTTTCCCGATGACGAGGTGAGCGCATAGGCCAGACAGATATTGGCGCTGAGCACGTCACCAACCCTGATTTCGTCCTCGCCATTCTGCATGGTGAAAATACCGTTATTGGCGAAGAACAGGAAGTCGTCGTTGAAGGTCGCGATGGATTGGTAAGCATTGTCGTCAAACAGGCGTCCGGCAATATGGTCCGGCCAGCCGCGATCGGAAAGCGTCACGGCCACGGGGATCACACTGGAAGTGTCGACGACCTTCCACTGAGGCCAGAAGTCGGCGTAACGGTCGATGGCGGAGGCAATGGCAGCGATTTGCTGACGCGTAATGGACCTCGCCTGAGACGCTCTCAGTGCATTGATGCCGACAAGAACAAGACCCGCAACCACCGCCAGAATGACGATCGACACAAGCATCTCCACCAGCGTCAAGCCGCGGCGGTGGGAGAAAAAACTTCGAATTGGTTGAGACTCTCGCTGCACTTCAAACCTCAATAACCGATGTCCCTGGTCGGACGGCCGATTAAACACCGCCTCCGGACAAACTGTTGATCAGGCTGACCATCGGCAGGAACAACGCGATGACGATGAAACCTACGATCACACCCAGGATGATGACCAGGACCGGCTCCAGCATGGCGACGAGACCGGCCACGAGCGTCTCGACCTCATCGTCATAATTGTCCGCGACTTTGGTTAACATCTTGTCGAGATCACCGGTTTCCTCGCCGACATCCACCATGTTCACAACAAGGTTGTCGACAACCTTGGTGGCTTTGAGCGGTGCAGCAAAGGATTCCCCTTCTCGAATGGAATCATGCACGCGACCCAGGGCACGGACATACACTTCGTTGCCCGATGTGTCCTTGGTGATCGTGATCGCCTCGAGGATCGGGACACCTGCCGAAATCAAGGTGCCGAGCGTCCGTGTGAAACGAGCGACAGCCGTCTTCATCAGAATGTTCCCCAGAATCGGAACTTTCAGCTTCACGGTGTCCAGGAAGAATCGGCCACCGTGAAACTGGCGAATCAGCTTCCAAATGACGAAAAAGAAAATCGGCGACCCCAAAAGGTAGATCCAGCCGGGAATCGCCATCGGGACTATGTTACCGGCGGCGTCACGCGACTGACCGATGACAAAATTGGAAAGGCTCAAAAGAAACATGGTCAGGCCGGGCAATTCCGTATCGAAGTCCTTAAAGATGGTTTCGAATTTAGGAACGACAAAGTACATGATGCCCGTGACAATCAACATGGCGAAAGTAATGACGGCAACCGGATAAATCATGGCTCCGATGACCCGACGCTTGAGCTTTTGCGCCTTCTCCATGAAGTCGGCCAGTCGTTGGAGGATAACGTCCAACACACCGCCCGCTTCGCCGGCGGCAATCATGTTGCAGTAAAGTCGATTGAAAACCTTGGGATGATGGGTCATCGCTTCGGACAACGTGGCGCCGCCCTCGACATCTTCGGCCACGTTGCGCAAGGCAACACGGAGCGGGCCCGGCTTCTGCTGTTGTTCGAGAATTCGGAGCGACCGAAGAATGGGTAGCCCGGCATCCATGAGGGTCGAAAGTTGGCGGGTGAATTGAGTCAGTTGCTTGGTGGAAACACCACCGATCGAGCCGCCCTTTTTCTTTCCCGGTGCGCCGGGGGCAGCCGCCTTCTTGGCGCCGCCTTTCTGACGGACCTTCGTGGGGAAATAGCCGAGGCTGCGAATCTTGGCAATCGCCTCTTCTGAGTTGGGGGCCTCAACCTCGTCTTTGACCTCTTGCCCGGAGGCATCCATGGCTTCGTATTGAAACTTGGCCATCACAATTCTCCCATCAGAGTTAACTTAGGCGGATTGGGTACACCACGAAGAGTCGAGGCGACACCCTGTCCGCCGGCGGTACGTCTCAATTATTCGCATTGCCAACGTGTCTGCACAGCCCCGAATGCAAACCGGACAAGCAATCGGTATTTTGTTGTAAAATCTTTTTTTTAAATATGTTATGAGATTGCCGGGGACATGAGGGCCAACGAGATCATTCGGGAGGGGTCCGAGTAGCAAATCGCACGGATTTGACCCATCAAGGGCCTTGGGAGGGTGCGGCGACGGTCATTCGATTCTTCAGCTCAGGATTCCTTATTTTGGGCGTCAGTGGAGATGGCCGTTGGGACGTAACCGGTATAATGAGGCCCGCTTGAGAATACGCAATAGGGAAATCAGATAACCGCTGTGACACCCCGCATTTTCATCATCGGCAATGCCAGCAAACCCCGTGTCGTGGAGGTTTTTCATCGCCTCTCAGAATGGTTGGAAACCAAAGGCATGCTGGTCGGAAACGACCTCAACGGCCGGCCTGAAACGCTCAATGCGGCCCGACCTGATTATGTCATCGCACTTGGCGGGGACGGAACGATTCTCCATGCGGGCCAGGCCATGCAACACCGGCAAGTTCCAATTATCGGCGTGAACATGGGGAAACTGGGTTATCTTGCAGACTTTGACGAGGCCGAGCTTCAACAGCATCTGGAACAGGTCCTGGCAAACCCCAACTTGGTCAGCCGGCGAATGATGTTTGACGTCCGTATCGTCTCTTCCGAGGGAGAAGCCTGGGAAGGCGTCGCTTTGAATGATTGCGTGATTCGAGTCGGCGCTCCGTTTCGAACAGTCGGGCTGGAGCTTCAGATTGATGATCGACCGTTGTGCACGCTGGCCGGTGACGGCGTCATTCTGGCGACGCCCACGGGCTCAACCGCCCATAACATGTCTTGCGGCGGTCCCATCGTGGAACCGGGGGTCGAGGCCATCATCGTAACGCCCATGGGGCCGCATTCCTTCACACATCGGCCGGTGGTCGTGTCTCGTTCGTCGCGTATGTGTATTCGAACGCTTTCCCAAAGCGACGGCGTGGTGACGGTACTGGATGGACAACGTGTTTTGCAGGTTTACCCCGACACCCGCATTTACGTTTCAAAGTCGAAGTCATTCTTCCAACTCGTGCGGAACCCGGCGCGAAGGTCCTGGGACACCCTGATCACCAAGTTGAAATGGGGACAAAACGTCACATAAATAAGCCCGATCGCCTGCTTAAAGAGAAATTGGGGTAAATACCCTAATGCCATTTCTTGGCTCATCGCAAATAATACAAGAGCGATTTGTCTTTATATGGAATAACAACCGGGGAGAGGAGACACACAACCCGTGTCTCACCAGGGGGGGCGCCTGAAAAAGGCAAAAAGAAAACCCGCAGCAAAGTGCGGGTTTCTAGTTCCCAACTCTCGGGCCGGAGAGTAGAGAAAGGAAAGGAAGTCTCTAAAATTGGGAACCACCTGTAGTATAACGCACTCTTCTCATTTGCAAAGCAAAATCTTGAAAAAAACTCGCCCTCACATTAGGGGTTTTCCCTAATTTGATGCCGGTTGACCGGAGCGGCATGGGCCGATGCTACTTCCGATAAAATCCATCTCTGCCTTAATTTTGCCATCCTATCGCGCCCGCGGTCGCCAGGGTGAAACTGAGTCTCAGTCTCTTTTTTTGCTCATTTCGCCATCTTTCGAATCACTTGAAAATGCGCCGCTTCGACCGGTTGGACGGAAAGGCGCTGACCACGTTGCACGACCCGCATTTTCTCCAGACCCTTGGTTTGCTTAAGCGTGTCCAGGGAAATCACTTGGGGGAATCGCTCAACGAACTCGATATCCACCATCATCCAAATGGGTTTGTCCTTGGTGGCTCGTGGATCATAGTATTTGCTCTTTTTGTCGAGCGCCGTATGGTCTGGGTAGGCAGTTCGGGACACTCGAGCCAGGCCGACCACACCGGGCGGTTTCGCGTTGGAATGGTAGTAGAGGACCAAATCGCCGACTTTCATTTCGTCGCGCATGAAGTTTCGAGCCTGATAGTTTCGCACACCATCCCAACACGTTTTCTTGTCGCGTTTGAGATCGTCGATGGAGTATGCATCAGGTTCACTTTTTATGAGCCAGTATTTCTTGTTCGCCATGGTCTTCCTTTTTTTCATCGAATCTTTCAGAAATCCCAGTCGTCCCGCTTTTTTCGGCGACGACCTAACCTTCTTATTATCAGCATGTTGAGCTTGTCGGCCTAAGCCGAGTAAAACTTGGTCCCCGATGAATCTTGGTAAGGCACTTCAATTCCTGAAAAAGCAGCTTTTGCGTCATAAATCTCGCAGGTATGATTTTGCGGCGTGGGTGCGAGCGCGGCGCACCCGGGCAAGTGAGACCGTAGATTTCCTGGAAACGGATGTTGTATTCCCTCGACAACGGATGAAACAGAACCCAGCCGCAACATCGACCGTGCGTGCGAAACCTTGCGGTTCATTATTTGAGACAGGAGACTAAGTGACGCGCAATACCTCAAACGCCAGCCTGGTTGAACCGCCGTTGGTCGAATCGACACTTGATTCACGAAGATCGCGAGCATCTGATTTTGGGCTTTTCTTTCGGAAATTCTTGAGCAAGGGTCGCACAATCTCGTCAGCCGTGCCAAGCAGCCGTGCCATGGCGACCGGTACGCTGGAATCGGTGGATTTCAATCGGCCCGGCACGATCGTCGAACTTGGGGCCGGCACGGGTCCTGTGACCGAGGAAATCATCCAACGACTTCGACATCATCATCGCTTCGTGGCCGTGGAAAACGATCCTGACTTTTGTAAGGTGCTGCGCCGCCGCTTTCCGGAGACCCCTCTGATTCAGGCTGATGCGACGCAGGTCATGAAGCCCTTGACGCAGATGGGAATCCACAAAGTTGATTATGTCATCAGTGGGCTGCCCACGCCGAATTTACCGGCACGTTCCATGATTCTTCTTTGGAAGTGGCTGCGCGAGGCCTTAACTCCCGATGGCCTCTTTATTCAGATTACCGTGGCCCCGATTCTGTATCGAAGTTTCTACTTCCGCCTGTTCGAGTCCGTCGATTACCGCATGGTTTGGATGAACGTGCCGCCCGGCGGCATCTATCGCTGCTCCAGACCCCGTCGACATCTGTATAAAGCCGAAAAATAATCTTGAAGTGAGACCGGCGAGTGTCGACTGAGCCGATCACATACCAAGAATGTACCTCAAGCGCCCGATGCGCCGAGGACGTTGGTGAACAAGGCGGTAGAAGAAAGAAAAAGAGTTACTGACCGGGGCCGTACAACTGTGTTTTCTGCAATCGGCGTTTGGCTTTGCGCATATTTCGGCGGTTTCGATCGGACGGCTTTTCGTAATAGGCGGTTCGCTTCATTTCCCGCAAAACACCCTCACGCTCACACATCTTTTTTAACCTTCGCATGAGTTGCTGGACCGGTTCGCCGGGACGTGGTTTCACTTTGATCATGCCGTGTCAATTCTCCTTTGTTCAAGCAGCCGTGATTTCGATAGCGCCGAATCATGATATGTTACATTTCTATCGGTAAGGAGGCAATGCGACTTTTTTCCCAGATCGACCGGTCGCTCTTTAACTCTTTTTATCATGACAAGTTACGATCAAGCAATACAAGTCCGTCCGGGCAATGGGCGAACGACACCCATGGAAGCTCGATTCAATCGGTCTGAATGGAAATCAACCAACCAAGCTTTCATCGGGCATGCTACAATTCCGGCTTTTGAGGATCCGTTTAGACCCGTCGCCCTTCATGGATGCTCGACGGCAGGCTTGACCGTTCATGTCTGAACAACGCAGCAACACCGCTTCCGAACGTTTGGATGAGCATCTGACGCTTCATCCCCATTTGGCCGATCGGATCTTCAGACAACTGCTGGTTGCATTACACGAGCGAGGTATCGTCACGATTGACCAAGTTTACGCCGAGGCTCGTGAGGTCAGCGAGTTTGATGGATTCACCGGGACGAACCCGGGCAGCCACAACATTCCGGGCGCTCCCAGGGGGGATCAAAGTGAAAGGGAGCGTGTTCATGAGATTACACGCAAGTACGCCCTTGATCATCTGCGTCTTCAAGAGATCGACGAGATGGTGAACATCACGCTGAAACGTGAGGAGGCCGACAAGCTGCGTGCGATCGTTTCGTTGGGCTCGGTATCGTTTCGACTGCTCGCGGATACGATCAAACGATTCTGCGCCTTGCCGGTGGGCGAAATGCAGCTCACCAAGGACGAGGCCACCGGAATCCGTGTCGGACTTATTCGTCATCTAATCAGCGATCAACTCGAATTCATCGCGATTGCGAAGAAATACTTGAGAATTCGCGATTTTGAAGGGATCATCGATCGCACGATCGGCCCGGAAGCCGGTATGGGCCGGGTGGGCGGCAAAGCCGCGGGGATGTATCTGGCCGCCACGATTCTCGGGGCCGAACGGCACCACGCCTTGGTGCCGCCGCTTGAAGACGATGGCGAGGCCGAATATCAGCCTTCTGCTCCGCCTGCCGGGGCAGACCCAGTCGCCATTCCCGAGTCCTATTATCTTCGTTCGGATGTCATCGAAGACTTTCTCGCATTCAACGGGTTCGGGGAGTATCAGAATCAGAAATACAAGACCCCGGACGAAATCCACAAGGAATATCCACTGATCAAGTCCGTGTTCAGGAATGCGGATTTTCCCGCCGGGATTGTTGATCAACTTCGGTCGATGTTGGAGAAAATCGGACATCACCCCGTGATCGTTCGTTCAAGCAGCCTCCTGGAAGATCGATTCGGCACGGCGTTTAGCGGAAAGTATGCCAGCATTTTCGTTGCGAACCAGGGCACGCTGGATCAGCGCATCCGCGCACTTTTGGGGGCCATCGCCGAAGTCTATGCCAGCGCCTTAGGGCCCGATCCGTTGCTTTATCGACGCGCACATGACCTTCAGGATTACGAAGAAGACATGGCGGTCTTGATTCAGAAGGTCGTGGGGCAACGGTTCGGGCCTTACTTTGCTCCTGCCTTTGCCGGGGTGGCATTCAGTCGAAACGACTACCGCTGGAGCCCACGAATACGGCGCGAGGACGGTCTCCTTCGTCTGGTGATGGGATTAGGGACCAGGGCCGTGGACCGTGTCGCAGGGGAGTCTCCGCGCCTGGTCGCATTGGGCATCCCCACGCTTCGGTACGAGTCGTCCAATACGGAGATCATGTGTAATTCGCAGCGAAGTATCGACGTCATCAACTTAGAGAAGAATCGTCTCGAATCGATTCCGCTGGAGCAACTCCTCGCGCATGCCCGCGATTTCCCGCGACTGGACCGTTGTATTTCGATCCGACAGGAGCGCATGTTGAGGCCGCCGACAGGGACCTTTATCAATGCCGATCCTGCAGATTTGTTCATCACCTTTGACAAACTTATGAGCGAGGGCGTCTTTACGGAACAACTGCGTCGAATCCTGGGAAGATTGCAGGAAGCCTACGGCGTCCCTGTGGACGTCGAGTTCGCTCACGACGGTGAAAAGCTCTATATCCTCCAATGCCGAACTTTGAGCCAATCCGAGGAGCCTGAAGAGGTCAAGATTCCCGCCGACATTCCGGAAGAACGGATCATTTTCAGCGCGAACAAATTCGTTCGCTCCGGCCTGGTTCAGGGCATCGAATACGTGATCTATGTCGATCCGCGAGATTACGACGCCGTGCCGACACGCGACAAGCGGATTGAGATCGCGCGCGTGATCGGGCGGCTCAACCAAAGATTGAGCGGACGGAATTTCATTTTGATCGGACCGGGGCGGTGGGGCAGCAACGATATTCGGCTCGGGGTGCCGGTGACCTACGCGGACATCAATCAATCGAGAATCCTGATCGAGGTTGCTCGGGAGAAGGACGGTTATGTGCCGGAGGTTTCTTATGGGACGCACTTTTTCCAAGATTTGGTGGAAGCCGACATTCTCTACCTGCCTTTATATCCTGATGATCGCAGAAACCGCTTCAATGAGACGTTCCTCAACGGGTCTCCGAGTTGTCTGACTCAGCTTCTGCCGGATCATGACAGCGAGTCCATCAGTCAAGTGCGCGTAATTCATGTTCCCACAATTGGTTGCGGGCGATTGTTGAACGTGATTATGAATGGGAAGGAAGACAAGGCCTTGGCCTATTTGGCGGATCGCTGAAATTTGGGCATTCGCGGCACGGTTTCCTGGGCGGGAAAAATAAATAACTGCTTCTACTCCAACTGACTAATGAGCTTACAACGCAAATCCGCGATTGTGCAGGCTTGGCCATGGTTTTTTTTGGACTTATGGTAATCGGGCCTTGACTTCCGTCCGAGAATTCTGGTATATTCACACCCAAAGTCCTTGTTCGGGAGCATTGACTCTTGAGCAGGGGAGAGAAGGTAACAAGGTAGAGGAGCGGGAATAAAGCGGAAGGAAGCACCATGTCCAATAGGCAATTTTTCTTGGGTTGCGTCGCTGCTGCATTTGCCAGTGTCGTCTTAACTTCGACTGCCACCGCCGGTGTTTGGGGCGGTGTCGCGGGTTCCTATCCCAATCAGGGCCAGCATTCCAAGTGGGCTTGGTCGGGTGGAAAAAACTCGAGTGTCGAACACTTCCACGGCGACCCGGTCATTAGCGAGGACGGCGTTCTCTTTAATGCCACGCAGAATTTCCGAGCGGAGAAAGACGGCAATCTGTCCGTCACGGATACCGCGGAACTCGCAATCAACACGTTCGCCGTCGCCGCTCCTCCGCTTCAGGAGTTTCGAATGGTGGAGTGGGGAACATGGCACATTCCTGAAGGCTCCGGTATGACGCCTCAAGATCTCTTTACGATCCAGGCGGACCTTTTCGTGCTGCGGCTCACCGACAGCAACATTTCCTCTTTGGATATCTCGCCAACGATCGTTTTCAACCCGGATGGCACTTGGTACAACGAAGGTACACTTCAGGCTCCGGCGGGAGGTTGGCCGCTCGCGCTCTTCAAGATGACGAATACGCTGTTTGTCGATGGCAGTGCCCCGTCCGGCACTTTCTTCCAGAAAGGCGGAATGGGAATGCTCGGTGCGGTTCCTGAGCCGACGACCCTGCTGCTGCTCGTCGCCGGTTCAAGCGCGCTTCTTCTGCGTCGCCGAAATAGCCGTCGCTAATTTGTTCATCAATCGACTTTTCAAGAACAATGGGGGGGTGTTGGTAAGCTAGGATTGTCTTTGAGAGGGGGAGGGAGCATCATGAAAAACAAGCTTGGATCGCTTTATACATGTTGCGCTGTTTTCTTTGCACTTACCTCCTACGTAAGTGCGTCACCCTGGTCGAATCCTACTGGTACTAACGAACGGTTTGCCTGGTACGATGGGCAAAACCAAAGTGGACGCTTTGGAGACCCCGTCAATATCAATGCGGGCCTGTTTTTCACGAATACCGTGGATTTCCGAGCGAGCGTAAGCGGCAATCCTGATGATCTGGGTGTCCACGATATTGCGCAGGCCCTGGTCAATACCGATGATGTCGGCGCCGTCCCCCTGAATCACTACAATGTTCGAGAATGGGGCAGGTGGCATATTCCAGAGGGTTCGGGTCTGACGCCGCATGATGCATTCACCGTTCAGGCCGACATTTCCGTCTTGCGAACCGTACCAAGCCCACTTTTTACACAATTGGACATTACAGGGGTCGTAATGGTTTTCAATCCTGATGGAACTTGGTACACTAAAGGGAGTATTCTCTCACCTCCTCCTCCAGGGGAGTGGACTGAGGGCTTGTTTAAGGCATCCAGCACACTTCAGGTCGATGGGAGCGCCCCATCGGGTACTTGGATTCAACTGGATGGAATGCAAATGACGTTACCTGAGCCTGGCTCCATGGCGTTACTTCTTGCAGGTTGCAGCTTTATGCTGCTGCGTCGCCGCCATAGAGCTTGAGCTGCGGGGGGAAAATCTTACCGAGAAAGAAAAGAAGAAAGAAGCAAAAAGGAAGAGGAAGAAGGAGGGAAAGATGGTACGGAAGGCAACTTGGGGGATCGCTTTAATACTAGCATTTGGAGTCACGCCGGCTTTGGCCGGTCCTTGGAGTGCCCCTTCGGGAACGGCCGGGGACTTTACGTATTCCAACGGCGGTGACAACAACGGCTTGTTTGGCGACCCTTTCATTTTTGGCAATCAGTTCGTCTTTTCGACGGCCTTTTCAGTGCTCGCTTCGGGCGGTGCGACGGATGATAAATCTGACGTCGTTTCGTTTGACGCAGTTGCAGACGCCGGTTTGTTCTTCTCGGGCGTCACCGTCTCGGCCATTGGCAGCTATGCCATTAGTGGCGACGGTTCGGTCGATGTGGATGCCGAAATCTCCATGCAGGAAAACGGTGGTCTTGGCCGCACTTTTTCCGACAGTCTGCTCACGAGCCCGGCGTTTCCACGCACTGCAGGTCAAGGAACCTGGAATGGAAATGCTGCCGTTTCCGTGACCACTGTGTTTCCGACACCGCACAATGACATTCATTTTGAATTGTCAACGGACATGATGGCGATTTCCGGACCGGGCGGCAGCGCTCAGCTGAATGTGCAGTTTGAGAGCTTGCAGATCGATTTTATTGTCATTCCGGAGCCGGCTTCGCTTTCGATGGTGGCCGTGGCCGGATTACTGATGATTCGCCGTCGTCGCCGCCGCTAACGGAGGGAGGGGCTCAGCACACCAATTTGTGTGCGGTTCGTGGGAGAGAATGCAGAAGACAATATTCAAGTCTCTCTCAATAGACGGCCAAGTCCTTCGAATACTGTGAAAACCAAGAATCGTAAGTTGGGGTGTCGACAGGTCGGCTCCCCATCTTTTTTTGTAGTGACGCAATCGCCAGCTCCCCGCTGAGGGGGGGGAACCGGCGAACGCCAAGACGCTACGGAGCTTGCGACCTCCAAAGTTCCGCGCTGGCTTGCCGGGCGTGTATATCCGTCGATGTGACAGGAGTGGCAAGAATGGAGGGGAAGGGCCGTCTACAAACGGCGACATACGCCTTGCTGGCGATGATCGCCCTTGTACCTTCCGCGTGGGCTGGAACTGATCGCACGGCCGACATGCCCGACAGTTGGCTTGTTTTGTACAACACCAACAATCCCGAGAGTGTCACGTGGGCCAACTGGTATCAAGAGCAATGGAATATCCCGCCCGATCGCCTTTTCGGAATTGACGCCCCTTCCGAGGAAGGCCTTGCGAATCTTCAAGTTGTTCAGTCCAGGATTATCACGCCGGTCCGTGACCTGCTGAACATTGTCCCGGAACTTGAGCAAACGACCATGGGTATCCTTCTGGGGTATGGGATGCCCGGCCATTACGGCAATCCGCCGCAAGATCCATCGACCGGCGGTTTCTCGATCGCCAATGCGCTGCAGGACATTCATGATGATTCGCTGGCTGCCGCATTGCAAAGGGACGACAATCTGGACAATCCTCATTTTCTCGGAAGAATTCTACCCACGGAGAGGCTTACCAAGGCGACCATGACCTCCGGAAGATACATGGCGGCTCGTATCGACGCGCCGACGTTAGCTGAAGCCATGGCTTTGACGATTCGCGCGAAAGCGCTGTCTGATCCCTCCAATTCCTTGTTCGGCGAAAGTGTTTATTTTGATTATTTCGACGCGGATTTTCCGGATCCGTCCAATGAGTGGTTCTGGCTGAAAAGCGCCACCCAATCGGCGGAATTGGCGACGTTACCCTGGGTGCAGTTTGATGTGGACAGTAATATTCAACTTCCTTCTGACGCCTTCCGTTTCGCGATCTACAAGCTGTTGGGCTGGTCCGCGACGGACTTTGAATGTCCGGACCCGGGTAGTCGGGTCTTGGCGTATCATCTGAATAGCCTGGGTGCGTTGACGGTACGTAGCACCACCGGAGAAGGCGGAGCTTACGTTCCTAACGCACTGGCGGCCGGATACGCAGCGGCCATTGGGGCAACCGGTGAGCCGGGCTGCTGCATCGGCCCGTTTCCCGATACCTTGCTGGCAGGCCTTCGCGAGGGTTGGACCTTGGGCGAATCATTCTATTTGGCCAATCCGTTCGACGACTGGATGTGGACGCTCGTCGGCGATCCGTTTCTTACCTTGCCGAACTGGTTTGATCCGCCTCCGATCGGCCCGGGCGACGGGGACATGAACAACGATGGGACAGTGGACGGACTGGACATCCCCATGTTCGTTCAGGCGTTCACCGGTGAATTGACGGAAATCGAGGTCACAAGCACGGCGGACATGGACGGTGATGCCGACCTTGATGATGACGATCTATTTCTCTTCATGGCCCCGATTCTATTTGAGTCTTACGACTTCGACCTGCTGCGGGGCAGCGGCGACGCGAACGGCGACGGTCACGTTGACGGTCGCGACATATCCGCCTTTGTTGACAAATTAATCAACGGTTTTGACGGCGACGAGTCGCTGCGCGAGCGATTCGGCCCTGACACGAATAAGGATGGAGAAATCACGGTCGACGACGTGCCGACGTTCGTCGATCGGCTTCTTTGAGTCGGACCGATCCGACGGACGCTGTGGAAAGAAAAGCCCCGGTCAGGCATGCCTGACCGGGGCTTTTTTAAACGGCGTTTACGTCGTCATCTTAATAGCGGTAGTGGTGCGGCTTATACGGCCCATCCACCGGAACGCCGAGATATTCCGCCTGCCCGGATGTCAGTTTCGTCAGCTTCACGCCAAGATGATCCAGGTGCAATCGTGCCACTCTTTCATCGAGGTGTTTCGGAAGCGTGTAGACTTTCTTGTCATAGTTTTCGAGATTCTGGTGCAATTCCATCTGAGCGATCACCTGATTCGTAAAGCTGTTGCTCATCACGAAGCTCGGATGGCCTGTCGCGCAGCCGAGATTCAGCAGACGGCCCTCCGCCAGGATGATGATGGAATGCCCGTCGGAAAACGTCCATTCATCCACTTGAGGTTTGATGTTCGTCTTCTTGACTCCGGAGATCTTTTCGAGGCCGGCCATGTCGATTTCATTGTCGAAGTGTCCGATGTTGCCGACGATGGCTCCATGCTTCATTTGCTTCATGTGTTCGGCCGTGATGATGTCGCGATTGCCGGTGGTCGTCACAAAAATGTCTGCCGAGTCAACGACGTCCTCGATGGTTTTGACTTCATAACCTTCCATCGCCGCCTGCAAAGCACAGATGGGATCAATCTCAGTCACAACCACGCGACAACCCTGGCCTCGCAACGATTGGGCACATCCCTTGCCGACGTCGCCGTAGCCGCAAACCACCGCGACCTTGCCGCCGAGCATGACATCCGTCGCCCGGTTGATTCCGTCAACGAGAGAATGCCGGCAGCCGTAAACGTTGTCGAACTTACTCTTGGTGACCGCGTCATTCACATTGATCGCCGGAAACAGGAGGTTTCCGCTTTCCTGCATCTGATAGAGCCGATGTACACCGGTCGTGGTTTCTTCGGTGACGCCCTGGACACAGGCTGCCAGTTTCGTCCATTTGCCCGGATGCTGCTCCAGTTCGGTTCGAATCGTGTCGAGGATCACACCCCACTCAGCAGGATCGTTCTTCGCGTTGAACGCGGGCACTGAGCCGGCCTGTTCAAACTCGGCAGCTTTGTGGACGAGCAAGGTCGCGTCGCCGCCATCGTCCAGAATCAGAGTCGGGCCGTCGGCGTCCGGCCAGGTCAGGGCGCGAACCGTACAATCCCAATACTCTTCCAACGTCTCGCCTTTCCAGGCAAAGACCGGAATGCCTTGCGGGTTTTCAGGCGTGCCGTTCGGTCCGACGGCGACGGCCGCGGCGGCGTGATCCTGCGTTGAGAAGATATTGCAACTTGCCCAACGCACCTCTGCACCGAGTTCCACAAGTGTTTCGATCAGAACCGCCGTCTGGATCGTCATGTGAAGCGATCCGGTAATTCTCGCTCCAGCCAAGGGCTTCTGCCCGGCATACTCTTTACGAACGGACATCAGACCTGGCATTTCATGTTCAGCGAGGTGAATCTCCTTGCGGCCGAAGTCGGCCAAGCTCAAATCCTTCACCTTGAAATCGTGTGTCATCACCGCAGTTGTCATGGTCGTTACTCCTGTTTTTTGCTCGGCCTGCCTCGGCCGGTCCAACTCAAGATTTCACAAGTTCCGTTAATTCTCTCCGGCCACTATCCATTATCGATCGGGCCGTTCTCCCGTCAGCACAAAAAGATTGGGCGATTCGACGGCCTCAGGCGACTCCACTTTTTTCATCAACGGCTGATGCCGTACGTTTTTGAACCCTGCCGAAACCAATTGCCGACTCAACTCCGTCGGCGCGAATCCCCACCAAAGGTCCCGCATTCTTTCGTAAAATGCCTGATTCTCGTGCGCCTCCTGCTCGACGATCAGAACGCGGCCGCCCGGTCGGACGATTCGAAGCATCTCTTCCAAGGCTTTCGCCGGGTCCGCCACATGATGTATCACCAGGATCGCGATCGCGAGGTCACAGCTCTCAGTGTCGATCGGCAGGTTAAAAAGATCGCCCTGGCGAAACTTGACATTGGATGCTCCATCGTCCTCGATCCGCTGTCTGGCGCAGGCCAGCATGGTCTCCGCAGGTTCGACGGCCAAAACGGTTTCGAAATTCTCAGCGAGGATGGGAAGAAGGTAGCCCGTGCCGGTTCCGATATCCGCGACCGTCCAATGATGGGGCAATAGCGACAAGAACGCTTCGGATGCGAATGCCTGTCCAAAAGCCGCTGTTCGAAGTTCGTCCCATCTTTTGCCAAGTCGGTTGAAAAAGCTCGCGCCTGAAGAAGCGTCACGATGCTGGAGGACACGTTGAAGTCGCTCTCTGGTGACGGACGGCAACGGTTGTCGCTTCAACCAGGTCAGCATCAACGCGGAGAGATTGTCTTCGGAAAGGCTCCTGTCCTCCGCGCCCATGGGGACGGGCGCGGAGGCCGAATATAGGGCCGCCGTGCCGTCTCGCCGATCGCGAACCAAACCGGCCTCCCGAAGGATCTTGAGATGCCTGGAAATCGTCGATTGCGGCTGTGCCATGATTTCGACAAGTTCCGAGACGTTTAGCTCTTCCAGCGTCAACAGATGCAGCAGCCGTTGGCGCGTCGTGTCTGCCATGGCGCGGAAGACGCCCTCGGTCTCTTCAGATGATGATGTTGATGATTCGATGGCCATTTTATCCATTTATTCGGATAATAGAATGGAGCAAGCTAGCCTGTCAAGTCGAAAAAAAGTTTTCGGACGTTGATCAAGGCGAGCAGGGGATAACAGCGTGGTTCGAAAGGCGAAAAAGAGGGTGGATATCGTGGGTTAGTTAGCAGTTTGCTGGAGTTGAAGCAGTGTTTCCACGGCAGGACCAAGCAGGGGGCTTTGCTCGCGGCCCTGGGCAGCCTCCTTCAGCAGCTCATAGGCGGCCGCTTTTTCGGCATCCGCTTCAAGCGAGTCTGCGGCAAGGGCGGCCCCGACCAAATGGACAGCGGCCTGACCCACTCGAATCTGCCACAGGTAGTCCTTGCCCTGAACCGTTCCTCGGGGAGTCTTGGCCCTGGTCTTGCTAATGTTTGTATCTGCGGCCTTATAGGTTTCGCGTGCGACGTTCAGTTTTTCGCCGGCCTCCTCGATCAGTTCGTTCACACTCTCGTCGATCGAAGGGGGATTGCGGCCGATGCTTTCCGCGATGTACTTCTGGACCTTGTGTTTCGACCGAAGGGCCATGACCTGCAAGCAACGCGTCAAAGCCGCATGGTAGGCAATCTCGGCCTTGAGGCAGTGCAATGAGCCCTCCATGTCGCCATCGCTGATGATCATGGCAAGCCGGTCCGATTCCAGCCCCGCAGATAAGCCGGCCTTCGCCTGTCTGGCATCACGCAATCGTCGCGAAGCCGCATTGATGGCCGGTCCGACAAAGCGTTCCGCTTTCTTAAATGAGGTCATCGCCGATTCGGAAGCTTTGTCAGCCGATTCAAGATGAAGGCCCGCCTGCTCGAACAGTTGAGTGATCTTCGACAGCTGCGCCTCAGCGTCGTCGGCGAAAACTCCAGCCCGGGTTTTCAGCTCCTGGCTTAACTTGAGCAATGCAGCTCGACGTTCCAACAGCGAATCGCGCTCTTTCTCCAATCCGGCGAGTGCTCGTCGTTTCTGTTCGAGGCGAAGTTTCTTATCGCGAACGCCGACTTTGGGCTCTCCGCCCTCGTAGCGAGCGGTCAACATTTCCTCAAACTTGTCGCCCACGAGAACGGCGCCCTCAAGCGTGCCGTTTCGCAGCGCGGCCGCTTTCGCTTCCGCTCGGCGAGCGGCCTCGGAAAGTTCCCGGTATCGACTGCTTTCCTGGTGAATCGCCGCTCCGGATGTGTCCAGTCGAGCAAGTTCATTTCTCGCGAACATCGCTTCATTATCGAGCGTGGCAATCCGTTCCTCGGTGGAGGAGATCTCCTGTTCCAACTGAGCGATTTCTCCGCGGTGTTTCTCGATCATGTCGCTTTGACCGGAGACTCTTTCTTCGATTTTCGACAGCGCCTCGGCAGGCAGCCGTGCAGTCGTCGCGGCTTGGCTTCGCTGCAACTCCGCCACGGCCTCGACCTGTTTTTCGGCGTGGCGCCATAGCCGTGCCGCAATCAATTGCTCAAACTCCGCACGGTTTCGTTCGATCCTGCCTTTCGCCAGGTAAATAATCGCACTGACCCGATTTGTGCCAAGATGCCTTTTGGCGTCTTCGGTCCCTGCGCTGACTGTTTGCAGTTTATTGATGGCGCTATCCGCGGTCTGGAGAAGCTTCGCGTGGGCCTGGAGATACTTGCTCCGCATGGTCGATGGAGCGGTCCGAGGGTTCGGCCGTCCCGTTTTCACTCTGCCATCTTCAATGCCGGTGCCGCGCTCCTGGTCCTTCGATTCGATCGATTGCAAATCACGGGCTGACCGCTCGAGTTTTTTCGCCCTGTCATTGGGGATGATGTTAGGTTCTTTTTCCAGAATGGCGCTGATTTCATCCGCTTCGAATTCAGCTTCAGAACCCCGGGAAACGTAGAGATCAGACAATGCACTTAGATTGTGATCGAGATTCAGAGCGATACGACGAATCTGCTGGATCTGCTCTTCGGTGGAATCGTCCAGTTGCCTCGCATCTACGCGGAAGAGATTGATATAAAGTGGGGTCGCGGCAAGACCACCAATGAGGGCCAGGCCCAGCACAAAGCCGATGATTCCACCTAGATTGTTCGCTGTGTTCTTCGGCACGGCATGATCTCCTGAGGCGTTGGGCAGGATCAAGGCGTGATGGTGGTGAATGCCGAGCGGTTCCCCCCGGCGGACTTCTTCGCCAACACCTTGAAAACACTATATTTATCACACGAAATCATCAATGTCAAGGGGGGTCGGAGGCCCGCTGCTGAGGTGAGCCCGCAGTGATCGCCTTTTTCGGTCCTTGACCTGCGTCCGGCTTTCCTGGCGGAACTTCTTCGATGGATTTGAGGGCTTCGCGGAGAGCTTGTGGAGACCAACTGATCACCACATAGCGATCCGTGACCTTCAGAGCGGGGCCGAGGATGCCAGCTTGAAGATACCAGATATCGTCCTCCGACTTTTTCACTTTTACGCGGACCAGGGTCGTGCCTTTTCGCTCGGCACGCTCGTCAAGATACTGGCCCCATGTGGTCAAGAGGGCGTCTGTGGCCATCTTCACGGCCTTCTTATCATTGATCTCGATCGCCACAGTGAGCGCGAACGGAATCTCCAATGGATGGGGGGGGTAGTCAAAAATGACAATGTTGTTCCCGAGATGATTGATCAGATTGCCGCTGAGGTCGATTCCGATCTTATGCTCCAGGCTTCGCCAGATTCGAGTCCATTTTTCCACGTTGGGCTGCGACTGACTGGCCACCCATGCTCGAGGAAGGTTGTCCACCAACCATCGTGTCGGTGCATTGATAATGGCATATCGGCGCGCCTGGTCGGGGACAATCATGCGATGATGCGCAGGGTAATTGGCCGGGTCGCTGTAACGATGGACCTGATCCTTTCCGTCGCGCCGATAGCAGCGATACCAGGAAAGCGCTCGGCCCTCCAAACCGACGCTCCAGAGGTCGTGCGTCATCTTGTCCGCATCCATGGCGGCGATCACTCGTTTGTGACGTCCCTGCGCCGCTTCACCCAGTCGCTTTTCCAGCCGCTCCAAACTAATGAACCAGCGTGCAAGTGCCTTACGTCCTTTGGTCTTTGTCGTGGCGGTCTGAAACCAGGTGTCGCTGGACAAGGAAGCCGTTTGTTTGGCGCAGGTCTTGGCGATTTTTTCGAATGCGCCAGCGCCGAAGCTCACAACAAAAAAGTCGTCCAGCCGTCCCCATTCCCAAACGGCCCATCCCGGCAGCCGATCGTCGGCAAGTCGCTGAAATTCGTAGCCGACAACTTTCTCAGGCGTGAGCTGCGCCACTTCGCGATTCGTGTAACGACCCACGATTCGATTCAGCTGCTCGACGATCGGCGTATGGTTACCGTTCGTGCGAAACACGATCGCCGTTTGCAGATGTTTCAGTCGCAAACTGATTCGCACCGGATCGAGCGAGTCGTCGTCCGGCCTTCGTACAATGCGGCTGGAGGCATCAAGCAGGATCATGGCATGCTCGTATCGACCCAGCAACGGCAGGGCGGTGACGATATCGGCAAACACCTGCCCTTCATCGGGGATCAAGCCGTAGGCGTTCAAAATGGTCAGGATCGTCGCAATTGACGCGGCGGGACCGGGCTTTTTCTCGTCAGACTCGGTCGGCCCGACCTCAGCGGCCTGACCATAAGGTTTGGCCATATAGACAATCAAATTGTCGACGGGAACCAGGTCGGTGACCGGGCGATCCGCCGCCTGGCAGAATCCGGGATACGGTGCAAACAGCCCGGATCCCAAGGCGAAAATCGTCAACAGGTTGAGCCTACTCATCAGCAGTTATTAACGTAGCCGAAACAAAAGATTAACCGGGAGTCATTACACGAGCGCATGCGTATCGTAAGCAAACCGCCGACCTAAGCCAACGGTGCCGAGCGGTGTCACTCATGAAAAAGCTGAAAAAGCGGGGGTGCTATCGTCCCCAAAGGCTCTTGCGGCGGGGGGCCGCGGCGGGAGCCTTGGAGGGATTCTCCTGCTTGGATCGCGCGGTCTGAGCCTTGTGTTGTTGCTGGGCTTCGGCGATGAGGCGCTCTACGCGCGTAAAGTCGCGGCGTTGCTCCGGCGTCATGTGCTTGGCAAGCTCGTGATGAAGCCGCTTGGTCATGTCGAGTGCGATGGTCAGTGGCATCGGCGATGAATGCATCATGTTCGTTTGTCTCCACGACTGGCTAGGAATGCTTGTGGACCAAGCCGCGTCTATTTCCAAGGTTCCCCTGATGAGGTTATTGTAGGCGGGTTATTCCGGTGGCGTGTCCAAATTCTCCCTGAAACTCCTTTGGCAAATACTTCCCTAACAATCCCATTCTTGACACCGAAAAGAGGCGTGTCAATCCATCTTTCCGGTTAATAGTTCGTTAATGGTTTGGAAGGACCAAAATCATGGCACCCTAATATACGTACGGCAACCCGTTATCGGCGAAAATAATTTCGTTGAACCGGTCGCCATTCACAGGCTATGAAAGTATAAGTGAGGATTCCACCAATGGCGGGCCGAATTGAAGCCGTCGGCTTTTGGTCGGGCGTCCCGACTCGGACGCAGATGACTCGCACACGTTCTTGGACGTATTAGGGGGTATTACCGGGCCAGGCAGGCCACCCCCGAGGAGAGCGCTGAGAAAAATGTGGTCCCGTTCCTGGCGAAGGATTCGCCGCCTCATCATCGAAAGGATTCTTCACCTTAACGATACGCCGCATCGGATTGCTTTCGGCGTCTTTCTGGGTTTTTTTGTCGGCTGGACACCGACGCTGGGGGCCCAGATTCTAATCTATTGGCTGCTTGCCTATGTTTTGCGGGCCAACCGTGTTTCCGGGGTCTTGCCGGTTCTTCTGACCAATCCCATCACGGCCGTGCCGGTTTATGCATTCAATTGGAAGATCGGTCAATGGCTTTTGAAAGGGGGCGGGATCTTCGGTGAGTTGTCCGGTCAGGCGCCTCGCGCGGAGTTGGATCGATTCGTGGCGGAGTTCAGCATTGCCCACATCTTTCAAGCGCAGTTTTGGCGAGATTTCGGGCCGGCGATCAAAGGGCTCGGGACCGAGCTCATCGTCGGTTGCCTGGTTGTCGGGCTGATTTGCGGGATCCTCGGGTACGTGGCCACGTTCTATGGCGTTCTTGCATATCGAAAACGTCGTCAGACCAGAGCTCTGTCCCGCGCTGCAGCCTGATCCTCGAATCATCCGTTATAATATATTATAATTCCAATATTTTGTAATATCCGGACGGAGAACCGGGAAATGCGCTCGAAACGAAAACAAAAGACGAAAGCCCGACCGTCGTCGACCGAGGGAACGGCCAAGAAGAGGCGCGCCGCCAACCGAACGAGGACCAAGAGACGGTCCGGGCCGGCAACGCCTCGTTCTCACGTTGTGAATCCCCAATGGCTGTTTCCAAAGCTCGAATCCATCGCATCGGACAATGGACAGGGAGCCTTCATTGCCTTCACCACACGGGAAAAAACAGGGATTCAGATTCGTTATGCACGGTTTGAAGCGCCGAATCGAACACGTCCGGCCAGGAAAAACAGTCATACGCCGACCACACGGGACCCCGCCGGGATGGCTCGATTGCTTCATGGACTGGCTCATGTGGACCGTATTCGTGTGGCAGACGCGCTTTATCGCGGGGCGCGAACGCACCAGAGCCTAAAGGAATCCGTCGGTCTCCAAGCCGGGCCCTTGTATCATCACCTCCGTGAACTGGAACGCGGCGGCCTCGTCGAGTCCTTCAGTCGCAATGATTATCAGCTTACGGAAGCCGGCAGACTGGCTTTGCTGCTCACGTCAGGACTCCACGTATTGCTTTCGAACTCGCGGCGGACAGCACCCTGGCAAACGAGGCGGAAAGCTGCAAAGGCGGTCAAGGCGAGAGGTTAGACGCGATCGCATCGCGACTGTGCATCCGCTTACGGTCGACGGATTTAAAAGGTCCGATAAGATATGTTATGTTGCATTCGTCGGCGGGGCGGCTGACGCGGGTACGATGACACCAAACCCCCTAATTTCAGGAGTGACTCCCCGTGAACAAACAAGAACTGATTGACAATCTGAACGAAGACCTTGCCGGAGAGCTTGGCGCCATCATTCAATACATCACCTATGCGGCCAAGGCCACCGGTCCGTATCGGCCGCAACTGGCACAGTTCTTCCTCGCCGAAGTCGCGGACGAGCAGCTTCATGCCCAGTATCTGGCCAACAAGATTGTCGCCATGGGCGGTGAGCCGACCACCAGACCTCGGCCTGTTCCCACGGCCAAAACCAATCGAGAAATGTTAGAGGCTGTTCTCGCGGCCGAGAAACAGGCCACCGTCGACTATACGAAGCGAGCGGAACAGGCCGACGAACTCGGCGACAAGGGACTGGCGGTGCAGCTTGAAGACATGGTGCGTGACGAAAGCGGACACTCGGAAGAAACCGAGCGTATTCTTCGTGACTGGCCGTTGTAAGCTTGATTGGGTCTCTATTTGTTCTTGCGCTTTACGCCGCTGAGTCTCGTCAAATCGACGGTTTCCCACAAGATGAGGTCTCGCCTCGTTGGGACGTAGCTATAAACATTCATCCGTTTGGCCGCCGCATCCGTGATGTAGACGAGTTCCTGGTTTTCCGTGAATTGGCCTGTCATCATGATGTAGTCGCCGCCTCGGTCGATCTGTCCGAAAGCCCACGCCTGGTTACGGGGGCTGGAGGTCGTCAGGATCACCCCGACCAGGAGGATGACGGCCGTGATCGTGAGCACGCCGATGGTCAGATTCTTTGTTGCCGACATGATTTTCTCCCATCAGGCCCCCGTCGGGGCATCCTCTAGATTACGCTAGCGTCCCCCGCGAAAGTCTCTCTGCAAGTCTCGAGAGCCTTCGTAGAAAAGCCGCCGATTGTTGAAGTCACGGTTCGGCACAAAGACGTGCATTCGTCGCCGGGGCAAGTCCAGCAAATAGACGGCATCCTGGCCGTCACGGACCTCCCCCGCGACCATGGCGTAGTTCTGCCCCAGAGGGGCCGCTTGGGCGTACGCTGCAGGCAGCGACCAGCTTGAGAGAATCAACGTCGCCAGCAAGAGCAGATTGACGCCGACGAGAAAAACGATCAGCGCATGCTTTGTCATTGTATGATCTCCGTTTTTGCTTCCCCCTGCGGGGTTTTGGCGTGGGCGATCGACCATTCCGATGCGATCCTAATCGTTGGTTCGCCGGCTTGGTTTGAAGCCGATCGCCAAGGCGGCTAGAAGGAAACCGACCGCGCAGACATACTCCAGAATGGGCCGCTCAAACGGCAGAGCTTCCACATTGTCCATTCGGATGTTTTCGTCCAGGTTAATTTGGGCTCCGGCCGGCGATGCCAGCAGGAGGATTAGAACCGTCAACAAGAACAGGATTCTCAGAGTCACAGAGCCGATCTCCAACTTTACATGCCATTATACGCCGGGGGACGCCCTATGGCAAAACAACGCGCGGCCGATATGCCTTCGCTTAACACGGCGCGGCAGGCCACGACGATTCAAGCCTTCGGCTGATCGATCGGAAAACCTCTCTCGGAATCGAGACCGTGTCCCAGCTTTTCGACAGTCGTTTTTGGTGCATCGAGTATTCCGCGACAGGCACGAGCCAGAAGCTGTAATGGCGTCCGGCGTAGGCAAACGTCCGCGGCTCAGCCCCCCCGCCGGTTTCTTCAGACGATTGCGAATCTTCCGCCAGCCAGTAGGCGAAGACGAACATCGCGAGATAGTCCCGGCCGAAGACACGTTGCCAAGCCTGCAGGCCTTCGACGTCGGCTCGCGTGACCCAGGTCTTTTGCCGACAATCGCTCTTTTCTGACTTACGGGTTGACTTCCGACCCTTGACGTCCACGATGCAGGCAGTCTCGCCTGGCGGATACACGATGTAGTCAAAGATTTTCGCTCCGGTTTTCGGCTTGGCCAGGTGCTTGACGTCCTCGACGACGACACAGGGAGTGCCCCGCCGGGAAAGATACGCCTCAAAAGCAAGCTCGTAATGGCTTTGTCGCATCGCCATGAAATGCCGACTCCCTGATTTTATAATATTCTATAATTACATTTTTACTTATTGATAAGGCGCTCTTATCTCGCTCTTGAATGTCGTCGTTTCCGCCGCTTCATCGGCGACCACGAGTTCAACCTGGGTCGGCTGCGAGCGATGGATCTGTGAAATCTTCGGTTCGTAATGGACGCGGTATTGCCCGGCCGTGTCCGGACCCTCTACCGTGAAAAAACCATCACGCGCATCCTTGCGGTAACGAACCAGGGTTTTTCGGCCGTTTTCTCCAATCAGGGTAAGCTTGCTTAGTCGCCAAACCGGTTTTCCAAAAGGCAATGAGACGGTCATATCCACCGCGCTCTGGTACACGCGCACCAGGACCGAGGCCGTGGCCACGAGGCTATCCGGCGGGTCCCTCTCCGATTCCGCCTCCAACAACGCCCCGCGAAACGGCATGTAGTCACGAAACCCGTTCTGGCGGTAGCCTCTGACCGTCAATCTTGCCGGTTGGTCACCCGGCGTACGGCGGTCAAACGTATAGGGCCAGGAAAAACCCGAAGCCAGAGCGGGGCCACAGTCGTCATACGCCTCCTTCAGTCCATCGTGAAGGTTGGCGTAACTGCAGGGCATAAATTTGGTGTGAAGCCGGAGTGTCGGTTGATCCCCGACATGCAGGACGTAGTAACGTGTTTCTCCGCTTTCAAGAAGCGGGCGATCGTCGATGACCAATTCCGCGTTGTAGGCGGCACATCCCGATAGCGGCACCAGTGTCACCAGGAATCCGCCCCACCGAAGAGCGACCGAGTTTTGTCTTAGGACATTGGATGACGACACGAGAGAATCCGATCCGTTAACCGCGGGCCGATTCTAGAAACTGAAATGCTCAACGTCAAACAAACGAATCCTGTTATACTTCCAACCATGCGTGTTATCTCAGGTCGTTACAAGGGAACCCGACTCAGGACGCCCCCCGGACAAGGCACTCGCCCGATTCTGGATCGGGTCAAGGGATCGCTGTTTGACTGGCTCGGTTCCAAGCTGGCGCTGCCGGGCCAGCTTCCCCCCTTGAACGCCTGCGATCTGTTCTGTGGCGGAGGAAGTCAGGGGATCGAAGCCCTTTCGCGCGGAGCCGCCTTTTGCTGCTTTGTTGAAAACGATCGTTCGGCGCTGGCCTGCCTCCGCGCGAACCTGGACCAGCTTGGGATTATTGAGACCGCAGTCGTGGTTGCGCGACCGGCCGAATCCGTGACGGTCAGCCCACCGACGGATCAAGGGTTCGGGCTGATTTTCCTCGATCCCCCTTACCGTCTGAGCGAAGACGTCTCCAAAGACTCGGTCATGGGACGCGTCTTGGCCAGGGTCGGCACACACGTGCCTGTGGAGCCGGACGCGCTGCTATTGTGGCGTCATGCCGACAGTTGTATGCTTCCAAAATCCGTGCCCGGCGATTGGGAAACTGTCGATCGCAGATCCTGGGGGACGATGGCCATGACCATGTTCCAGAAATCAGGACCCGTTTCGAAATGAGCAAAGCCCCAGGTGGCCAACGGCCGCGGCGTAAGCCAATCAGCATGCGAGACGCGGCACTTACCGTGGTCAAGAATCTTCAAGGTTCAGGTCACGTTGCCCTGTTTGCCGGCGGCTGCGTTCGTGACATGCTGATGGGCAACGACCCTCACGATTACGACATCGCCACGTCTGCCAAGCCTGACGAAGTTGTTCAAGCATTCCGTCGGACGCAGAGAGTCGGAGCGCAATTCGGTGTCGTGCTGGTGAGAATCGGTCAACATATGATCGAAGTCGCGACGTTTCGCACGGATCTGGCCTACCACGACGGTCGCCGTCCGATCGGGGTTGAATTCAGCAATCCCAAGGAGGATGCCTGCCGTCGTGATTTCACGATCAACGGCATTTTTTTTGATCCGATCGCGGACGAGGTGGTTGACCATGTCGGGGGACAAAAAGACCTGAAGGCTCGAATGATCCGAGCGATCGGTGAGCCGGCGAAACGGTTTGCGGAGGACCACCTTCGCCTGTTGCGGGCCGTGCGGTTTGCCGCACGGTTCGACTTTGAAATAGAGCCCGAGACTTGGACTGCGATGTGCCGCTATGCCGAAGAGATCAGGCGGATCAGTCCCGAACGAATTCGGATCGAACTCGAAGCGATCCTGTCCAACGCGAACCGATCCATGGCCGTTCGGCATTTGCATCGGATGGGCATCCTGAAGCACCTTTGGCCCGGGGCAGACGTGCTTTCTCCGCAAGTGGAGGGGATCTTTGACGTGCTGTCCGCCCTACCGGAGACGGCAAGGTTCGAGCTGAGCCTGGCCGCCATGCTATTGAGCCTGACCTCGAAACAGGTCGTTGGGGTTTGTGATGCGCTTCGTTGCAGCCACGCCACCCAGGGGACCGTGAAATGGCTGGTTGAGAAACAGGATACGCTCATGACTCCGTCGACCGTGAAGCTCGCGGACTTGAAACGGCTGATGGCTCACGCAGCTTTCGATGATTTGATGTCGTTATTTTTAGCAAAATTGAAAACAACGAGCGGGGATACGGGGCCCTTTCAAGAAATCGAGGGCCGCGTTCAAGGGATCCTTCCGGACCAGGTCGCCCCCCCACCGCTGCTGACAGGAAACGATCTGAAAGCCCTGGGCGTCGTGCCCGGGCCAGATTACAAGGCGATTCTGGATCGCGTGTACGATGCTCAGTTGAACGACGAGATTCGTCAACGTGAAGAAGCCGTGGCATTGGCGCAGGACCTATTGAAAGAGCGAAGGCAAAGTCATGGAGCGGATTGAGCGAGTCCAACGTGTCGTCCGTGGGCAAGCGGTGGACCGGGCGCCGGTCAGCTTCTGGTATCATTTCACGCCGGATCAAGTCTGTGGCCCGGCCGCGGTGAAGGCCCATCTGAGTCACGCGGAGACCTTCGACCTCGATTTCCTGAAAGTGATGAACGACAACGGCTATCCGCACGACGGGCTGCTGGGCGCGGTGGAGGACCTTGCCTCGCTGGAGCTGTTGCGCGGGGACGAGCCGACATTTGCAAGACAACTCGAGTTGATCGCGGAATTGAAGCGAAAGCTGGACGGGCGGATGCTCATGACCACGACGGTTTTCAATGCGTGGGCGACGCTTCGACGGCTCGTGAGAGGACCGGCGAAGAAACATCGGCCTCCGAATCTGGATGCTGCTGCCGACCAGGGGACGGCAATTCTGATGGACTTCCTCGAACGAGATTATGCGGCCGTCAAGCAAGCGATTCGTGTTGTCGGCACGAGCTTGCGCAACTTTGCGAAACGTTGCCTCGAGGCGGGAGCCGACGGAATCTTTGTGTCCGTTCGAGACGATTGGCTGGACGGTGGCGGGTACGGCGGGCAACGGTACGACGAACTGGTTCGAGAAAGTGATCTGGAAATCCTGAGCGGAGCTTCCGAAGGCGAATTGAACACCCTGCACGTTTGCGGCAAGGCCGTGGACTTCCAGGCGTTTGCCGATTATCCCGTCCACGTCCTGAACTGGGCCGATCGAGCGGCAGGTCCATCGATTCGCGAAGTCAGCGGCGTGTTGAAGCCGGCGATCTGCGCGGGCGTGGATAATCTCTCCACGTTGCCCAACGGCACTGCGGCGGACTGTGAGCGCGAGGTCGCCGATGCACTGTCGCAGTCGGGTGAGCGGCCTATGATGATTGCACCGGGATGTACTTTCAATCCGGACGTTGTACCTCAGACAAACCTGGAAGCAATGTGTCGTGCGGCACGGGAATAGCGATTAGGAGGCGGCGTTGGCTTATTCGGATTTGAGATCGTTCGTGAACGCGTTGGATGCCGGGGGACAGCTCAAACGCGTGGGGGTCGAGGTCGATCCAGAACTCGAAGTGACCGAGGTTGCGGACCGGATGTCAAAATCCTCCTGTCCGGAGGGCATCAGCGGCGCACCGCAGACCGATCCGGTTCACGGGAGTACGGGAGGTTACGCGCTTCTTTTTGAAAAGGTGCGCGGCAGTGACGTGCCACTGGCGATCAATCTGTTCGGAAGCTATGCGCGCATGAAGTTGGCGTTGGCATGCGAGGACTTCGAGTCGCTGGCGGAGAAAGTGCAAAAGCTGATCAAGCCGGAGCCGCCGACGTCGTTGATGGAAAAGATGAAGATGTTGCCGGAATTGGCGAAGATTGCAGGCTATGCACCGAAGCAGGTGAAACGCGGTCTTTGTCAGGAGGTCGTCCATACCGACGATGCCGACCTGTTCTCCTTGCCGATCATCAAATGCTGGCCGTTTGACGCCGGCTCGGATTCGGAGGTGATCGTGGGGAGAAACGGAGGAAACGTCGAAAAGTCAAAACGTCAAAACGTCAAAACAGCGGAGAGGGGAAACGTCGAAAATTCAAAACGTCAAAACGTCAAAACGTCAAAACTTCAAGAAGTCAAAACAGCGGAGGATCAGGGGCGATATATCACGCTGGCGGGAATCTATACGACAGCGCCGGACGGATCGGAGCCGAACGTGGGAATGTACCGGATTCAGGTGACGGGTCCGAAGTCCGCGATTTTTCATTGCCACGTGCATCATGACGGCGCGCGACATCACCGGATGTGGGCGGCTGAAGGGAAAGAGATGCCTGTGGCCATTGTGCTGGGCGGTGAGAGCGTATTGCCTTATGCCGCGACCTGTCCCCTGCCGCCGACGGTCAGCGAGCTCTTGTTCGCCGGATTCCTGAACGACGGAGGCATTCCATTGGTCCGGGCGAAAACCGTTCCGCTTGACGTGCCGGCCAATGCGGAAATCGTCATCGAGGGCTTTGCGAGTGCCGGAGAGACGACACGAGAAGGGCCGTTTGGAGACCACACGGGATTCTACAGCCTTGCGGAGCAGTATCCGACCCTACGGATCACGGCGATCACCCATCGGAACAATCCGATCTATCCGACGACGATCGTGGGACCACCGCCGATGGAAGACTATTATATGGGGAAGGCGACGGAACGCGTGTTTCTGCCGTTGTTACAGATGTTGATTCCCGACATTGTGGACTACCATCTGCCACGCTGGGGCGCGTTTCATAATTTCTGCTTCGTGAAGATTCGTAAGGAGTACGCTTATCAAGCGAGGAAGGTCGCCAGCAGCGTTTGGGGAGCCGGGCAGATGATGTTCACGAAATTCATCATCATTGTGGACGAAGAAGTGGATGTGCACGACGAACAGGCGGTGATGTTTCAGGTCGGCGCCAATGTCGATCCGCGCCGGGATACGTTCATCGTGGATGGTCCTTTGGACATTCTGGACCACGCGGCACCTTATCTGGGCGCGGGAAGCAAAATCGGTATCGATGCGACGCGCAAGATATCAGGAGAAGGCGTGGTGCGCGATTGGCCTGAGCCTTTAAAGATGAGTGAGGAGATCAAGAGGCTTGTCGACGGCCGGTGGTCTGAATATGGACTTGGCGAATGACCCACCAGGAGCGTGATTCCGAGATGTCCGATACACCCGCGCCGAAGCCGGCTGTGGAGCTTGAACCGCTCGTGACCCGGGCCGAGGCACCACGCCACGTGGTGAGATCTGAAATGGTCGTTGGCCATGACGGTGATTACGGCCAGCCTATCCCGGAGCACCCATTGCATATGTGCCCGGAGTGTGATTATCGCCTGACCGGCCTGACCTCTCGACGATGTCCGGAATGCGGCACGCCGTTCACGCTGATCACATCACGGCGTCATGCCGGCAAGTTCTTGCCGAGGGGCAAGCAAGATTATCAAGTTGTTCGTAATCAGAAAATCGCGTATTACGCCGGACTGTGTCTTCTGATCGTCGGGACGATCGCTCCGATGTTCTCGTTTCAACGCGCGGTGATGTTATCCATTTTCTGGATGATCTCGTTGGGGATGACGGTGCTTTTGTTTGTCAGCATGTGGAAAGTCTACTACCAGAAGACCTGGTCCGATGCGATGCTGATCGGCGGAATTGCAGCGGCGACGATCGGGACGATTCTATTGTTGTTTTGACGCGGAGATGAAACCATACGATGCCTGCGCCGGCCTTCAAAACGGTTTGGGATGAATCGCGGCTGGAGAGTCCGCATAGTCAGCCGGATAAAGCCAAGCGCGTTCAGGCCATGTTCGATGAGATCGCGCCGACGTATGAGCTCGTCAACCGTGTCCTGTCTGCGGGTCGCGATGCCTATTGGCGACGGCGTGCGGTCGCGATGGCAGAGATCAATCCGAATGATCGGGTACTGGATCTGGCCTGCGGCACCGGGAATTTTGCAAGGGCTTTTGCGAGTGCCGGGCCGGAGGTCATCGTCGGAAGTGATTTTGCAGAACAGATGCTGGCATTAGCAGCTTCGCGCAACGAAGCGAAATGCCGATGGTGTCGTGGCGATGCGCTGGCGCTCCCGTTTGCGGACGCCTCATTTACGGTGGTCAGCTGCGCTTTCGGCGTTCGGAATTTCCAGCGCCTGTCGGCGGCATTCGGCGAGATGCACAGAGTCCTGAAGCCGGGAGGCCGAGTGGTGATTCTCGAATTCACGATGCCGACGTCTCGGGTCTTGGGGCCGCTTTATTCGTTTTATTTCCGCAGCATTCTGCCTCGGGCCGCACGGCTGATCAGCCGGGATCGATCGGGGGCCTATCAATACCTGCCCAAGTCAGTGGGCTCTTTTATTGACGCTGACGGTATGATTCAGGAGTTGAAGTCGGCGGGTTTCGCAAAGGCGGATTACAAAACACTCACGGTCGGGATCGTGACGGTTTACATCGCTCGGAAAGCGTGAGATCTTGCAAACGACAGCCGTATCCAACACGACTGAAGAACAAGCACTCATCGTTGACGTCTGGTCTCGGACGGAACGGCGCTATCGTGTTCGGTCCGTCCTGATGTTGCTCCTGCTGGCCCTACTGTTTGCGGGGCTTTGCTGCTTCATGTTCTGGCTGCGCACAGGCGCTTATTTTCCCTGGGGTTACGAGGACTATGTCAATTTGCTGAGCCGATCGCTCAGCCCGGCCGGCATCGAACAGGTCACGCTGTCGAATTTCCTGTCGTCGCCGATTCCGGTCAGGGAAGTGCCGATCCACGCCGTGATCATGGGGCTGCAATTCGCCGCGATGAGCTCAATTCCGATTCTGGTCGCCATCCTTTACCGGCTTCCGTTTTCGGTGATCTTCGCGGCCATGGTCGTTTTCCTGGCAGCCATGCCCTGGCTTGGCATGACCGTGATGCTCGGGTGCGCCCTGGCTTCGATGGGACGGTTTCGGTTCACGTTTCGATACGCGTCCACGCTCATCGGGCTGATTCCGGTTGTCATTTATTTTGTGATGGCATCCTGGGTTCCGTCGGACGCATCGACCGAGATGGTTGAGCACGAAGCCCTCCTGTATGCTCCGTGGGTTCTGGCCTTGTTGAGCTCCTGTGTGATTTGTGCCGTTGCGCTCGCGCTTGCCAAACTGATCAACTATCGTCCCGGAGGAATACCGCCGGTGTTGGCGATGTTGTTTGCAACGCCTGTGTTCCTGTTTCATTCACAGGTCGGGCGTGACGAGCTCGAATATCGTCTCGTGAAACGAGAAATCGGGCCGAGCGGCACGTTGATCTCGGCGTCCGCGGACATCAGCACGTTGGCGAGCAAACTGGCAAGCCAGCATTGGAGCCGAGCCGAGGGCGGTTCCTACGATGAAATCTATGATCGTATGCTCCTCGTTCAGAAGAATCGCATCCTTGAAGAAACGGCTGAAAATCGGCAGCGTGCGATCCTGCATTGTGATGCGTTTATCGAGCGTTTTTCCCAGTCGCGCTATGTGCCCAACGTCCTGTTTCTGAAGGCTCGGGCACAGGATTGCCGGTTGGACCGTGGTGAGTTCGAGCGAGCGCACCGAGTCGTGTTTCGTTTCGACCTGCCGAACGGCACGTCGCGGCGAACCTGGCAGATTCTGGTCGAGCGATTCCCGGACAGCGATCTCAGGGCGACGGGTCTGTACAAGCTGGCGATCCTAAAGGCCCGAGACGGTGATCTGGACGGAGCCGTGGCTTCACTGGAAATGCTGATGGATCAATTCGACCCATCGAGATCATCCTCTAAGACCATGACGCAAAGTGACAACATCGTGGGATCCGTTTTTCAACGCTCGCCGCCCTCGTCGAGTATGAGCATCGATCCAAGTCAGAGCGTGCGTGATGCGCGGCGTCTCAAAGAGATGTTGGTCGCCTGTCGAAACGATCAGCCCAAACCGATTTCCGCATTGTTCGGACCACGGCAGGACGGCTCTGACGTCCTTGTCCATCCTATACAAGTCTTGATGTGGTTCGACTCGGTCGACCCGAATTATGAGACGAACTTGGAAGCCCTTGCGCAATCCTTCAAAAATTCTGAAACGGCCGGCTATGTTGAAGAACGCTTGGCTATGATGGAGCATGTCATTACCCGGCGCATCGAGCGATTTCAGAAGGTGGCGGAGGCCCTCGCCGGGCGACCCTCGGGAGCGAAGGCACAATTTCATCTGGCAGACGCGCTGCAGGAGCATTCACGCCTGATGGAAGCCAAGGAGTCCTTCGAGACACTGATTCAAAGGTATCCGGAAAGTTGCTGGTCAACAGAAGCACAAGAGCGCCTCGACGCCCTGTCCATCTTGCAGGAAGCGATGGGATAGATGCACGACTCAAACAATGAGAAAAAGGGCGTCGGCAAGCGGATCGTCGTCGCCATCACAGGCGCAAGCGGGGCGATCTACGCCAAGCGATTGCTCGAATGTCTGACTGGCAACGGGGCGGATGTTCATTTGGTCATTTCGCCTTATGGGCGAAGATTGTTTCTCGATGAGCTCGCCATTGAAGAACCGAGCGCCGAAAACCTTGTTGAACCGTCGTTGGCGAAGGCGATCACCGTCTATCCCTATCGAGATGTTGGAGCCCGGCTGGCATCGGGCTCTTTTCTGACGGACGGCATGATCATCTGCCCGTGCAGCAGCAATACGCTTGGTGAAGTGGCGGCAGGACTGGGCGGCAACCTGATCTCGCGGGCGGCGGCCGTGCACTTAAAGGAAGGCCGCAAACTCATTCTCGTGCCTCGCGAGATGCCGATTTCGCAAATCGAAATCGAGAACATGCTGCGAATCTCCAAATCGGGCGGAATCCTCTGCCCCGCGTCCCCTGGATTTTATATGCTTCCAGAGTCTGTCGATGATCTTGCGGACTTTGTGGTCGGCAAATTATGTGATCTGGTCGGCGTGCCCCACCAATTGAATACGCGATGGGCGCCCGAATCCGCGCCCGAGCCGTGAGTTGATAAGGTGCTCTTGCCCTCCGGTTCCTTGAACCCTCAGGCCCTTACTTGTTCAACGCCCCGCCCTGACCAAAGGTTTCCATCAACTGGATCGCCGCAGGACCGGCCAAAACGATGAAGATGGTGGGAAAGATAAACAGGATCAAAGGCAGCAGCAGTTTGACGGCCGTCTTCTGGGCTCTTTCTTCGGCTTTCTGGCGACGCTTCGTCCGAAGTGATTCGGCCTGGGTTCGCAGTGCCTTGGCCACACTCGTGCCAAGCTTTTCGGCCTGGCCGATGGTTGCGACCATGGCCTTCATTTCCGTGACAGCGGTCCGCTCGGCCATCTTGGTCAGCGCTTCGGTGCGCTGTACGCCCATCTGGGTTTCAATCGTGGCGATTTGAAATTCTTCCGAAAGTGCCGGGTAGACTCGCTTCATTTCGTCACTGACCCGCAGGAGTGCGGCATCGAGTCCCAGCCCGGATTCCACCGCCACGACCATGAGATCCAGTGAATCCGGCAGGCCGTTACGAATCGCCTCCGCGCGTTTGCTGATGGACATGCTCAGCCAGAGGTTGGGCGCCATGAAACCGATGCCAAGTCCGAAAATCGACTGGCCGACGACATGGAGCATTTCCTTTCCCGCCTGGATGGCCAGAATCGCCCCGATGAGCCCCCCCACCACTGCAACGGCCGTCTTGCTGGCGAGGAACAGCGTGGGTGCGGCCTCTTTTCTGAAACCGGCACTGGCCAACTTGGCCCGAAGCGTGGATTGCTCCTCGGCGTTTTTCGGCATGACGGGCTTTGAGAGCAACGGCGCGGCCATTTCGAACGCGCTCTTCTTCGCGGCTCGCTTCTTTGCCACTCCCTCGATCGTCTTGACGTCTTCTTCCTTGCTCAAGCCTGCCGTTCGCCGGCGGACGATCTCATCTGCATCCTGCTTGTTGGGCATCAACGAATAGGCGATCATCGACACGGCAATGACGACCATAATGCCAAGGATGATGATTTCCATCGGTTTGATCCTTTTCCGGGTCGGTACGACCCGGCTCGCTACACCTTAATGTTGACGATCTTCTGAATCATCGCCAGTCCCAAGAGCTGAGCTACGCCGCCCCCGATGAGCATGTACTGTCCCATTTCGGTATCGATCAGCTTGTTTGCGTATTCCGGATTGACGACCAGTTCCATAATGAAAACAGCAATCGGCAGACCGAGCAGCACCCAACCCGACAGACGGCCTTCGGCCGTCAGGGCCTTGACCATGCCGAAGAGCTTGATGCGTTCCCGAATGACACCGCTGATGTTGTCGAGGACCTCGGCCAGGTCGCCACCCGTTTGCCGCTGGATTAATACGGCCGTCACAAAAAAGCTGACGTCCATCAAACCCACGCGTTTGGACATGTTTTTCAAGGAATCTTCGATTTTGACGCCAAGATTTTGTTCGTGGAACACTCGAGCGAATTCAGACCTGACGGGATCAGGCAACTGCTGGCTGATCAACAGAATCGCGTTGGCCAGTGAGTGCCCCGCTCTTAGAGACTGGCTCATCAGCTCAAATACGTCGGGCAGCTGATTCATGAACTTGTTGAGCCGCATCTTTCGTTTGATGAAGATGGCCAATAGCGGAAGAAAAAGAATGCCTGCTCCGACCGAGGAACAAATCCATAATTCCAGTTTGAAAAAGTAACAAGCAACGGAGCCAAGGGCACCAAGGCCGACGAGATTGATCAGCACCGTGGCCGCGGCCCAAGGGATATTGGCCTGGTCGAGCATTCGCTGGAGTGCGGCCATCACACTCAACTTGGACAGAGCCGTGCTGATCGCTCCGCTGATCTCTTTTCGCTGTCGAAGGATGGACGCTTTAGCGGCCCGCTCTTCCGGGGTTTCCGGGCCTGTTCCGCCGCTCTCCCGCAACCGATCCGTGACCTTTGTGGCTTCGACCTTTCGCAGGTCCTTGATCAGGCTGAAGATCGCATAGGTCAGCATCACCGATCCAATCAGCGGTAACGCGTAAAGACCGAATTGGCTCATGAAACCAGTCTCTTGAGCGGTGATCAGCATATCAAACATGGACGATCCTTAAATTGCGAAACGTCAAGTTCATCCGTTCGCAAAGGGTTCCTCGTGTTTATCCCGAATGCTCATCCTTTGACAACACCCGACGTTCAAACATGCTTGTGTCCAGGTTGATCCCGGAATAGCTCAATCGATCCAGGAAGCTGGGCCGCAGTCCCGTCGCAATAAACTGACCATAGGCCTTGCCGGACGAATTGATGCCCATCTGTTCAAACTTGAAGATTTCCTGGATCGTGACCGCATCACCCTCCATGCCTTGCACTTCCGCGACGGACATGATCTTTCTCGGTCCGCCCGTTAGACGGTTGGCGTTCACGAGGATGTGAATGGCGCTGGCGAACTGCTGGCGAATGGCCTTGATCGGCAGCTCGAAGCCAGCCATCATGACCATTGTCTCCACACGTTGGACGGCATCGCGAACGCTGTTGGCGTGGATCGTGGTCAACGAACCATCATGGCCCGTGTTCATGGCCTGAAGCATGTCGAGCGTTTCGGGGCCACGACACTCACCGACGACGATACGGTCCGGCCGCATACGCAATGAGTTAATGAGCAGGTCGCGAATGCTGACGCGCCCCTTTCCTTCGATGTTCGGCGGTCGTGTCTCCAGGCGCACGACGTGCGGCTGTCGCAACTGAAGCTCGGCCGCGTCCTCGATCGTCACGATTCGCTCGGTGTCCGGGATAAAGGACGACAAATTGTTAAGCAACGTCGTCTTACCGGAGCCCGTGCCTCCGACGATCAGAACGTTCAAATGGGAAAGAACGCATCCACGAAGAAACTCGACCATTTCCGGGGTGACCGAATTGAATGCGACGTAATCATCCCAGGTAATCGGGTCCGTCCCGAAACGGCGGATCGACATCGAGGGACCGTCGATTGCAAGCGGCGGAATGACCGCGTTGACACGAGATCCGTCCTTCAGCCTCGCATCGACCATGGGTGAGACTTCGTCGCATCGTCGGCCGATCGATGAAACGATTTTGTCAATGACATGCAACAAATGGGCGTCATCCTTGAAGGACACATTGGCCTTCTGAAGCGACCCCTTCCGTTCGACATACACTTGTCTGGGGCCGTTGATCAGAATGTCGCTGATGTGCGGGTCCGCCAACAGGGCTTCGAGCGGTCCCAGGCCGAACGTTTCGTTCAGAATCTCGACGACAAGTCGTTGTTTTTCCGTATAGTTCAGCAGCGCGTTTTCTTCGTCGCAGAGGGTGACGATGACCTGTCTGACTTCCTCCTTGACTTCGTCGCCCTTTCGTTTCGCGATGGCGGCGAGATCCAGCGCTTCAACGAGCTTTCGATGAATCCGTGATTTCAGGGCGTAAAACTCTTCAGACTTGTCCTCGGTCTTCTTGGGCTTAATGGGCATCGGCTTCGGCCCGCTTGCGGGCAGCTTAGCGCCCGGCGGCCCGCTCTCTGCGGCCTTGGGGGATGATTCAGGAGTCTTGTTCTCAGAATCGGCAGCAGGCTTGTTCGGCACCTTGAGGGTCGGTATTTTTGAACGACTAAACATGTTGAGTCTCCCTCCGTGCTGTTCTTATCGATTCCATTGCCCGTCCGTCGCTCTGTTCAATGGGCCGCGGATGTTCCACCATTCGGCGGCCGCGCTCAGAGGCCGCTATCTCGTTTGTGACCGTAACTTCATCGGTTTTCAAGGATCGCAAGTTTGGCCCCACCTTGGAAAGGCCGTCGAAACTTGGCGACGGCCAGTCGGAAAAACCGTTTCATGACTGAACAGCCGGTGTCGTGCCGGTTGACGCGTCCACGGTCTTTTCCTCCTTCATTCCCGGTCCTTTGCGGAAAAACCTGCCAAGCAGCCCTCCCTTCCTCGAGGACTCTTCCATGGTTTCCGGACTGTGGATCATCTTGGCAAGATTCTGGATTTCCTGGCGAATTTTGGCCCGCTCGTTATACACTTTCAAAGGTTGTCCGATATTGATGCTTGCGCTGACGTTTTTCCAATCATCCGAAAGCGCGGCAAAGACCTTTCGGTCCAGGATCGTCTCAACCTGTTCGACCTCCAGATGTGCCGAATCCCGCCCAAGACGATTGCAGATCAGTAATATGCGATCCGTGTTGAATCCTTGAACGCCGATTTCCTGAATCATTCGATCCGTGTTGCGGACGCTGGTGACCAACAATTGCAAGACCATGAAGTTGTAGTCCGCCGCATCCAACACGCTTCGACCACCAGGGTCATGCCGGGTGGGACCGTCCACGACAACATAGGCGCACATCTCCTGCAGGCTGGTCAGCACACTGGCGCAGTGGGCCGCCGTAATCATCTCGGCCTGGGCGAAGGAATGCGGACGCCTGAGGACGTAGACGCCGGACTCATGCTTGATCAGCGCCTTCATGATCATCTGCGGGTCCAGTTCCTCCTGTGTCGAACAAAGGTCGGCAACGGTATGCTGTCCATGGACGTCCAGCAGCGTCGCCACATGCCCAAAGCGAAAATCGAGATCGACGATCGCCACCATCTGCTCGGGCGCCAGACTCGCCAGTTCAACGGCAAGATTGGTCGCCAACGTCGTGCAACCCACTCCGCCGGCACTGCCCATCACTGAAATCAGCTTGCCGGGCTCCTTCGTGGTGGTCTGGGTGCTGGCGACCCTTGACACAGCCTGCTCCAACTCCTCGACGTTGAGCGGCTTGACGAGATACTCTTTGATGCCCGCCTTCATGGCCTGAAGGATGACGTCGCCTTCCTTTTGCTTGCTGAGCGCGAAGATGGGCAGATCGGGCTGTGTTTCTCGAAGCTGTCTCAGGCATTCGATCACCATCGGGGCGCCGGGGTCCAGGTCCGCGAGGAGTAGATCGCAGGGAAACTGGACCGCCGCCTGCGAAAGCAGGCTAGGCTCGTCAAGCTCGGCGACGATTCGCAAATGCGGCAGCGTCGTGATGCTGCGGCGCAGTTTGGGCGCATTGGCTTCATCCGCAGTAAAGAGAATGATGCGTGCAGTTTGCGCCATGGGCTGCCTAAATGCCGCTTCCACCTAAGGGACAGACGACTCCATTGTTTGTTCCGGGAGGCTTCGCCCCTCCGATATCCTTATCGGCCGCGAAGTTCGCCCTCTTCAGATCGGGATCGACAAAACTGAATGCCGAAACCGACGGTTCAATCTCCTATTTGTCTATCGGTCGCCAGGGTGATTACTGAATCAACCGTACGGTCCGTTTCCCTCCCAAGGTCTGAAAAATCTCTCGGAGCTGGTTGACATAGAGCGGAAGGCCTTGGTTAGACGGATCGGGATGGTTATCGGCAAAATAGTAGTGGCCGGGGGTCGTTGCAATGTCCGTGCAAAGGTCCGCGTTTACGTCGCCGCCGACGCCAATCGAGTAGATCGTGATTCCCATGGCTTTTGCGAGATCAGCCCGATCCTGAACCCAGGTGATGGCTCCCGGATGGTTGTTGCCCACATAAACGTTGCTTTCGTCAACGTTGGGTTTGCCATCGGTCAACAGGATGATCACTTTCGCGGCGGCCGTCCGTGCGCGGTCACTACTTAGCTCATTGATGGCTTCGTTCAAGCCGGCGCCGATGTTGGTCAGCGAGGTTTCGTGGCCGGCCTGGCGGGCGTAGAGCGTATCCGGGATTTCCTGCAGCACTTCGGAGAGCGTTTGGCCGGGCCCCGGAATGGTCAGGTTCATTTCATGACTGCCGTACTGGCCGAACGTTTCGAGTGACACGAAATCTCGAGTCTGCAGCGAAACAATCTCGGTGATCATCGTTTGGACCGCTCCTTTGACCGAGTGCAGCGGCTCCTCGGGAGTGTTTACGAGTTCCGGCGTGTAGCTGTGCTTGGCTCGCTTTTCCAGCAGATAGTTAACGAAGGTCTTAATTCCATAACGATACTTGAAATCGGAGTTCGTTCTCTTCATCTTGGAGGAATTCGATCTCACGTAATTGATGTAATCATTCCAACTGCCCGACTGGAAGGGATAAGACGACTGCTGAACCAACTCAAAACTGTCTATGACATCGTCGCCGTTGCCGCTTACAAAGGTTGATAGAGAGGAGCCTTGGCTGGAAAAGTGCAGCGATGAACCGTTGCCGGCCAACGTGTTATGCCCGGAGTCGTCGTCGTCGTCGTCTGATTCGGAGCCGAGTAAAGTCATCGCCTGGCCGGAGTCGCTTGCCGTCGGGTTGGCGGAATACTTCGCTTCATCTCCTTTTCCGCTCGACCATCCTGCCAAGCCCAACAGCACTCTTACGCGGTTTCGGTAGAGCGTGGAGTTGTTATCGTACTGCCCGCTCAGCAAGACGCTTCGCTCAGCCTCGGTGTACCCCGATTCGGCGAGGTTCGAGATGACGTCTGGGTCGGAACAGGTGTTCCCCTTCGGAATGTGGTAGAGCCCCGGGTCACCCACCGGGTCATATTCATCAAGAATGATCGGATTGCCGAATCCGGTCATCCAACCCCATCGCGGTCCCGCGGCATCAGGAGCGCCACCGGCGACTTGGGGTTGTCCGTCGCCGGTTGCGGGCTGATCGTCACCGGCGCCTGGGGCGCCCGGCGCGGGAGGATTCTGCCCGTTCTGGATGCCCGCGACGCCCTTGTTGATTGGCAGCGCGCCCCAAATATCCTTCATGTTGATCTGCACACCGTCCCGCATGCCTTCGGTTTCGGAATAGAACTGTTGATAGTGTTGCAGTTCGCTGTCATCGTTCATGGAGCCGGAAAGGTCGATGACCAGCGCGATGTCTCGTGGAACGAGCATGGCCGTGGCACTGGCCTGCATCCTTGCGCCCGTCACACCAAGGGCTTTGGCGAACATCAGCGTCACTGGACCATCGGTGGCGGCCTGATCACGTCGAAGCGTGACTCGAACGGCATCGTACGGCTGTTGATTCGGCAGGAAATCAAACTTGTCGTTGTCCTTCAAGAGCGCGTGCCCGAAGACCAGATCGGTCTCTACGAGATCGGCGCCCTGTCCCATGATATTGTTGAGATTGGAGAACTTCGAAGCCTCATCCTTGGCCAGCACCAAAGCATTATCCAACACGCTGAGTTGTGAGGCGGCTGCCAGTGCGGCCGAGTCGGCAGCACTTTGCAGTTCTTGTCGGGCGCTGTACATCAAACCTGTGTCGATGGCGAGCGCCGCCATTCCAATTCCCACCATGCCGCCGAAGACAACGGTTTGAACCATCACCGCCGCACGACGCCCGTACGGATCTTGTGCTCTGATTTTGGAATGCATGTTTAGTCCCTTCCCGCTGGTCGGAGTTTTCCGCTAGGGCGGTTCGCCGCCCGTGGACACGCAACGATATGAGTGTTTAGACCGCAGCTACTCAATACGGCGTGCGGTTCAGGATGTGGCTGCCTTGGTGCACGATGGAGAGCCGGCTTTGGATAAGCCGTTCTTTAACGCCCCAAATGCGACGGTCTGCACCGGCGGTCGGCCGGTGGTGACACCGTTGGGACGCCGGCGTCACGGTGCGTTCGTTCAATTCTGAATCACTTCTTCTTAAACTCCGCCATCCCCCAGGGCCCGTGAATTGCGAGCGGTGAGGATGACTTCGTCGCGCTTCCAGGCCGCGTTTTTGCCACATATGCATCACGAGGCACACGCGTGGACTCTGATCGCGACTTGGGGGTTCCTTCGAGTTTTTGCAGCGTGAACAACTCGAAGTCATTGGGCTCGGTCATCAGGCTGCCGGGTGGCGGCGGAACCTGATGGGGGTCGAGAGGCTCGACCAGTTGCGGCGTGACGAGCACGACCAATTCGGTTTTCTCTCGCTCGTAACTGGTGGAACTGAACAGTGTGCCGAGCACCGGAATATCGCCTAATCCAGGGACCTTTGAAGCCGCGGCACGAACGGCGTCGCTCAAAAGCCCGGCAATGGCAAAGGTCTGGCCGTTGCCGCACTCGACGGTCGATTCCACTCTTCTCGTCGTGAAGGTGAACAATGGAAATGAACCGGCGACTTGCTGCGTGGGAACGGCCTCGCTGACCTCGGTCATCACATGCAGTCGCACGAGCTGGCCGCCGAGGACCGTCGGCGTGAAGCCGAGCCGGACACCGAACTCCCTGTACTCCACGGTGACGGCGCCTGCCGTGGCGCCACCCTGAGTGACCGGGATCGGCACTTCTCCCCCTGCGAGAAAAGTCGCGGTTTGCCCGCTGATGGCCACGAGGTTGGGTTCGGCAAGGACCCGAGTCAGTCCGTTCTCACGCAATGCGTTGACGAACAGTTGGAACTCCGCCCTCGGAAAACCGAACGTGAGATTGGTATTGATCCCGTTCGACACGGGCGCCATTGAAAAAGTCTGCTGATCGGTCAGGACGTTCGCGACGCCGGAACTTCCAAAAACCGTCGGGTTTAGCTGAGCCACGTTGTTTGCGAAGAAGAAATCCCGCGAAACGTTGGATCCGCCGATGGACCAGTTTACGCCGAGTTGCCGGATGGCTTCCTTGTTCACTTCAGCGACAACGACGCGCAACATGGTCTGATGTACACCGGCGACGGTAAGATTGCTTCTGCTCTCACCGCCCTGAACAAGATTGGCCATGTCGGTGATCTGTTGAGCCAATTCGGCATCGGGAACGGTGCCGCTGAGGAAGATCACACCGTTCACACTACGAGTCTCGACACTTGCAGTCGGCGCGACCGACTTAATAAAGGAATTGAGCAGGCTGAGATCGAGTTCGACATTGACCTGAAAGGCGCGTTGCTCCTGTCCGATCCTCAGGAGCAAACGCGTCGATCCAAAGCTTTTGCCGGTCACCACGAGCCGTCTCGGGGAGGTCAAATAAACATCGGCCACAGACGGATCGGCCACTTCGACGGCGTCGGCTTTGGAGTTTAGGTTGATGACGGCGGATGAGTTGCGCGCGACATGAATGTTCCCCGTTTGGTCTTGATCCATGACGATGGATTGAATAATGGAGCGGTCAGCTTTTCGAACCGGAGTCCGGTCCGATGATCCCTCCGCGTGATTCGTGAGCGCCGGCGCGGCCGCGGTCACGGATCGCGTCATCTTCGATGCATTCAGGTCTCCGGATTCGGCAAGTCCGTCGGCCGAGAACAAAACCAGGAACAGCACGCATGTGAATTGCAGAGCCTTTAATTTTCGGGTTGTCATCGTGGCGCTCTGGTGCGCCGAGCTTCTTCTCCTGGATGAATTTGCATGCGAAACGCGATCCTGCGAAAGAATCATTCATCAACCTCATCGTCTTCGTCAAGAAGGTCTTCATCGTCGTCTTCGAACTCATCGTCGTCCGAAGCTGCGCCTGGATGCCAACTTTGCCCGGCGAACCTTCGCACGCCGCCGTACTGATCAAAGACAAGGCGTTCGACCGAAGGGCCTCGTCGAAGTTCGACGGTGTGTAAATCGCCCATCACGGGCTTCTTTATTTTCACTTTCGGTTCAGGCTTGGGTTCCGGCTTGGGCTCTTCCTTGCGTTCCATGGAACTGAAGAATCGCTTCAAAAACCCCTCACCGGGATCATCGGAATGGCCGCGCATCGCGAGACGGATTTTACCCTTGCCTCCGCCGCCGGCGGCATTCAACGTCTGTACCTGTTCCGGCGTGAGAAACAGCGTCACCGACTTGGAGACCCGCACGGTCTTTCCGTCGGGTCCGGTTCGACTGAGCGACTGTCCCACTGCGCCAACCTCGACGTTTTCTAGAATCAACTTGCTTTGGGCGGCAGTCCGGCCGTAGACAACCGACACATCCACTCGGCTTCCCGGCGTAATGAAGCCAGCCACGGCCGACTCCTCATTGACGCTCACACTCACGGCCCGATGGCCCGGAGGGATTTTGGCGCCCAAGCCCGGCTCGGCGCCCGGAGGAGCGAGCATGGCCTTCGTGATGGGAATGCCGGCGGCGATCGGCATTTTGGTGACGCGACCAACGAGTGCCTTTTTGTCTATAAAGGAATCGGTCGGCACGAGGCTCGTCGGCACTTCTCTCATGGAGATCATCGATTCGGTGATGGCCGAAGCGACTTCAATGGGCGAGGCCGTGACAAAGACGCCCTTGCGATCTTCCTGCGAGCCCTTCGCCTTTCTCACCATGTCGATGCCCATCTTGATGGCGAAAAAGCCGACACAGAGTCCGATGATCAATGGTACGATTGTTTTCAGTTTCATTGGTGCGCCCCCCAATTCATCAAATAACTTTCAATGGTCATGTTCCCAACCAGCCCGGTTGCGGTTTGGCAACCGGGCTGAACTCGGGACGAACGCCTGAATTCAGGCGATTAGCTGCCGTCGTCCACGCCTTCTCGTCGCATGGTCGTCGTGGACGAGATGTCAAAGGACCCCCCGCCGAACAGGTTTCCGGTGAACGTGACGCGATCCAACGGAATGGTCACCTTCACCCAAACTTCAAGATCGGTGGGACCAAGCGTGTCGATGTTACTCGTCGTGGTATAGCCACTCAGATTCGCGGCTCCCATGGCGGCGTCGACGGCCGTATTCACATCGGCCAGGGTTCCGCCCGGAAGCGCGGCTGCGCGTGCGCCCTCTCGCGAGGACATGGTGACAGTCTGTCGCACCATGAACGCGTACCCCACTTCCATCATGCCCAGCATTCCCAAAATGAGAATGGGTGCGATCACGGCCGTTTCGACGACGGCCGCACCACGACGTTTGTTTCCGTTTCGTCTTATTTGTTTCATAGTACTTCCCACCATCCGGAGTAATTGGACACCAGAATGAACAGCGTTCCGATCGTTAATGGAATCGCATACGGCAACGCAACGCTCGACTCGTTGAGTTTCCTAGCCGAGCCGAAATCGCTAAAAGCCGTCTTTGTCGAACTCAACTTGGTAAAAACAAGATTGAGATTCATGAAGGTCCGCAGCCAGCTTCGCTGATAGGCGACGATTGCCAAAGCCATCGCGCCGCCAAACAGACCGCCGACAACAACGGCGTAAAAAGTCATCTGAGGCCCCAACCAGGCCCCGAGTGCTGCCATGAATTTCACGTCGCCCGCGCCCATGGCGTTCATGAGCCAAAGCAGGATGAGCAAGCTGAATCCGGCGAGGATTCCCAACAAGCCGGTTTTCAGTCCAGGCCATCCGAAACAGAACATCTGGGTCGCCAGGCCGGTCATCGCGATCGTTGCATTCAGCCAATTGGGAACACGGTGGAAGCGGAAGTCGTTCCAACTCGCGTAAAGCGTAGCCGGGACGATTGCCGCCAACATCCATTCCTCAAATCCGAACTGCAACATCACAACACCATCCACATTCGACAGGCTGCCCGCTCCACTCTGATCTCTGACCAGAACGCTGACGGGCGAGGGCCATACCCCCGCCCGCCCTCGTTTGATCGTTTAGCGGAAAAAAGCCATCCTGGCCGGCATATCTGCGCAAATCCATGCGCGTCGGCGAACCGGTACGCTTCATACCAGTCTGCCATCGCAAATGCCTTACGGCATCGCACTTTCAATGTCCACGAAGACGTCCGAAACCTTGTCACCCAGGGCGCTAATCGCGGCCAGGGAGATGACGATAATCAGGGCGAGCATCACAGCGTACTCAGTCGCCGTTGCACCCTCTTCGTCCTTCCAAAACGACTTCATTCGATTCACAATACCCTTCATCGCATTCTCCTTTCGAGCAGAACGACGGACGCGCCGCCAGGCCCGGTCAGCGGCTCCATGCCGTCAACGAGACCTCCCAATACCCGGTCTCCCCACCTTTGGAGAGACTCTACAAGATCGACAGCGTCCGTTCCGCCGACTCCCTATCCGCAGGAGCTGGATTCTCTAGTGAGATTCCGCTCCATGAACTTTCAGTAACGCAGCAAATGACGGTTCGATGTCGTTAACTCACGGTCAACCGATGCCTATGCGGCTTCCTGCCTGTCCGTGCCGAACACCGACCCGAGGTGACTTGTCATTCTTTCCTCTTTGGAATGAATGCTTGTTGTCCCCCCACCTAATCCTTTGGCTTCCGAGAGACGAACGGTTCAGTCGGCCTCGGAGAGCCATCTGCGCCTTCGCCTCACTCCAATACTGCCATCGACGAAAGCCAGTAAGAACATAAGATTCATCAGATCGGGAAGCAAATTGAAATCACTGCAAGAAACGTTTTTGTCCTGTGATCGGACGAGGATTTTTCGATTGGGGTGATATCGGGCTGGTCTAAATTCGTTCGGGAGTACGCCGCCGTCATGCCGCCGATATTCCTATCTTCACCTGTTCTTGCTCATCCCCGGCGTTAATAAAAAAAGCCCGCCGTTGCACTCAGCTTTACAAAGCGTGCAGCAGCGGACTTGCTGGTACGGCCTCTTGATATCAGACGCTATGGATCGACGTTACGATCTTTTCTTTCTCTTCAAACAAAGCATTGCGCAAAAACCAAAAAGACCGATCGATGCAGGCTCGGGGACCGCCTGAATCGAGATGTTATCCAATTGAACATCATAATCATCAAAGGAGAAGAAGAACCCGGGCTCGAGCGTGGTAAACGCGATCTCATCGATGCCTGCGAGGACGTCCGTGAATGTGCGATCCGCCGGGAGGATCGGCTCGAATGTATTCGGGTCTTCATCACCGAATCCGCCCCACCCTGCGGGGAGGGACGTGGATAACGGATCGTCGATCGTGACGGAGAATGTCGTCCAATCCGGATGTGCAGCGGCGGAAATGTCGGTGAACTTATACCACACGCTGACCCACGGCGCAGTGGTGGATACGTTGTCATAATCACGCAGCTCGACGAGCCAAGGTCGAGAGACCGGGAAAAACGTGCCGATTTGGTTGACCTTGACGTCGACGGCCAGGCTGACCTCGGTGAACTGCGTATAGTCCATGACGAAGTCGGTATTCGTGTTATTGAAAAATGTGATACCGAAATTGTTGAAGGTCGTGTGAAAGTTGGCATCAGGATTGCCTCCCGTGGGATCAATCACCGTGATGCCTCCGGACCCCTGGGGCCCCTGCCATCCCTCCGGTCCGTTCTCAAAGGTCGTGACGGCTGCGGTGGCGTGCACGGCACCGCACAGCATGACCATCCAAGCCCCCACGTATGCGCTTTTGTTGATTCTTGTCATTCCAGTCCTCCATTGAAACAAGAGATTTGAGAGTCTCGCCACGACGCATGCCGGAACCGAACATGTGTCTGCGGCATCCAAGGACACGCTTTCGACTAGCTCCGCGAAGAACTCCCCCCCGTCCCGCCAGTTTTTTTCCCCTTGCCGAGAACTATCCCTGGCGCGGAATCTCTGAATCACACCGGATGTGGTCGTGGGGCTTTCCCCAGGTGTGATAGAGGTCCAACAGGACACCTTTGAGGATCGGCGTGATCTCATTGTCGTAGAAACGCTCGCAGCCCTTCTTATAGGCGGTCAGAAGCACGTGCTCGGCCTCTTCGAAGCGGCCGCAACGCGTAAGCGACGCCCCAAGCGCGCCTTGTGTATTGAGCGTTTCGATACATCCCCCGGGATGGGTCTCACGCCAGATTTCGAGCGATTCTTCCAGCACCGGGACGGCTTCGTCATACCTGCCCGTTTGATAAAGCAACTCACCCAAGGTCTTGAGCGAACGAGCCACTTGGTGATGGCTTTTCGGAAACGCAGCTCGCAAACTCACCAGAGCCTCGCGAATCCGGGCTTCCGCCTGATCGGCCTTGTTGTGGGCGGCGTCGATTCGAGCGAGACTGACGTTTGTCAGCGCAATGTCGTAATGGTCATCGGGTAACAGGGCTCTCCGTAATTCGAGGGCCTGGTTTAAGACCACCGATGCCTCGTCGAATCGACCCAGATCAATCAAAGTGACGCCCAGCTGGTTCAGGCTGTTGGCGACGAATGCGTGCTCATCTCCAAGGGAACTCCGATAAATGCCCTGCGATTCCTCAAACAAAACAAGCGCGGCCTCCGGCTTATTTTCGATCCGCCGGACGACACCGAGGTTGTTGAGCAGATGCGCGATCAGAAGATGGTCGGGATCCAGAATCTTACGACAGATTTTCAATGATTGCTGAAAGAAGTGCTCGGCCTTGCCGTACTCGCCAATATCATGGTACAGGCCCGCGAGATTGTTGAGGCTCGTGGCCACGTTCGCATGTTCTTCACCATAAAAGGCCCCAATTCGTTCAACGGCGATGCGAGCCAGCGCCTCGGCTTCCGCCATACGACCATTGTGACTGAAGACGATGGCCAACGTATTGGCTGCGCTGCCATCGTCCTCTTCGGGATGATGTTCAAGAATCTCCATCGCCCTGATGAGCAAGGGTTCCGCTTCATCGTACCGTCCTAGATGGCGTTTCAATTCCGCGAGTGAGACGAGTGAGCGCGCATAAAGAGGTTGATCCGCCGTCTCAATACGCTCCAGGAGGGTCTGCACATTTCGTAGGAGTCGTTCGGCTTCCTCTGATTTGCGCGGAATAATGAGACAGGCGGCCAGATCCTGTTGCGCGGACGCGAATAGCACGGATTCCGGATCGATTTGTTTGTGAAGCTGCATCGACCTGCGAAAGTGTTTTTCCGCAAGATCGAAGTGCCCAAGATTGAGGTACGTGCTCGCGATGACGGTTTGGATTTCGGCCTCGACGTCCGGTTGATCGCCCAGGTCCGTCGAGAGTTTCGGCGCAAACCGGTCCAGGATTTCACGAACCGTGACGTCGCGTCCACGCGCGTTTCCGGGATTGGCTGCGGAAAAGATATCAACCAGATAGGACTTGATACTTTCCGCCTTGACGCGCTGAACGTTCTCCCGGACAGCGATCCGTTCAGCCCGATGCCGCTGTTCGGCTTCACGGACCCAGAACGTCAGGCTTACCGTCGTTGCAGCGGCCAGGCTGAGCGCCATGACAAGCACCGCCGCGACCAGGGCCCGGTTCCTTTTGGCGAACATTCGAAGTTGATACGTCAGGCTGGCAGGCCGCGCCGTAATCGGCTCATCATCCAGGAACCTTCGGATGTCACCGGCGAGCTCGGAAACGGAAGCGTATCGAACGTGCGGCTCCTTGGCGATTGCCTTGAGGATGATGGTCTCCAGATCGCCGCGCAAACTCCGATCGATCATGCAGGGTTTGCGGGGTGACAGGTTTTGAATGATGTTGATCGCCTCCGGAATGGGCTTGTCTTCCACGACGTACGGAAGTTGGCTGCACATCAGTTCATACAGGACGATCCCGAGGGAGTACACGTCGCTACGAACGTCGGCGTGATGTGAGTGGCCGCTGATCTGCTCCGGGCTCGTGTAATTCAGTGTGCCGATCAGCTCCCCCTGGCGTGTCTGGACGGCTTGATCCGCGTCCGAATTCAGCACGCGCGCGATCCCAAAGTCAATGACCTTCGGACATCCCGACGCATCCACGAGAATGTTGTACGGCTTAAGATCGCGGTGGATCACTCCGTTCTGGTGTCCATGGTGTACGGCATCACAAACTTTGAGCAACAGTCTGAGCCTGGCACCGCGGTCAAGCTGCGCGCGATCCGCATATTGAGTGATCGATGTTGCCTCATCGATATACTCCATGACGAAAAACGGCATGTGCTCGTCGTTCAAAGCAAAAGTGCCCGCATCATGCACTTGCGCGATGTGGGGATGCCGCAAGCGACCGAGAATGGCGGCTTCATCTTTGAATCGACGAAACGCCGTACCGTGCGAAAATGCCGTTCGGCAGATTTTGATGGCGACCGTTCGTTGCGGATCGTCCTGTAGGGCCTCGTACACGAGTCCCATGCCGCCGGACGCAATAAGGCGGACCAGTTGGTAACCGCCGATCCGCCGGCCATTCAGCGTCGGCGCCAGATCCGCCAGCGTATCGCCGGTCAGGGCGCCGCTCGCCGGGGGCTCGATAAATCCGTGGGATTTGCTGTGCCCGGCCAGCAATCGCGTCACCTGGGCGCGAAGTTCTTCGTCATCCCCGCACTTGGTGCGGACAAACTGTGCGCGCTCGGCCTCCGGCTGATCCAGTGCGGCAAGAAACAGCTCTTCAATCTGTTTCCATTTTCCGGAGCTAAGATTGGCCGCAGAGTTCACGGAACACCCGTCCTCCTGGGAAACACGAGGTCAAACAAACGACCTTATCTGTTGATCTCTGCGCGGAGCCATGCGCGCGCGGTGGTCCAGTCGCGCTCAATGGTTCGCAGAGGCGTTCTCAGTAACTCCGCGATTTCCGGTAGGGTCATCCCGCCAAAAAATCTCATCTCGACCACATCACTTTTTCGCGGATCGAGATCGGCGAGGCGTTCCAGAGCCTCATCCAAAGCGACCAGATCGATGGCCCGCTCCTCGAAAGAGGCCACCGCCTCATCAAGCTCGATACGATGGGCATTTCCCCCTCGTTTGACGGCATGGCGAGTCCGGGCCCGATCCACCAAAATGCGGCGCATGACTTTCGCCGCGACGCCGAAGAATTGTATACGGTTCCCCCAGCCGGCCGACTTTTGCCCAATGAGACGCAGATAGGCTTCGTGCACCAGCGCCGTGGTCTGAAGCGTATGGCCCCGGCGTTCGCGGTGTAAGTATGCCGCCGCAATCTTGCGAAGCTCGTTGTAGACCAATGGGAACAGGTCATCGACGGCCTGTGCATTGCCATTGCCGACAGATTCGAGCAATTGAGTGATCTGTGCGGGTGATGCCATGCCAACCTACCCCAAAGACTCATTGTACACCACCGAATCGCTGAATTCGCGATTTGGCGGTTCCGCGCCGCGTTCAAAAAAGACGCTACGTGCTATGGATTCGTGCGTCGCGTCACGGAAGTCATTTTTGGCCAGTGAATTGTGCCAAGAACGCGAAATCGCACGATATCCGTCCCGGCTGATTATGGGACACCGAAGATCCAATGGTTCGTCTGATGTCAGGCGAGGAATTAGGATTAAGGTTCCAGGCGCCAGTATGCCTCGGCGTCAAAATGGTCGGTGACGATCTCACCGGACCTCAGCCATTCGTCCCACCAGGTTTCGAAAGACGCGACAGCTTCATTGATCGACTTGGCCCTTGCAGCCCCTCGCCTGGTCTGCCAGTCCGGAAGGTAATCCGGACGACGCCCCAAAACGACATCGAACTCGATCCATTGGCCACCCTTTAGGACCTGGACGGAGGGATTGCCTTTGCCTGGATCGAGATCGCGACCGTTCGGTAAGCGGCGGTTTCCTTGAATTTGAAACATCCCCTGAACCTGATCCAGTTGAGGCCCTACCAGAGCCTCCGCAATCGGTTCGCCTCGAGTCCACTTGGAGAAAACATCCGCCGCGTCTTCAGGCGAGATCGGCACGCCGTCCAAGGCGATCAGCAAATCGCCCCTCGCCAACTTATTTGAGGCACCCGTTCCCGCCGGTTTCGCCTCAACGCGCAGCGCCACTCCGCCCTTCGGAACTCTCGGGTCGTCCTCGTTTCGCACAATGCTCGTCTCGAGTTTCGAAAACGACCTGGGATCAAAATCGGGATTGTCATCCTGATTCAGATGCATTCCTTTGCCGCCCCGGAGAATGCCTAAACGACATACTGCACCGACCTTTTGTGATCCGATCCAACCGGTGAAATCCAATGCAGATCGTTTTCCCGTCGCGCGCTCCCCGTTTAAGGACAGAATCAGGTCCCCGGCCATCAACCCGGCACGATCCGCGGCCGTCGAGGGAAAGACCCGATCGACCAAAATACCGGACGAACCCGCTGGAATGCGGGGAAAACTATGAGAATACTCAGAGCGCCCCGTGTGCTGAATTCCCAGGAAAGCCGATCCCGGTCCCACCATTTCAGCGATATAGATTTCCCGAATGATGCGCTTGATGCGTACGCGAACCTCATGACCCGGCGCGATTCGAAGTGCGTTTCGAAGTGGCTCGTAGAGTTCAGGTCCTCGATTCATCATCACTTGGGTCGCGCGTTCTCTGATCCGCCAGTTCACACTACCCAATTCTTTGATGAGTTTCGCCGTCGCTTTGTCGGGCAAATCATTCGCGGAAGTCGCGCCAGCCCTGTCTTCGGCGAACACCGAACCGCCGTAAAAAAGCAATCCCAAGAAGAGAATATTGAAAAATGAGGTTTTTTCGCGAAATACCACGAACATCATCCGTCCAAAACCGAGCATCATTCCCCTTATTCTATGCAAATATCGTATGCGTTGCCACGATTGCATTAGAACGGAACGTGAGTGTCTCCAAGCGTCTTGTTTTGTGGCATGGGAACGTCACAACGCCGTGATTGCCCTTGTCGATACAGTTCAAGCAGGGCCTGCACCGTTTGCTGCCAATTATACCGGTCCTTCACGGCCCGTTTGCCATTTTGCCCGAGGCGGCGGCGCAGGTTTGCGTCCTGAAGCTGAATGATCGTTTCTGCCAAGGATTGCGGGTCGCGGTCCTTGAAGATCAGGCCGCAATCCGCATCGGTAACCACGCGCACCATGGGGCGAACGTCGCTGACCACAACCGGCTTGCCCACGATCATGAACTGAAAAATCTTGTTCGGCATGGTTGTCTCGACATGTGGCGTCGAAATATGTGGAATCAGGCAAACCTTGCTCAGTTTGATGTAGGTGGGCAGTGATTCAAAGGACTGGAACCCCGCGAAAGTGACACACTCGGTTAATCCCAGGTCCTGCGACAGTTGTTCGAGTTCTCCACGGCTGACGCCTTCCCCGACGAGCATTAGTTTCGCAGTCGGGATCACCTTAATTACGGCGGGCATCGCCCGGATGGCTGTGTCCAAGCCGCGGTGAGGATTGAGAACACCGACGTAAAGGATGGTGAAACGCCGGTGGTGGCTCTTGACAAGCGTTTCGTCCACGGGCAGAGCGCCGAAGTAATCGCTGTCCTCGGTATTCGTGACGACGACGATGTCCCGGCGAGACTTGCCGAGTCCTTCGATTCGGGCAATCTGCTCGTCCGCCACGACGATGACCTTTCTTGACCATCGACAGGCGATTTTCTCCTCGAGCCTCAGCAGTGCCAGCAACAGGAAGGCCAGGCGCTTGAATTTCTGGTATGCCGCGGCCTCAAAGCCCATCTTGAGCATGACGGTGTAATGTTCGTGCATATCGAAAACGACGGGGATTCGCAGCAGTTTGCCCGCAAGAGAAGTGGCCAGCGCATAGGGTAAATCATGGACGTGCAAGGCATCGAACCGATGTTTTCGACAACCCCACAGGATGTGAAACAAAATGGCGTATCTTTGAAAAAGATAATAGAACAGATCGGCCATGATTCGCTTATGCTGGAAAGGCAGGGGAACTCGGATGACATGAACGCCATCGATGATCTCCTCCGCTGCCTGTCCCTGGCCGCGTCGCGCCATTAGAAAAACCTTGTGACCATCACGAATCAGGTCGCGCGCCTCCCGTTCGACTCGGCGGTCGGGTGGGTACTTCTGACTCGAAAGTACCATCAGGATGTTCACATCGTTTCTCCGCGCGATTGCTTGAGGGCGCACTGGTTTACAGACCTTGTCGAATCGCTAATGGCCTGGTCGGTTATCATCGGGAGGCACTCCTTCTATTAGTTGCCCATAGATTCCGATGAGCCGGTCAATCAGCTTATCCAGATCATAATGCCGCTCGACATGCTCCCGACCCGCGCGCCCCATTCGTGATCGGCACTCCGGGTGCTCAATGAGATAAATCAATCGGTCCGCCAGCGCCGAGACGTCCTTGGGCTCTACAAGAAAACCCGATTGACCATCCAAGACGGCTTCGGGAATTCCGCCGACGCGAGTGGCAACGACGGGAAGACCCGTGGCCTGGGCCTCGACGCAGGCGCCTGCCATGCCTTCTTCATCGCCCCGCCGACTTACCACGCCTGGAAACAAAAAGACATGAGCGTCGGCATAGTGTTCAATAATCTCATCCTCCGTCTGACCGCCAAGCAGCTCGACGCGCTCGGAAACACCCAGTTCACGAGTGAGATCCCGAAGCGAGGTCATCAGGGGACCACCCCCTGCAATCCGATATTGAATCTTCGGATACTTCTGCGAAACCTGCGCAATCGCCCTGATTCCGTACTCGATTCCCTTGACCTCAACCAGCGAGCCAACCGTTAATACCCGCACGCTCTCTCCCGGTTTCAAACGCCTTTCACGGTAGGCGAACCTCGCCATATTGACGCCGGTATGTAATACGGTGATTTTGTCACTGGGACAGCCCATTTTGACGGCTTTTGCGGCCAGGAAACTCGAATTCGCCGTAAAAAACGGGCATTCCTGGAACAACCGCCGGTAAACGTCGTTTCCTCTTCTCCTGGGGTACGAGGTCAGATCGTACCCGCGAAACGTTGTCAGCCATTTCCCCTGAAGAAGTCCGTTTTCTCGAAGAAAGAGTCCCTTCAATCCGTTCGGTCCGAACTGGCAATGAATGATGTCGTAGGCCTTGCCTCGAAGTAATGGCAAAGCGCTATAGAGCAACACCATCGATGCGGCCAATTCACCGTATTTGAAGAAATTCAATGATTGCAGAAGAGCGGCGGGGTTCTTCCAGACATGTGCGAGAAACAGCCCAACGCCTTTAAGGAGGCGCAGGCTCAAATGACGCGGCATTGATGGACAATGCGTCTGATTAAGAAGCCTGTACCGTTCGACGTCCGGATGGAGTTTGGACAGCGCCCCCGGTCGATCGCCGTAGATATCGACTTCATGTCCGCGATCGATCAGCTTCGTGATCTGCTTCATGATCGGCGTACCGGCCAGGGTAGGAAATGACGTCACGACGAAGGCAATCTTCATGAATGGGATTTTAGCAAAGTTGCCGCTGTCGAAAATGCTCAACGGACCGACCATGCATGTTCAACAAGAAACTTTCTGAATATCGGCCTCTCGGACGGGATCGACCCTTCATTTTGCACTTGAGAGATGACATAGGTTCTCGTAGATTTCCACGAGTCCGTCGCATAGCTTCCGGTTGTCAAAATGGGCTTCGACATTTTTGCGACCGATACGCCCCATCTCCGGCCAACGTTCAGAATGCTCGATCAAATCGCAGAGCTTGCTCGCGAGCGCATCGACGTCGCGTTGCGGAACCAGATGACCGGATTCGCCGTCTCGGACGCATTCCGGAATACCACCCACTTTAGAGGCGATGACCGGAAGACCGGCGGCTTGAGCTTCGACAAGAACGGTTCCGAGTCCTTCCTCCGCGCCGTCTTGGGCGACGACACCGGGATGCAGTAAGATGTGGGACTCGTCGTAATGGCGGAGGACCTGATCATGGATGAGCCCGCCGAGGAACTCGACGCGGCGGCTGATGCCCAGCTCGTGGGCAAGCGTTTTGAGCGGTTCGAGGAGAGGGCCTTCACCGATGACACGGTATCGTAGGTTCGGAAACCTGGCCGAGACCTTGGCGACCGCACGGACGGCGTATTCGATGCCCTTGACTTCGAGGAGCCGCCCGATGGAGAGCAAGCGTATTTCGGAGTCGGGCTCAAGGCGCCTTTCGGTGAAGACAAACTTGGACAAATCGACGCCAAGCGGCAGTTTTAGGATCTTGTGTTTCGGACAGCCAAGCTCGACGGCCTTTTCGATCAGAAAACTGGACAAAGCCAAAAACAAATCACCCTCTTCAAACAGCTTCCGATAGACATCGCTGCCGGCCAGCCGTTGTCGAGGATAGGCGTTCAAGTCTGACCCGCGGAATTGTGTGATGAGCTTGCCGGACAAGAGGCCGCTGTCTCGCAAGAACATGCCTCGGATACCGAGTGGGCCGAATTGGCAATGGATGATGTCATACACCCTTGGGCGTTTGATGGCGGCTACGGTATAAAGCAGCATGAGCGAGGATGCCTGAACGCCATATCGAAAGACATTCAATGAGCGAAGTATGACGGCCGGGTTCCGGAGATTGAGCAGGAACATGCCGATCCCTTTTAGGAGGCGAACGGCTCGGTTCTCAGGCATTTTCAAGTAGGTTGTTCGTTGTTGCAGCTTGTATTCGATCACGTCGGGATGGACTCTCGCCTGATCTCCAACATGAACGGCATAGATGTCCACGTCGTGTCCGCGATCGATCAGCCCGGTGATCTGATTCAGGATCGATCGCTCGGAAATCAGGACGGGAAATCGTGTGACGATGAAGGCGACTTTCATAGCCGGATTTTAGCGGGGTTGCTCCGGCTGAAAACAGTCCACATTTTCACCAGTAGCGCGGGCAATCAGGCGGGCATTTTGTTAACCTGTCCCTTCGCTGACGCGATTTCGTACGGTTCGAGACCGAGTAAGGCGTTCACCGTGGCTGCGGATCGCTGTGGGCGAAGACGCTCCGGGCCCGCGGCGACTCTCAGCACAGGGTAGACATGAAGGATTTATGCATCATCTGTCTGGCGAATGAGAAGTATCAGCGGTTTATTCCCATGTTTGCGCTATCCGTATGCAAGGCTTATCCGGAAAGTGCGGTTCGGATTTACTTTGAGGGAAAACTGAAACGCCGCACGGCCGAGGCCCTGGAAGCGGTGTCTGCTCAGGGTGATCTGAGCATCGTCACGAATCACTTTTCCGGGTATCCGACCGAAGGCCAGCCTTTCAAGAGTCTGCGATGGGTTCTTTACGATGAGTTTTTTGAGAATTTCAAGTATGTGTATCTCGGCGATATCGACATGTTCATGTGTCGTGAAGCCCCGAGCCTCGTGGAATTTCACTTACAAAGATGCGCCGAGACCGCCCTGCCGTATAGCAACGTCATTCGCCCCGACACGAAACGCCTGTCGGGATTGCAATTCATGATCACGAAGGAATACTTCTCTCGCACGGCCGAGGTGAGAGCGAAATACGATTTGATGCTGCGAAGCGAACAACTGCGACTCGCCGAGCGTGGGGGGAATGAAGAGCTTCTTTATCAGATGATGTCCGAATCCGTCGGCCTGCCTCCAAGGGTGAGTCTGGAGGAGTTTGGACGGCAACGACCCCCTCATGGAATTCATTTGGGTCTCTGGCGACAGCTGGCTTCCCGCAACCCGCCGTCCCATTGGCTTAATCGGGATCAACATGAGACGTTCTTCCAGCAGTTTCTCGACGTTGAGGCCAGCCCGATTGGCGAAGAGGTTCTACGTCGGTGCCGGCTCCCCGAAGTCAAACGGATGAAGCGTGCCTATCATGCCTACTTAAAGGCAAACAACTTATAAACAATCCTTGTTGATGAAGAGGTGACAAGGCCATTTGCTCTCGTCCTTGACGACGATATAGCGGTCTGACATTTTTTCGATCAGCTCATCCGCTTTACTCTGGTCATAGATTCTGCCGCCATGGAACGAGATGCACAACTGAGGTAGTTTTTTCGTCAGGAAAGGTTTCGATAGAACTTCGTTGAGAATATCGATCTCGGCGCCTTCGCAATTGGTGAACAGCACATCAATTTTTTCAAGGTCGTTATCCTTTAGAATCTGTTCCAGACCAACGGATCTGACCTTGGTCCGTTTTTGCAGCTTTCTGTTCTCACGCTCATGCCTGGGGTAAATACTGCTGGATGAAATCTCTTCAAACTCGAAGAAATCAACCTCGCCGTTCGCTCCGGTCACGGCAGCATGGTGGACTGTGATCGGCAGGGAGGAAACGTTTCGACGCAGTTTATCATAGCTGTCTTTGCCGGCCTCGTAAACGATCACGGTACCTTGAAGTCTGTTATATAAATTGCATGCATGAACACCCTTAAAGGAGCCGACTTCCACCACGATCGGGTTGGGTGGCAGGCGATTGCTGGCAAAGAAAAGGTAAGGATCACAGCGGTCGAAGTGAAGCTCATGGAGGGTTCGGTGGTCATCATCAAGAAGGTTAAATCCGGTCAAGACTGCTGCGCGACGATGGCCCGCACGTTCCAATGGTCCCGCCTCCGGCTGCTCCTTGTATAAGACGGCCAGCATGTCGGTTTTTGTACTTCCGGATGAGGCGTATCGGCGCTTGGTCAACTCGATCTGGACGTGCGGATACTCGATGAAGGTGTCGGCATCAAATCGAACAGGATGTAACGTACTCAAGCGGCCTTGATACGGTACGGTCAGAACGACGGCCCTCCGCGCCGCTTTGTAGAGCTTCTCCAAAACCTTCAATGGATCTGAGAAGTGTTCCAGTGTCTCGACTGCGAGAACGTAATCGTAGCGACCGGGAATCTCCTTTGTTCGCAAGTCCACTTCGTGCGTCTTGATCACCGCCCGATGGCAGGCCGCGGGGCTGATATCAAGCCCCTCGACCCGCCATTCCGGATAGATATCGGTCAAATGACGGCCTCCGATACCCAGGCCGCTGCCAACATCAAGAATCGTGGCCGGTTCCCGAGGGAGCGCTTCGGCGACAAGGTCATAGAAATGAAGTCTGATCGGTGAGCCCCAGTGGTCTTCCGCCGTGTCGCCGGTATATTGCTCGTCCCAGTAATTGAGAGTGTTGCGATTCCATCGACGGCACAACCAGCCATGAAGGGCCGAAGACACCTTAGTGGCGCCATTCAAAACAAGCGTTTGGAGTTTCTTCTGAAAAGCCATGCTGCCCTATTCCGCTTTCTCGAAGCCTGTATCATCGGCACATGCGTGGCCGCACTTTCGACAGACAAGGAGGGCGGCCGGGCTTGTGTCGCTACAACGGAGCAGACGCCCAATACGAATATCGTCCAATTTGCAAATGTAACATCTTTTGTCCACATTGTCGCTCATGGTCTGTCTTCCAGCCGGTCTGCTCATTTGATATTAGGAGATTCGTCGAAACAGTGCGAATGTGTTTGCATAGGCGCGCCAAGTAGCATCCCAATTCTCCGCCATGAACGGCACGAGCTGAATAAGCCCGTGCTGGAACATGTGGGAGAATACCGTACTATCAGATATGCACGATCTCGAAAGGAGGATGACCGCAGCCGCAAATAGAGCGTCATGGAACTTGTGGTTACGGTCACGACGACGGCACAACTTCCGGCGGCGTAGCTCAATGGTTGATCCTGCGGTAGAGTCAATAGAATCGATTCGTCGATCGCAGGAGAGCGTGTGGAGCGAGAGCAGTATGCGCGAATTGTTGTCAATTGCTTGTGAGGAGTTAAAAGCGACTGTTTTGGACCCGATGCGCGTACGCAATCTCTTTAACAAGCAGCGCCGCAAGGCCTATTACTCATGGCTCAAAGTCAGAAGACGGATCGGAGCAACGTGGGCGGAAAGTCGTGAGGGCGACACCTTTCAACAACGCGTCTATCGCAGTTATGAAGATTACCTCATGCACCAAAAAGACAAGGTGAAAAGACTTGATCTAAACGATTATGACGTGAAATTTCGCACCGCGTTGCGGGAACGCCTTGAAAACATGGACGTCGACTGGCCGTCAAAAAATGTACTTTGCCTGGCCGCTCGTATCGGGACCGAGGTCAAGGCCTTCCTGGACGTCGGGGCCTTTGCCGTCGGGCTGGATCTGAACCCGGGTGAGGAGAACAAGTACGTCGTCTTCGGCGATTTTCACAATATTCAGTTTCCGGACAATTCCGTTGATGTGGTGTACACAAATTCGCTCGACCACGTATTCGAGTTGGGAAAGGTTCTCGGCGAAGTACAACGTGTATTACGGTCGGAGGGCTGCTTCATCGTTGAACCGGCCTGGGGCCGGGAAGAAGGTCCCGAGCCCCAATACTGGGAAAGCTATTCCTGGGCGCACATCGATGATTTGGTCAGCCACATTGAAAAGCATTCGTTCGCGCTCAGGCAAAAGACGAGCATCGCCGTGCCGCACGCTTCGGTGCAACTCTGCTTCACTTGCGCTGCAAGTTCGTGATGTGGCTCTAGCAACGTCGTGAATCTAAGCGGGCCCTCAATCCGGTAACGCTACTTCTTTTCCGTGACATCGAGTTCCGTTTCACCACCGGCTGTCGTTCGCAACTCACGGACAAGCTGTAGGGTTTCCCAAATCATGCGGCGCCCATTGGGGACGATCATCCAGAGGAGAACGTACGCGCAACAATAGATCGCCAAGTTCAAAGTCAGCGAAATCAGAGAGGGAACGGAGGGCAGAACGAACGCACCGAGCGCCAGGATAACGACGGCGGCGACCGTGGAAGACAAGGCGGGCCGCCAGATCATACCCAGCAGATCGGCAATCTTGAGTGGGCTGGTCTTAAAGCAATAAACGATACTCGGCAGCCAAAGCGCACTTAACGCAACACTGCACCCGGCCGCCACACCGATGGCACCCCACCGCAATCCGATGATGAAGGCCAGCGTGGTGACCACGGCCTCAATGACGTTCCACCGGAGCATACGCTGCGGCTGGCCCAAAGAAACAAATACCCATGTCGTCGCCACATTGATGGCCGTCACCATGGCCGCAGGGGCCAGGACCCTGAAAATCCGGATGGCCTCGATCCATTTCGGCCCCAGAACAACCATAACAATGTCATCCGCCGCGGCAAAAGCAAAGGCCACGATCGGCATGCTTACCGTCGCAACCAACATGATGCCCCGGCGGTAGTAGCCGCGATAAAGATCAGCTTTGTTCTGTAGATGGCTGAGCGTCGGAATGGCCACCGTTGAAACCGGGCTGTTAAATTTGCGCACCGGGAGCAGCACAAGCTGATAGGCTTTGGAATAGAAGCCGAGAGCACCGGCGCCCCATCGCCATCCGACCAACACGTTGTCAAGATTACGGACGACATAATTCAAGATGGCGGCAGCGGTCAGGTTGCCACCGAATGCCAGCATGGACCCGACGCCGGAGGCGCGTGTCGGAGCTCCGGGACGCCACCCGCACATGATCCAGACGCCGATTGCAATCGTGGCGGCTGCGACCAGTTGCATGATCACGAGCGCCCAGTAACCGGCCCCCAGCCAGGCGGAAAAGATGCCGGCGGCCGAAGCCAATGCAGCGGCAGCGACCTGAATCCGCGCCAAGTCGGCGAAACGCATTTGCCTTCGCAAAAGGGCCTGATGCTGAACGGTCAAACCCCCGAAAAGAAAACCCGTCGCCAGCCCGACGGTCACCCAGATCAGACGCGGCTCTTTGTAGAACCACGCAACGAGCGGCGCCATGGCCGCCGTGAACAGCATGATGGCTACGCCGAATACGACATTCACCCAAAAAAGCGTGCTGACCTGCTGATGGTTGATTTCAGCCCGCTGCACGGTTGACATGGCCAGCCCGAGATCCTTGAAGCGCGCGACGAAACCGGTTATTGCCAACACCATCGCGATCAGGCCGAAATCTTCCGGAAGCAAGAGACGGGCAAGCACGGCCGTGGCGCTGAGTTCGATCGCAAATCGCCCTCCCTGGGCGATAAGCGTAATCGCGCCGCCGCGAACCGAACGTCCGCGCAGATCGGGCTTCAGGCCTTCAGTACGGAAATATTGATCCTGGTCAGCTTCGGCCGACATGCTCAATTGTGCCCTCCGGGCGCAGGATGAGTCGCACGATTCCGGAGCTGCCGTCGGCGCCTTCGGTTCATTTCATCTCGGAGGACGCCGGAAAAAGTAGTCAAGGTGCACTGCTCGGACATATTCGGCAGGATACCGCCCGTGATGAATATCGTGCAAGTGCGATCCATATCGAGCGGTTTTCGATGTGCACGGCCTACTTCGCCGTCGTTAATTTTGAACCGACGTAGCCAAACATGCCATGCGTCATACCGATCCCGCGCCAAAACGCACGAATAAAGCTCATAAACCCGAAGCACAGATATCGAGCCTTCTTAAGTCTCCTCGTCAGGCGCAGTGTCAAAGGAAGCTGAGCGGCAATGAGCGCAACGACCAAACCGGCGGGCACCCATCTGGCATACGGCAAAACAACCAGCGGACTTGTGATCAACACCAACATGGCCAAGGGCGGTTGGCCGTGATCGATCACACTACTGTATGAATCTCCCAGCGCGTGGCCGCCGTGCGAAAGATGCAGCCAGACGCGCCAGTACCCTTGTTGGCGCTGCGTCTTGAGATAGCTGGACAATTGGGTCGGGTGATAATGACGAACTTTCGAATTGAACTCGAATCGCAGCTCATAGCCGGCTTTTATGACGCGAAATGCCAGTTCCGCATCCTGTCCCTTTAGGAATCGCTCGTCGAATCCCCCGATTTGTTCGAGGATCTCTCGCCGGTAGATCACGTTGAAGGTCGCCAGGAAATTGACTTTGGTGTCCATCGAACGATGTCGTTCCACGATTTCCTCATGGATCAGGCAGGACAGAAGCGAATCGGATGTCATCGTGCCATAGCTCCCCCCCACGCCTCCGACTTTCGAGTCTTCAAGATGTGATAGAAGCAAGCTCAGGGCGTCCGGTTCGGCAACGCAATCGGAGTCGATGAACCACACCAATGGACACTTTGCGTCGCGCCAGCCCAGATTTCGCGCGGAACCCGGCCCCTGGCCGAGCCCTGCGAGACATGTGACGGGAAACTCGGCCACAATGTCCTTCGTCTCGTCGGTCGAGCCGTCATCGACGAAAATAATTTCCTCCAACAGAGATCCCGGCTGCCTGAGAAGCGGCACAACGGCTTCAAGGCACGAGCGGATCGTCCTCGCACAATTGCGGCCTGGAATCACTAAACTGACATTCTTGTTGTTCACGAAATCAATTTTGTCGGGCATTGAGTTGCTGTAGAGAGCGTTTGGCTTGGACGTGATCGGGCCGGATCTTCAGAATCCGCTCAAACGACGCTTTGGCTTCGCCGATCCTGCCGACCTCCGCACATAGGGAACCAAGTTTGAACAAAGCGTTCGTGTCCCGAGGTCGCCGGGCCACTAAACTCTGGTAGGCATCGATCGCCTTGTCTTTCTGCCCCGTTGCCCTGTAGGCCTCGCCGAGGTCATACCATGCTTTGAAATAATTGGGGTTGAGCTTCAGTGCCTTCTGATAGGCTTCGATTGCTTTTCGCCTTTCCCCAAGCCGATTCGACATCAAACCGATCCCGTATTGTGATTTGAAATGAGTCGGGTTGTGCTCAAGCGCCTTGGTATATTCATCGCGGGCATCTTTGATTCTTGCCAACCGCGTCAGCGTATTGCCAAGGTTGAAATGAGCTCGTGCGATCAGATGGGGCTGCTCTCTGCGTCTCCGCTTGGCCAGCGCGTCCCGAAAGGTCTTTTCAGCCTTTTCCATTTCAGCGCGGCCCCTTGGATCTGACGTGCCACCAAGCACAACGCTCCTGTCGGTGTGTGCATTTCCGAGCATGATGCGTGCTTCAATATATCTCGGATCAAGTTTCAACGCTTCGTGATAAGAGGCAATCGCGGCATCCAGCTCCTTGTTTGCTCGCAAACCGTTGCCAAGATTGTAATGCGCTCTCAAAAATTTCGGGTCCAGCCGGACGGCTTCCTTGAGATGCTTGATCGCTTCTTCCAGTGTGGTCTTCGCGAGTTCCTTTTCTTTCTTCACGAGCTTCCCATGCTTATCGAGCAAGTGCTTGCCCAGATTATTATGCGCCCTTGCATTGTTCGGATGATTCCGCACGGCGTCATACCAAACGACCATCGGATCGAAATACACCTTGTTCCGTTCGTGAGTGAGATACGTCAGGGCAAGTGCAGGAACGAGACAGAACAGCGCTGCGTTCCGGTGGATTTTGCTTGACCCGACCTCAACCCAATGTTCCGAAACTCGTCCCGCCACCCACCAAATGGCGGCCAGGATCAACACGACGACAGCCGCGAGGGACAGATACATACGGTGTTCGTAAATCGGGTCCTTGATTGGAATGAAACTGGATGTCGGTGCCAGAATGAGGAAGAACCAGGCCCCGACAAAACCCAGCCAGGGTCTTTTTAAGAGGCCAAGTAACGTCGCCGCGAGCAAGGCAAGCACGAGAAGCCCTGGCAAAGCGAGCTCCACGATGAACTTCTGCGCGGGCCAGTTCGAGATGTCCTGAACGGGGGGCCACTGGTAGTCCAACGCCTGATTGCGCGGCCACAGCGAAAGCTTCAGATATTGCGGGATGACCTGAGCCTGGGTGAGCAGATAATCCGACGGCGAGATGCCATCGTAACCGAACCCGACCGTGGGAGTCCCTTTAATCTTCGGGTCGAGCACACCACGGGCCACTCCGGTCAACCTCAGGAAAAAGACGGTGACGAGGACCAGACCGACGTATAAAATCGCACGTTTTCGCAATAGGCTTTCGATGGACCGTGCAAGGAAAATCCGATCGTAAAGCATGATGATCAACGGGGCCGTCACGATGACCGCCTTGCTGGCCGTGCCCAGCCCACATGCGACCACGGCAGCGAGATACCACCAAGTCCGGGTTCTTGCCGAAGAGGCACCCCGAATTAGACAGTAAAGCGTCAAAAGATAAAAAAGGCCCATCATCGACTCGCCCCGTTGGATCACGTACGTCACGCTCTGGGTTTGCAACGGGTGAACGAGCCAGAGCAGCGTCGCAGCCGCCGCGAACCAATGTGCTGATTCAACCAACGACTCGTTGAAATCCGCCAGTTGTACGGTTCGGCGAATGACACCGAATAGGGCCATGGCGGCCAGCAGATGTACAATGAGATTGAAAAGATGATAACCCCAGGGATTCATGGTCCCTCCGGGGGCCTCTTCCGTCGGCGGACCTTTCTCGGCGAGTTGATAATTCATCGCCAGGGACAATTCCACGAGTGGACGCCGGGCGGTGAGCATGTGAAAAAACGGTTGCTCGGCTCGGCGTTTGGCATCCCGCACGACATGTTTCGTGTCATCGTAAACGAAAACACCGTCGAAGCTGTTCCAGTAGGCGGCCGTGCCAGCCAGAACAAGCAACGCCAGGCAAAGCCAGACGGTCCCCGGCGTTTTTCCAACCGGTCGCAGCAGATCAGACTCGGGCTTTGTTTGGGATTTCCGGGAACGCTTTCTTCGGGCCATATCGCTTCGAGCGACCTCCGATAAGTCCGATCGTGATTTAGGCAACAGGCGGCCAATGATCGGCCGTGCTGTGGAATCCTACCAACTCGTCGGATACGATTATGAATGATTTTCAGCCCGGCTTCCATGGCCTGATAAACGGACCAACCTTTCTCGTAGCGATTCGGTGAATGACATGGGTTCCGCCGAGACAACCGGCCCTGAAACCGGCCAGAATGACTCCGTCGAGTCTCTGTCGAGGGACGTGCGCAAAGGCGCGTTTATCATCATTCCGGCCTATAACGAAGGAACCTGCCTTGAGGGCATCGTACGTGAGGTCCGCGAGGTCTATCCCAATGTGGTCGTGGTTGATGACGGTTCTCAGGATGACACGTTTGAAGTGGCCAAACGCTGTGCGACCTACACCCTACGTCATCTGATCAACAGAGGCCAAGGTGCCGCCCTCCAAACGGGGATGGACTTTGCCCGACTCCGCGGAGCCCGATTTGTCGTGACCTTTGATGCGGACGGCCAGCATTGTGTCGAGGATGTGGCCGCGATGCTTGCACCCATCGCCCGGGGGGACTGCGACATCACGCTGGGCTCACGATTTCTGGGAGAGGCGGTGAATCTTCCGCCGTCCCGCCGGTGGACCCTTCGATTGGCCGTGTGGTTCACGCGGATGGTCAACCGTGTGAATCTGACGGATGCCCACAACGGTCTGCGGGCCTTTTCGCTCAGAGCGGCCGAGCGAATCAACATCACCCTCGATCGCATGGCCCACGCCAGCGAGATCATCGACCAGATTAAACGGTCCGGGCTGCCGTTTCGAGAAGTTCCGGTGAAAATCCGATATACAGAGTATTCGTTGGCGAAAGGACAATCCTCGCGCGGCGCCATGCGGATCGTATTCCATTACCTTGTTGGCAGGATGACAAAATGAACATTCATCTCAATTCGTTTCAGATTATTCTGCTGGGGGTTTCGTGTCTGCTGTTTGTCGGCTGCATCGCCGCGATGGCACGGGGTTGGGTAACCTTCCGAGAGGGGTTCGTCGGGCTCATCATCTGTGTGGCCACCGCCGTGGTGACGATTTGGCCGGATTTGACGGCCAGGGTCGCCGACAAGCTTGGCATCGGACGTGGAGCGGACCTGGTCTTCTACTGCGCGGTCATCGTGATGATGATCGGATTCTGGATGACCTACATGCGGCTGCGGCACCTGCGCCGCGAGTTGACACTCCTGGTCCGGCATACGGCGATTCTGGAAGCGCATCAGGATCCGTCGTCGGAGCCTGAACGAAATACGCTCAATCCTCAAGCATGAAATCCTGATCGGTCGGCTTGTTGGTGACGGCCCAGTGAACAGCCTCTTCGACGGCGTCTCGTTTGAAATACACGAACATTGTACCACTGTTCAACATCACCGGCGGGTGCGTGTTGAATTCATGCAGGATGATGCCGATGAGCGGGTTGCGGTCGGGTTTGGCCTTGGCCGTGTTTAGCTCCCAAGTCATCCAATCGTTTAAAAATGTGGTCTGGCTGATGATGCAGACGGTGACGTCCGCTTCATGGATCTGTTGACGAAGGGCCTCTTTCATCGGCGCCGCTTCCGGACTTTCGACCTTCATCTCCTGCCTGGAATCGTAGAGATCCCGATCGGTGTTCGTGTGTGACCAACCGTCGAGTCTTTCTGCACACGGCCGTTGGTCCGGTTCGAAGCAAACGTAAAGTTTGACATTTTGCTTGGACATGCCACCCGCCGCTCAATCCTCAAGCATGAAATCGTGCATAAGTGAAAAGCCTCGGCCAGGTAGGCCAATGACCTACCTGGCCGGGGCTTTAGAGCGTCTCACGCACCTTTTAGGGATTGTTTGACCGCGTCCGCGGCCTGCCACGCGTAGGGCAAGTCCTCCGCACCGATCGCATTGGACCATTTTGCCGAAGGATGCCTCTTGATCAGTTGCAACAACTCGACCTGGCTCGGCGAGAGAAACGAATCGGGATCTTTCCTGTGGCCGATCGCAGCATTTACGCGGACTGCCTGAAGTGCCGTCATCGGCACGTATCGATACGCCGTCTTGGAAAGATAATATTTTGGCTCCTTGTCCGGGCGGATTGTTTCGTCTGTCCGGATCGCGGACGACCCTACGAACTTTTTCGCTTCCTTTTGCTGCGCATCACTGCGCGCGAAGACGCTGTTGGCACACTTGAATGTCTTGGCCTTTTGAACAAGCGTTGAGTAGCTGATCTTGTTGGGGTCAAATTCGACCTCAACGATCTCTTTCCTTTGAAGGAAACCGGGCATCGTTGAGATGACACCCGGCAAGTTTCCCAGGGACGCTTCTCCCTCCCAGAAACAATGCATCGCAAACGTGGCCTTTTGTACGCCTTGCTTGCGCGACGACGTTTCATCGACCAGCAGACGCAGGTATTCCGGCACGTTGCGCCGTTCTTTTTCGAGCGCCTCGACCATGGCCGAGGCCAGGCCGGCCACCGTGTAATCACCCGCGACCCGTTGGGCCAACGCCTTGCGATCCGGAGTGATGATCCGTACGACCGGATTGTTCCAGGATCGTTCGCGGAATGATTTCAGCGTTCGCTCGTCGTCGCCTTTGACATTGTTATACACCACAACCGGGACAAACAACGTCTCGGCCGCGTCCAGGATCAACGGATGACTCAAAACCTGGCTGCCATAGTTCTTGCAGGTCGCACAGCCCGGAACTTCCTGGAAAAGGACAAGTAACGGTTTCTTCTCGGAAGATGCTTTCTTCGCGGCGTTATCGAAACCGCGAACCCAGGCAATCCTGCCGAGTTCGGGCACTTTAAGGCCGTTCGCTACGGGTTTCGACGGTCCCGCCAGCAACGGAAGGGAAACGATCATTAAGACGGAAAAACTAAACACCACGCCCGCGAAGGCCAGGACTTTTTTAAGAGACATCATCATACTTTACCTCTGGTTACCACGACTGAATTTCTCGGAATCCTAGTCAGGCTCACCATAGACATTCTACAATTAACGGCCTCCGCCGCATATCACGACCACGACGGCGTTGAAACCGGCCGAAAACACTGATTTGTATCTGATTTTCGGCACATGATTCCAGTACACTCCGTCTTATGACTCTGGACGATTTTGATCTGGAAACGGAACGCCAAATCTACTTCGAAGGCATCCGCCAATTCAACGAAGGCGACTTTTTCGAGGCCCACGATACATGGGAAGAGGCTTGGCACCAGGTCCGGGACAGGCGGCGGGAAAAATTCTATCGGGCCACGATTAAAGGCGCGGTCACGCTCGTGCTGCTTCGCCAGGGCCGCGCGGTGGGAACCAGGCAGGTTTTCGTCGATTGTGTCAACGAATACGAAGGGCTACCGGACGTGTTCATGGGATTGAATATCCCAAAGCACATTGAACATCTGCGCCATGCAATCCGGCCCGCGATCGATGATCTGGAAGCGAAACACGTACAGATCGAGCCGGCGCGCCTATTTCAGATCGAGCTGGAATACGACCCGTTTGAAGAGTCACGCAACGGCGAAAACACAGCGCGCGTATGATTCGCTCCTGAGATTTCAGTTCGACGCAAGCAGCTTATCCAAGAACGCCTCGATATCATCGCCGTTCGTGAAACCGTCTCCCGTCAAATCGCCGTTTGCGACATCACAAAATGGATAGGCCAAAGCGTAATTGTCCGGATCCACCAACGCCATCACGAAGGGGGCGATGTCCAAGGGATTCGTATCGCCGTTGCAATCCATATCTCCATCTCCGATGAACGAAAGGCAGAATGTCTCGCGGTCGCCAGTGACAGGGTCCACCCGCACCAGCACTGCAACGGGCGCGCCCTGGTTTGTCACGACGAAGCTGCCGTCCAGTGTCACTGCGATGTCTGCGGGAAATATGAAACTCGGCCCGTTGCCGTTGGCGGAATCGGACACGATACTACGATCGCCGGTGGCCACGTCCACTCGAAATACGGCGTCGAGGAGATCATCCGTGACGACCAGATGGTCCTCGTCCTCCACCGTAATCGCGGTTGGCCTGAAGATGGGGCCATTCCCAAAATTGGCATTGGACACAATGGTGCGGTCTCCGGTGAACGGGTTCACCCGAAACACGGTGCCCAAGCTGGAGTCCGCCACCACCAAGTTGCCGTCGGCTTCCACGGCAATCCCAAAAGGATTCTCGAAGGCCAGTCCGCTGCCGTTGGCGGGATCGGAGACAATGGTGCGGTCTCCGGTGACCGGGTTCACCCTCAGGACGGCTTTTAGGGTGGCGTCCGTCACGACCAGGTTGCCATCGGCCTCCACGGCAATACGTCCGGGGAACAGAAAAAACGGCCCGTTGCCGGTGACGCTGTCAGAAACGACGGTTTGGTTTCCGGTGACCGGGTCCACTCGCAGCACGGCCCCCTGCATGGACGCTGTCACGACCAGGTTGCCATCGGCCTCCACGGCGACACCGGAGAAGGATGGGACGAAAGAACCGGGCACGACGTCACGTTCGCAGTCAAGGGGATTTACCCTGATTATTTTCGAAGGGGGACCGGTATTGGTGACGACCACGACGCCGTCCGTCTGCACGGCGAGACCAAGAGGATTCACGAAATCACAACAGTCTGCAATGCCGTTGCCGTCATCGTCGAGATTGTCGTCAAAGCCCTGACAAATGTCGCAGAGGTCGACCACACCGTCTCCGTCGGAATCGTCCGTGCCTCCGGGTTCGCATTCGTCCGGCGTGTCGTTGTTGTTGCAATCCTCATTCGCGGCATCGCAGATGTCCAGGGTCGTATTCATGTTGCAGTCGGTGAGTCCCTTGAACATGTATGCCGCGCCGCTATTCGTTCCGCCGGCATCATGCCGAAATGCACCGCACCCGATCCATTCATTCGTAATGTCTGCGTCCCATCCAAAATAGTCCCTTGGGTTGCCGTCGCTGGAAATCAGCTTGGCGACTTCGGTCCAAACGCCGTCAATTCGCTGGAACAGATGCGCAGCGCCTGGACGGAACGGCCCTTCGTTTTTCGATTGGTCCGCACCGATGAGAACCAATTCATTTTCACTGATCGATACGGAGACGCCGAACCTGTCGCCGGCCATTCCGTCAGCCGCAGTGACCTTCGCCTCCTCGACCCAAAGTTGGGACGCCGCGTCATAGCGATATATGTATGCTGAGCCGGCATCGACGCCAAGGTCGTCATCAAACCGCGCGCCGATCACCGCAACTTCACCGTTGGTCGCGACTCGATTTCCGAACTCATCCCCCGGTCCGACAGTGGAAGCGACGAGCTTCTGCTCCTCCTCCCAAGCTTCGGTGCCCGGGTTGAAGCGAAATACGTAGGCCGATCCGGAATCGGCGCCGGTATCGTCATCATGATGTGCGCCGACGACGACGACATCGCCGCTCATGGCCACGTCGAATCCAAATCGGTCTTCAGGAGCTGCATCAGATGCCGTCAGAATCGTTTCCTCGGTCCACTGTTGTTTATCTGGGGAATAGCAGAACACGTACGCCGCTCCGGCGTCTAATCCGGCGATATCACTTCGCGAGGCGGCGATCACCGCCTTATCTCCGTCTATCTCAAGGTCGAATCCAAAACTATCGAATGCTGCTCCGTTGGACGCATTGAGCTGTTCCTCGAATCGCCAAAAGAACCCAGTAAATCGATAGACGAAAGCCGAGCCGGAACTCGCGCCGAGGTCATCGTCCGCCGGGGCCCCAATCAGGGCAACGTCGTCGTCGAGCGAGATACCCTGTCCGAAACGATCAGCGATACCGTCGAGTCGGAAGAGTCTGACTTGGTGGTTCCAAGCACTGCCGTCATAGCGAAAGATGCTTGCCGAACCGCGAGAACTATCCTCAATGGCGCCGATCAAAACGAAGTCTCCACTGATCGATATCGAATAACCAAAAAGGTCATTGCCAGGGAAGTTATCGTTGAAATTGACGAGCTTAACCAACTCATCAGCGACACATTGTGCCCGCACGACTTGCACGTTCCCGGAAAGCGCGGCCCAGACGCTTACGCAAACGATGATCTCCCCGAACACTTTCATGTACTTGCTCCCGCATCCGCAACTTGAGCGTGTTAATGGCTGGCCTCGAACTCACGGTATTCTACACGAATGACCTGTTCGATCCAAGTACGAATCGTAGGCTTCCTCAAACTCTGGTCTTGTTTGCCGACGAACCCGTCGTCTTGAAACACCGGGTTCATTCTGGGATGAATCCGCATCTTATCTTTTGATTTAAGATTTTTCTAGCGTCGGCGTCCGAAACCCCTGGGTTCTCTGGATGATCTCGCGCCATGGCGGAAAGGCCGTGCGCCAGTGAACACCGTTGTCAGAGCTGAGCAAGTTCGCGCGGGGCATGCTGTTTGGCCGGCACGCCCAACTGTGACCGTAGCGCACGCGTCACGGCCTTCACAACCTCCGGATCGAACTGAGTTCCACTGTTACGTTGGAGCTCAAGGACGGCGCTACTGTGTGACCGTGCGTGTTGATAGGGTCGTTCCGACGTCATCGTGACGAAAGCGTCCGCGACCGCGAGGATTCTCGCCCCGAGGGGCAATGTCTTTGAACTCGACCCCGGCGAATCGTTGTGGCGATCGAAACGCGTGTGATGATGTTGAATAAGACGGGCCGTCACGTCGTCGGCACCGAGCATCCCGGCCATCTCCGCCCCGTCGGCGGAGTGGCGATTGATCAAGAGTCGTTCATCCTCCGACAAAGCCGTCGGCTTGGCCAGCACGACTTCGGGGATGACGAGTTTGCCGATATCGTGGCAGAGCCCGGCCACGCGCAGCCGATGGCGCTGCTCTCCGTTTATGCGGAGGGCCTCCGCCAACCGGACCGCTATCCTGCTCACCGATCGAGCGTGTGTGGTCAAATGTTCCAACTGGGTCGGCCCGACTCGGAGTTGATCGCTTTCGAGCAGGCGTTGCAATTGCTCATGGGGAGGCCCCTGGAGATCGCCTGCGCGTTTCTTGGTCAGCTCATGGAACGCCGCCATCTCCGCGGTGCAGACACGGTTTCGCCCGCGCTGCTTGGCAAAATACAGGGCCAGGTCCGCCTCGTTGATCTTGTCTTCCGTCAAACGACATTGCTCACAAACCGCGATGCCTATGCTGGTCGTCACCTTCACGTATTCCGTACCGCAGGGGAAGACAAGTTCTTGAATCTTCGTGCGAACCCTTTCCGCCCAGCGAACCGCCTCGGCGTAGTTCGTCGTCGGTCGAACGACCAGGAACTCTTCGCCGCCGTATCGGCACGGCAAGTCACGGTGCGTGGTGTGGTCACGGATCACCTCACCAATGCTCCGTAGCACTTGATCACCGAAAGCATGTCCGTACGTGTCGTTGATCCTTTTAAAGTGGTCCAGGTCCAGCATGGCGATCGACGTGGAGCCACGTCGATCGAGCGTCTGCCGCTGATCACCGAGGAGCCTGTTGAGACAACGGCGATTTGCCACTCCCGTCAGCGGTTCTTCCTCTGAGAGTCGCATGAGTTCGTTGACCCGCCGTTCCATCCAACGACGATTCTCATTTTGCTTGCGATGCTCGGCGACGGCGAGGTTGACGCGTCGGCAAAGGCTTCCCGCTCGAAGCGCTTCGGCCTTGGGAATGAAATCAACGCTTCCCTGCCGAAGGCTCTCGATGGTCACACTTTGCTCCGTGCTGCTCGACAGGACGAGCATCGGACACTTGACCCCCTCCTGGGAGAGCAGCGGCAGGAGCTGAGCGGCGTTGTAGTCCGGCAGATAGTAATCCAGAAGGATGCAGTCGAACTTACGTGGTGCATCTTCTCGGATCAACCGCCGTGCGGCTTCGCCACTCTCCGTCACGTGGACATCCATCTCCGGATCATTTTCGGACAACGCGGCGCGAAGAAGAAACCGGTGGTCGGGGTCGTCTTCCACAAGTAGGATTCTGGTGCGAGGCATTTGAAATACTCACGACTCACGAAGACTTTCCGCATAAACGGAAACGTTCCGTCATCCTGAGGGCCACTTCATATTTCGGTCAGGCGTATTCCCAGGTTCGTAAGTATTCGCCCCCACGGTCCGACAATGACCCTGACATCAGGGTCGTTATCAGCCTTGATGAGCGATTATCGTGCGTTCGATTGGGGTCCGGCCCGTCAGGCACTGACCTGATTCCACAAGCCCCAATACAGCTTCAGGTCTTTCACCATCTTCTGAAACCGGCCGAAATCAACGGGCTTGGTCAGATAGCTGTTGGCATGATTGTAGTAGGCTTTGACTTTGTCCGCTTCCGCCTGCGACGTCGTCATGACGACGACCGGAATGGTGCGAAGCGACTCATCGGTTTTGAGCTGCTGCAACACCTCGTGCCCGTCGACCTTTGGAAGCTTCAGGTCCAGCAGTACAATGTCGGGCCTTGGCTTCCCGGCGAAGGCACCGGTTTGTCGCAGATAATCCATGGCCTCCGCACCGTCCTTGACCCGCTCGACTTTGTTGGTGATCCGGTTTTCCGCAAGAGCCATCTGTATCAGTTCCGCGTGATCATCGTCGTCTTCGACCAAAAGAAATCGAACCAGCCTGTTGTTCATCAGACTTTCTCCAGAATTGGCGATTCACTTGGCACGGAAACACCTCGGCCCGCACGGAACTCTAAGCGGAAGACGGCCCCTTCACCCGGGTTGGATTCCACCCAGACGTGTCCTCCATGGACTTGCACGATCCGCTTGACGATGGCGAGCCCGACGCCGGTTCCCTTTGATTTGTCCGTATCGAGCCTTTCGAACAGACCGAAAATCTTGTGGTGATACGCCGAAGGAATCCCACGTCCGTTGTCTTTGACGAAGACGCGAACTCCTTGATCGAAGACCTCTGCGCCAATGTCGATCCTCGGCTCCGCTGCGTCGCATCCGTACTTGATCGCGTTGGTCAACAAGTTGTCAAAGACCTGCGAAAGCCGCGCCTCGTCTCCCAGGATCGTGGGCATGTCCTTCTGGATCGTGACCGTGATTCCTTTGTCGGTAATCAGCTTATCGAGTCGTGCCCTGCACTGTTGAATCAATTGGGTCAGCCGAACAGGCCGGGTCTCACCCACGACGCGACCGACACGGCTCAGGTCGAGAAGATCGTCGATGAGCTGGGTCATGCGCTCCGTGGCTCGATGTATCCGCTGGGTGTAGTCCTCAAAGCGATCGGTCCTGCCGGCTTGGGCATCCTGCCATAGATGGCTGGAAAATCCCTGTAGCGTCACAAGCGGCGACTTGAGGTCGTGCGAGACGGTGTAGACAAATTGCTCCATCTCCGCGTTCTTGCGTTCGAGCTCGGTCTCGGCCTGTTTACGCTCCGTGACATCGCGCACGATTCCGGCGAAGATGGTTTCCCCCTCAATCTCCACCTGGCTGACGGAGAGATCCATCGGAAAGGTGGAGCCGTCCTTGCGAAGACCGGCGACTTCTCGCCCGATTCCGATGATCTTCGCGTCACCTGTTCGAAGAAAATTTGTAATGTAATCGTCATGTTGCCCGGCATAAGGGGACGGCATCAGGCAATTGACGTTACAGCTCAAGACTTCCGATTCCGCGTAGCCGAAGATCATTTCGGCGGCATGATTAAACGAAAGAATCGTTCCACGCTCGTTGATCGTGATGATTCCATCAACGGCGGTCGTCAAAACGGAACGCATCATGGATTCATTTCTGCGTAGCTCCGCCTCCGCCCACTTGCGTTCCGTAACATCCCGCACGATTCCGGCGAAGATGATCTCACCTTCAATCTCCACCTGGCTGACGGCAAGGTCCATCGGAAAGGTGGAGCCGTTCTTATGGCGGCCGACAACCTCGCGCCCGATTCCGATGATCTTGGCGTCACCCGTGCGGAGGAAATTCGCGACATAACCGTCGTGCTCCTCGGAATAAGGTGGCGGCATCAGGACGTTGACGTTACGGCCCACCACCTCTGTGCGCGCGTAGCCGAACATCTTTTCGGCGGCATGGTTAAACGAGAGGATGATCCCGCGCCCGTTGATTGTGATGATGGCATCGACCGCAGTCGCCAGTACGGACTGCATCGTCGACTCGCTCTTGAGTAACGCCGCCGAACTGCGATTCAGCGTTCTGTACGTGCGGACGTTTTCCAGGGAAAGGCCGATGATGGGGACCAGATAGCTGACAGCCTTCAGGCCGTGGGCGATGTTGAAGCACGAATCGTTCGGTCTGACGGATCCGAACGCCATGTAGAGCTGCGTGGCAATATGAGGCATCACACTCCACAAGAGCGAATAGGCGAACAGCGTGCGATGACGTCTCAGGTAAAGTGGGAATACGGCGACACCGCAAATGAGATACGGCGCCAGGGCACACAGATCGTACGGGCGTTTGACCAGGGCATCGGGGAATAGGGTTTGCGGCAAGACAGAGGAAGCGGCGCAATAGCGAATGATAAAGTAAGTGGCCAGGATAAATCCTGCACTGGCGATCACGACAAGGACGTTGCCGAGACGCACGGAGTGAATTCCACGTGAGAACGTGAAGAGACCCACACCGATCAACAGAGTCATTCCGTTAAACAGGCGACAAGCCGCCCATGTAAAGGAAATCAACTCGCCATCCGCGACCGCCGTTTCAATCAGACGGTCGATCGCCAGGGTATGAAAAACGTCGATCGCGCCTGCACAGGCCAATGCCACGCCAACCACGGGCAATGACGGCTCACGGGTTTGCCTGAAGTGCACCAGAGCGAGAATCATGACGAACGCCGCACCACAAACCGCCGTCCATGCCAGAATCGTGTGCGTAAAGCTCCCGCGCAATAGTTTGTGTGCCGTCTCGTTGAGTTCACTTGATGACAGCGCACCGGCTGCCTCCGGAGTGAGTGCTCCTCCCCCGCTTGAGAGATCAACGCCGAGCCAAAGCAAAACCAGCGGCAACACGCAGAGAGACGCGATTCCCCACGCCCAATACGCAGGTCGGAACTCATCCTCCCACAGAGCCTTGCTGTGGCCGGGCAAAAGATGCGCCTTCATTGAGTTCGATCGTTGCATTCACAAGCCCCACTTTGCTCATGCACCGCATCGCCGTCGGCGCAGACCAACTTCACGTATCTTTTGGAAGAACACAACACGCCCGAGAATCCTGGGGACCGCGATGTCAGCCGGTCTCCAACGTCGTGCCCGGCGCCGGCCAGATTCACCCGGCATTGCCCGCGGCACACCATTTTATCGGCAACGATGACGGGCGGCCGTGACGACAAACGTCCCGTCATGAGCAGATTTGGGGCATCGTACAGCAGACGGCCGATACATAATCAGATCGGCGGCAAACGCGTCCTCCTGGGCCGGTGAAAGGAAAAACGTCACGAATGCCCTTGCACTCTGGGCGAGCGCAGGCTGTTGATCGCCGACTTGCATGAGAGTGAATTCGCAGGAGATAAGAGTGATTCTGGAATCCGGAGACAAAATCCTCGTCGTTCATCGGCGCTTGTTCGACAAGGATGAAAATCGCTATTTCGTTGGCACGGTCGAGGCCTTCGAATCCGGCATTGCCCGGGTAACGGGGTATTCGTTTGTCCGGGACTTCATCGGCGGACTCGTTTTTAGAAAGCCGGACCCGCGGACAAAATTACTGTCAATTTCGTCCGGCACGTTGCTCGTGTACGTCTTGTCGAAGGAAGTTCCGATCGAAGCGCTCGAGTTCGTGGTCTCGGACGACGGCGGCGTCACGGCCACGGACGGCAAATCACTTCACATGAATCTTTCTGAGAAGCCTCGCGACGGCCACTTGTAGAGCGGGCTCCGCCCGCCGCGACGTCGCGCGATTGAGCGCTTACGGCGTCAGAACCAGATCGATGAACGGCGCGGCATCGAGCCCGCTTACATTTGTATCGCCGTTGGCAATGCCGACTGCTACGGCCCGATCAATGCGTTGAAAAACATCTGCAGGTCGTCGCCGTTTTCGAAGGTATCCCCGTTCATGTCGGCGTCGTCAATGTTGCACGCGGGAAAGGCCACGGCATAGGCCGCTGGATCTGTCAGGGCCAGCACGAACGGCGCCACATCGTCGAAATCCAACGCTCCGTCGCAGTTCATGTCGCCCGAGATGTCATCATCGCAGTCGTTGATGATGCCGTCGCCGTCGGTATCGGGTTCGAGTTGATCGGGCGTGTCGTTGCCGTTGCAGTCGCCCGGTGCCTCGAACGCGCCCATGTCCGCGATCGGGGCTGTGCCGACGCCGGTGTCCGACACCGACCCATCATCGACGAATCGATCGTTGCCATCGAAGTCGGTCACAACGCCGACCGGCACGGCCGTATTGTCCGCGGCGTCGATGCAGGGCGAGCCGTTGCTCAGCCGCAGATCGTCATCTTCGGTGCCGATCGTATCGTCCGCGCCGTCGGCATCGGCGAACACCGGATCGACGTCGAGGTTGCCGCCCGCGTCCGTGCCGAGCGCTGCATCCCATCCCGCCCCGCTGCCGCCGGAGGATTGGATATTGCAGTAGCTGATGACCGGTGTGCTGTTGAGGCTGAGGATCTGCCGCGGCGTGTTGTTCCAAAGAACGCAGTTCGTCACGGTCGGAGCGCTGTTGAACAGGTTCGAAATCCCGCCGGCGTCGGAGAATCCGCCCGAATTCCCGCTGAAGGTGCAGTTCGTCACCGATGGACTGGCAGTGGAATTGAAGATCCCGCCGCCCCTGATGCCGGCCGAATTGCCGGCAAAGGTGCAGTTCGTCACCGATGGCGTGCTGATTCCGCCGGTGTTGTACATCGCCCCGCCGAGTCCGGACGTCGAGTTCGCGATAAACGCGCAGTTCGTCACCGTCGGATTGCTGTTGTTGATATTGCTCATCGCGCCGCCGTTGCCGGACGTGTTCCCCATGAATGCGCAGTTCGCCACGATCGGGCTACTGTCACTCAGGTTACCCATCCCACCGCCGTCATCGAACGATGTGTTCGCGATGAACGTGCAGTTTGAGACCGTGGGGCTCCCGTTCTCGTTGTACATCCCGCCGCCTCTGGTTTGCGGAAACGAGCCGTTTGCGTTTCCGCCGGTGATCGTGAAGCCGTCGAGGAAGGCCGTAGCGTCGGTTCCGCCGCCGACCACGACCTGGTAACTGTTCTCGCTGTTGTTGGCGAAGTTCGAACCGTCATCGCCGGACAGGTCGCCGCTCAGGATCGTCACGTTGGCGACGGGATCCCTCCCAGAAGAGGACGCTAGTCGGGCGCGGACGGGAGTTCGTTGCCGTGCTCGTCCCAATATTTCCAGATGCCCGTCTTTTCGCCGTTTTCGTAGAAGCCGTCCGAGGCCATTTGACCGTTTTGGTGATAAGTGGCCCAGTGGCCGTGTCGGCGATAGGCGGTGAGACCGTCGCGTTTGACGTAGCCGATGGCCTTTTGGCTGCCGTCGGGATAAAGCTCTTCCGACGGAAGCACACCGGTGACAAACCAGAGATAGCCTAAAAAGGCCACCAATACCAGGACCGGAATCGCCGCGACGATGTATCTTTTGGAAGATCGCGATGGGTTCGGTTCGTCGTGAGTCACGTCATCGGTTGCCGTTTTCCGACGGTCTTACTTGGACAACCAACGTTTGATCGCGTGGATCGTCGTATCGCGCCCGGCCTTGGCAATCGAACGCGTCAGCGGGATGTCCTTGGGACAGACCTTCACGCAGTTCTGGGCATTGCCGCAATCGGTGATCCCCCCCGGCCCCATCAAGCCCTCGAGGCGCTCCTCCTTGCTCATCTTGCCCGTCGGGTGGCTGTTGAACAACACGGCCTGGGAAATCACCGCCGGGCCGACGAAGGCCTTGTCATGTTCCGCGGCTTCACGGGCGGCGAATTCCGCATCGTCTTCACCGGGGCTTTTTTCCAGTTCAATCTTGGAGTATTGCGGGCAGACCTCCATGCAACAACCGCAGGTCATACACTCCGACAGCGGATAGGCCTCGTTCTGATTTGCGGGACTTTGCGTAGGCCCCGGGCCGGTCTCGTGGTAGCCATCGACCGGGATCCAGGCCTTGACCCTCTTCAACCCGCGAAACATCCGACCGCGATCCACAAAGAGATCACGGACGACCGGGAACTTGGTCATCGGCTCAAGCTCAATTTCGCCTGCGTCGTTGGGATCGAGGTCATCCACCAATGCGCTGCACGCCTGCCGGACACGGCCATTGATGACCATCGTGCAGGCGCCGCAAACTTCCTCCAGACAATTGCAATCCCACACCACGGGGGTCACCGGTGTTTGACTGCCGATCGGCACGGGCCGTTTCGCAATGGCCTGCAGGCAGGAGATGACGTTCATTCCGGGGACATAATCCACGGCAAAGCTCTGCCAATATCGATCGCCGCCCAGCTTGTCCTGACGAGCGATCCGAAAGACGATTTTTTCGTTCGAGACCATGGCGATGACTCCGTTCTAATAGTCCTATACGAGCCACACGATGGATTATAAGTCGATCCCCTGCGGCGGCAACACGCATTAAGTTGATCCAATATCCATGCTCCAAAATCGACGCCAACGGAAGAGATTACCGCCTCAATCGCGTTCGATGGCACGCCCTTCTCGTCACGCATCGCAGGAAATGGACCACGACTCTCGACCGGCACATCGTCCGGTCCTTGAATCTGACCACAACCCTGTTACTATACATCGGCACGGGGCGTAGCTCAGCCTGGTCAGAGCGCTGCGTTCGGGACGCAGAGGTCGGAAGTTCAAATCTTCTCGCCCCGATTCGCCAAAGGCGAATAGAGCAGGAGAGGGTAGAAAGTAGAGAGTAGAAACTTCGAGCGCGGACCCGCCGTTCAACCAAACCGGGACTTGCGCTTGCTCTCCTGCGGTCTCCTTTCTACTCTCTACTCTCATGTTCGCATTCGAGAAACTAACCGTATACCAGAAATCAGTCGATTTCGCCGACCAAGTCGCATCGCTGACAGAGCAATTCCCGCGGGGCTACGGTTTTCTTGTTGACCAGTTGAACCGTGCATCCCTATCGGTCGCCGCCAACATTGCCGAAGGCAACGGCCGATTCACAAAACCGGACCGGCGCAACTTCTTCGGGATCGCACGTGGCTCCGTTCAGGAATGCGTGCCCCTGCTCGAATTCGCCGAGAGACGTTCACTTATCACGCACGACCGACACGGTCAACTGAAAGCCGACTTGGAGGCGATCGCTAAGATGCTCTCCGGGCTGATCAACGGCCTGGACAAACGATCGACATAATTAAGTCAGAGTCTGAAAACAACGATTCAAGACGACGAAGCGATGTCAAAAACGCGGATTCCAGCCAGGAAAAGTTCAACTGGTGTCCAGTCGCCCCGAGTTAAACAAATCATGTCGAATGCTTGATTTAGCGTACGCTTTTGGGGCACCACTCATATCACGGGGCGACCAGCCCAAACGACGGTCTCGAGTCGATTCCGGCATCAATCGTGCGGCGTGTGGGATGACTTCCGTCCACGTCCATGACATAGATCTCAGGATTACCGTCGCGGCCCGACGAGAATGCGATTTGGCTGCCGTCCGGGCTGAACGTCGGGCTGCCATCGCTGGACGCATCGATCGTGAGCCGTGTCTGCTCAGTGCCGTCAACGTTCATGATGTAAATCTCGAAGTTACCATCACGACGGGACGTGAAAGCGATCTTGCTGCCGTCCGGGCTAAATGCCGGGTCATCATCGGATTCAGGATCGTCGGTGAGCCGGGTCGGGTTGGAGCCGTCGGCATTCATAATGTAGATATCCTTGTTGCCACCGTCGCGATCGGATTGAAAAGCGATCTTGCTACCGTCCGGGCTGAATACGGGATCTTCGTCTGTTGCCCCGTTGTTGGTCAGATTAACCAGTCCGGTTCCGTCCACGTTCATCATCCAGATTTCATCATTACCATTCCGAAAGGAGCGGAATGCGATCTTCGTGCCGTCAGGGCTGAATACCGGTGTTCCGTTGGTATCTCCCTCCTCTGTGAGAACAGTTTGTCCGGTGCCGTCGAGATTCATGACGTAGATCCCGGATTTGCCGTCACGGTTCGAACCGAACGCGAGCTGGTTGCCATCCGGGCTGAACGCCGGAGCCGCATCTGAACCCCCGTTGATCGTCAGGTTGACCGGATTGCCGCCGTCTTCGTCCATCACGAAAATCTCGAAATCGCCATCGCGATTGGAATGAAAGGCGATCTTCAGCGTTTCGCATGCATCGCCCACACCGTCATCGTCGAGATCCGTCTGATCTGCATTGGCCACCGTGAGGCAGTTGTCGCAGGCATCGCCCACCCCGTCACCATCGCCATCCGCCTGATCGGCGTTGGCCACGGCGGGACAGTTGTCACAAACGTCCCCCAGTCCGTCGTCATCGCTGTCTGTCTGATCCGAATTCGCCACCATCGGGCAGTTGTCGGAATCGTCCAGGACCTCGCTTATGTCTGTCTCGCAGCCGGAAAAAACAATCAACGTCGCGACTAGAAGAAAGGCGAGCAAGTTGAACCGCTTGAAAAACATGACAAATTCTCCATCCAGTCCGCAATACGTTTTGGGTTGAAGCACCCTGCTGCATCCGCTTAGGTCACAAGCGTTTTTTTGCAGAAATTGCTCACGCCCTTTTGCCCAAATGAACCATCGGGCCGAACTCATTACGGCGACACCAAGCCGAAGGCTGGAGATGAATCGCTGGCGGCCTCGATGGTGAGGCGGGTCGGATTCGAGCCGTCGGCGCTCATGACGTAGATCTCCTCGTTGCCGTCGCGGTCGGACCGGAATGTGATCTTGCTTCCGTCCGGGCTAAACGCCGGAGCATCGTCGGATGCCGCGTCGTTGGTGAGATTGATGGGGTCCGTGCCGTCGACATTCATGACGTAAATCTCATTGTTGCCATCGCGGTCGGATAGGAATGCGATTTTACTTCCGTCCGGGCTGAACGCCGGATTGCGGTTGCCGGCACCATCCATGGTGAGTTTCGCGACCCCCGTGCCGTCGGCGTTCATGATGTAAATATCGTGGGCCCCGTCGCGGAAGGATCGAAATGCGATCTTGCTGCCATCCGGACTGAACGTCGGAGAGCTGTCAGACGCCGCGTTGTTGGTGAGATTGATGACTCCCGTACCGTCGGCGTTCATGACGTAAATTTCATTGTTGCCGTCGCGCCCGGACGTAAATGCGATCTTGCTTCCGTCCGAGCTATACGTGGGTTGTGAATCGGTGGCCGCATTGATGGTGAGATTGAGTTGCCCCGTGCCGTCGGCGTTCATGACGTAGATCTCAAGGTTGCCGTCGCGCTCGGACGTGAATGCGATTTTGCTTCCCTCCGGACTGAAAACAGGGAAAAAATCGTCGGCTGCTTCGATCGTGATGCGGGACGGATCCGTGCCGTCGGCGTTCATGATATAGATCTCAGAGTTTCCATCACGAAGAGTGTGGAAGGCGATCTTCATCGTTTCGCACGCATCGCCCACCCCGTCATCGTCGAGATCCGTCTGATCTGCATTGGCCACCGTGAGGCAGTTGTCGCAGGCATCGCCCACCCCGTCACCATCGCCATCCGCCTGATCGGCGTTGGCCACGGCAGGACAGTTGTCACAAACGTCACCTAGTCCGTCATCATCGCTGTCCGTTTGATCCGAGTTCGCCACCGTCGGGCAATTGTCGGAATCGTCAAGGACTTCGCTCATATCCGTGTCGCAGCCGATCAAGACACTCAACGTCACGGCCAGAAAGGAGGTACTCGATTTGAACCGTCTGAAAATCATGACAAACTCTCCATCCAGTCCGCGGTACGTTTTGGGTTGGAGCACCCTGCTTCAACCGCTTAAGTACAAGCGTTCTTCTGCAGAAATCACTCACGCTCTTTTAAGCAAAACGAAATCATTTACGGCACGACCAAACCGAAGGTTGGAAGTGCATCGCTGTCGGCCTCGATGGTAAGCCTGGACGGATCCGTACCGTCGGCGTTCATGACGTAGATCTCAAAGTTGCCGTCGCGGTCGGAATGAAACGCGATCTTGCTTCCATCCGGACTGAACACCGGAGAGCCGTCAGACGCCGCGTTGTTGGTGAGATTGATCGGGTCCGTTCCGTCGACGTTCATGACGTAAATCTCATGGTCACCGTCGCGGTC
>JAKSDK010000188.1 GCA_022360095.1 Phycisphaerales bacterium
AAAATATAATATGACTTCTAAACATTGAAAACATTTAAGAGGTGGGTTTTCCATGAATTTTCACGGAACCAAAAAATTGTTATGGATGGTTTCCCATGATCTCTGGGCACGGAAACAAAGTATTGTTTTCCATGAAAATTGAAATCCTAGGGCTTGAATGTTTTTACTCATCAACAAGATGAGCTTGGGAGCGGGTGCCTCAAAGGTGGAAGGGCCTGTAGTGCAAAAGGGGAGCCTTGCCTTGGAGATAACCATGGAAACCAAGCGAGCGCTAACCACCCAGCATCGTCACACTGAAGAAAAATTCAGTGGAATACTTACCATAACCCATACTTACCTAGCCAGGGGGAGGGAGGAGAGGGAGCAAAACCGGCAGATATCACAATCAGTGACTAGTACTGATCTGCAATGATCACAAAGCAAAGCAAAGCGAAGCAAAGCAAAGCTGAAATATGCCAACACATGTCAGCCCTTGAAGACTGCAAGGCCACCCCACACAGGCCTGCATGCCTGGGGCTCAACCGCTGACCTGCAAGCATTGTCTCGAGGTTAACCTTGCCTAAATTACAATTCAGCCACATTTAATAGGCTTCTGCAAATTGTTAGTATATATAAAGACATTTTCAAAGCATCCATTTTCCTCGAAAACGAAAACATTATTCTTTGTCTTGCTGTAATAAATACGGAGTAGAAGACACACATAAGCTGAAAACTAAGGAGTTATTCTAAAGACCTTAATTGAAAATCAATGCTATTGATCAGAAATGAACATTACACTAGTCGTTTTAGTACCGGCCAAGAATTGTTAGGAGTAAAATGTAGATTTCATTGGGTTTTTAATTTATTTCATGGCACGTGGACTACAAAATTTATAAAATAGGATTTCAACCGTTCAATTGAATAAGTTTTTCTGATTTAAGTCTGTGCGAACTTTATAACCAGGAATGTTTAATTTCTGTACAAACATTGTATGGAACAGTGTGCCTTACGAAATTTCTGTACGCATATTATATGTACCCTCGAAATTGAATTTTCTAGAAACAATTATTCAGCTTAGTCCCTGAAAAACTACTGGATCTTTCTCCTGTCAAATACCAACCGTTTGTAGTTTTAGTTTTCACATTTTAAGGAGTCCTGAGCACAGGAAACTCGAATTCTTTTAC
>JAKSDK010000988.1 GCA_022360095.1 Phycisphaerales bacterium
CTCGCCGGTGCGAGGGTCGTTCGTCTTGATCCGACGGCCGATCGCGTCGTAGATGTATTTGTACGTCAGGCCTGTCTGCGTGATGGTCTCCTGCACCAGGCCGTTGTGCGTCTTGGTGATCTGCGATTGCGTCGATTCGGGGGAGGTCACGACTTCGTACACCAGGGCGTGAGTGGGTCCCAGCTCCGTCTTCGAGCTGGTGACGTTGTCGTGGATGTCCTCGGATTCGCGATAGGCAACGACGTAGTCGGCCGACGCCTGCGCTGGCGTGATGCCGTCGAGACCGGTGAGCTGCTCGCGCTGTTTGCTGACCTCCACGGCCGTGGCCGAGCCGGTGTCGGGTAAGAGATTCTATCGCTTCAATAGGATTCACCACCCTTGCTCAGAAGGAACGATGGGGGGCGCTAAAAAGACCCGGATTGGGTTCCGGGGAAAAGTCAATCATGGCATAAAGACCATGCGTCCTAGATTTATGAAAAACCACATAGAGTACACGATGCTTGCGGCGAACCAGATCCATGATAGAGCGCCAAGTCGCTGCCCTCGTGATAACAAAATGATAGACCAAGCGAGACCAACTAACCAGGATCCGATATACCCAAGCAACAAACCACTGGACCAAGTTGTGTACGGGTTGTTATAAGGATCCGGCTGGAGGAGTTGTACTCGACGAAGGAATATTGCCATAGCGATGAATAGTGTGTTTATCAATAATAGAGAATGATAGGCTTTCAACGAACCACTGTGATCGTTCATGATTCCTCCCACCGGAGTCGTTCGACCAACAAGACAACTTTTTCTTATTCTACATTTATGATTTGAAGAAAAACAAGCTCATGGTTAATCAAAAGGGATTTAGGCCGCCACACTTAACAAAACATCCTGCGAGTGTCGCTATCGGTCGTGATTCGTCACCGCTATCTAAGTCACCAATTACGTAGCATGCTTGATGTGCTCTATCTGGATCAACACCTCTTTCGTACATTTCCCTGAGACAGCCACGAACGAGCGTAGACCACTTGCTGTTACCTGCGCATTTGCAGAAGCAACGAGCATTCGTGTTGAAATATTCGTCATCGCACTCGTACTTGTCGCACTCCGGTGAATCGGCATCGAGTCGTTTAATTGGCTTACCAAGATGTCGCATAAAACAGTCTACTTCGTCTCGAGTGCATTTGCTTGCACAGCGCTCATAATCATTGCCAAGAATAGGCCCCGGTAGGCTTCTAGGAAACCGATCAAACGGATCGTGATCGAGTTTTGCAAGCTCGGCAAAGCAACGTTGAACACATTTGCTCCTCACTTCTTGGCAAGATCGTATCTTGCTGTCAAAGCTTTCCCCAGATGTCTTAGCTAAGCCATCATCTGATTCACCCGGCTCGTTAGGCTGGGATGTTGGCCCTCCGGATTGGCTAGTCTGTGGGGCGTATCCGTCAGGATCAATCCAAGAGATGGCATTATTAAAAACAAATCGATAAAGGTTACGACCGCCCCTCTCCTCAATTGGGTCTCGATTCAGCCATCGGCCCAATCGTGGGGCATAGTATCGATAGCCGTAATAGTAGAGTCCTATCTCCTCGTCGAAGTACTTCGTGCTGAATCGGAATGGGTTCGCCTGCCAATATGAACCGACTCCGGTGATGAGATTGCCGTATGGGTCATATTCGTAGTGGGCGGCGATGGATAGCGTTTGGGTGTCGCTGAAGTCCATTAACTGGCCGACGTTGCCGTTGCCGTCGTAGAAGTAGAGATACGGCACGTCATCATTCGTGGCGACTGTTCCGTCCGTGTCCTCTACCGCTAGCAAACCGCCGATGCCGCCGGCGCTTTGAATTAAGCTGCTCAGGTCCAGGCCCCAGGCGTATTTGCGGAGGATCGCATCCTCGTTGTTTCCGTCCAGCTCCAAAACCACGTTCCAGCCATCGTAGACAAAGCGCGTGTTGTCGGACACGACGCCAGTCGATGAGTTACGCACGATCTTTTGTACGCGGCGGCCGCGATAGTCGTAGGTGAACTCCACGACGATGCCCAGCGCGTCGGTCGCGGACACCAGCCGGTTCTCGGCGTCGTAGGCGTAGGTGAAATCGCCGTCCCCGGTCATGTTGCCGTCCGAGTCGTAGACGAATGTCTCCGCCGGGCTCGCGGTCGACGTGTATTGGTTGACGTTGTTCGCCGTGTAGGTCGTGGGCGTGCCCTGGTCGATGGACGACGACATCCGGTTGCCGATCAGGTCGTAGGTGTAAGTGAAGTCCTGGCCGGTGATCGCCACCTGCGGGATGGCCTGCGTGTCGGTGCCTTCGAAGCGTTGTGAACGCTCCAATTCGTTGCGGATGGTGTAGCTGTAGCTGCTGTAGGCTTCCTCCGAATGGTCGACAAACGCCTTGCCGCCGTTGACGACGTGTTGTCGCCGGGCGAGGTCGTCGTAGGCATAGTCGTACTTCGAGATCACGGTCGTGCCCCATTTATCCTCGACCGACGTCAACACATCGCGCGTCGCTTCGTAGCTGCGGACCGTCTCGGCAAACGTCGTCAGGTTCGCTTCATATTCTATCCGCTCGATCAGGTCGCTGTCTGTTAAGTACGTGTAACGGACGCCGCAGTTGGGCAGCGCCGTGCCGCTGACGTGGTTCAGTCGGCCGTGGGTGTCAAATAGATACGTGGCCTCGAAATCGTCGTTCCAGTTGCCGGTGTCCATGCCGATGCCGAAGCCGTCATAGCGGCCGGGGACAATCTGGGTGCCTTGATACGTTCGGGTGATCGTGGCGTCGTAAATCGATCCGGCGATCTCTTCGGATTCGAGTTGGAGCTTTGCGTTGTAGGTGAAGGTATGCGTGCCCAGCGCGTCGGTGACCGTGGCAATGCGGCCGAGTCGGTCATAGGTGAAGGCGATGTCCGGCGTGCTGTCGGTGTAGTCGATGTTGGTCAGTTGTCCGGTGTCCGGGTCGTAGGTATAGCTCGTCTCGCCGACGATCGAGATCGGACCGCGGGCCCAGTCGCGGGACTTCAGCGCGCTGTAGTCGTTGTAAACATATTTCACCTGGGTACTGTCGGGGTAGACCTTCCGGGTCAGCAGGCCGCTCACGCCGTCACGGTCCCAGCGGGTCTCGTCCGGTGTCGGCGGCTGGCCGGGCCAGGTAGCCTGGGTGAAGTCGCCGGAACGATACGTTCGCATCTTGAAGAGATGACCGTAGGTGGTGTTGTATTCAAACTCGACGGGTTGCGGCACATTACCCCAGATGCGGTGAAGCTGACCGAAGGCGGCGTTGTCATACGCGTAGTAGGTCACCTTCTGGTTGGCGTTGGTGACCGACGTGCGGCGGCCGGAGTCTGCGTCGTAGGCGAATGGGAGAAGAATAGAAGAGGTGGGTCAATGACCCACCCTACTCGACTCCAGGATCTGTCTCGTTGTACCCAAACCTTAGCCACTTCAATCTGCGTCGCTTGTTGGCCTGAAAACTACAAAACTTGTTAGATAGGCTCCCATTGCTCGACAGCGTCAAGAAATTCCTGCGGAGGCAAATAATCGTGACCCTTTATGTAGTGGTAGATTAAGTTGGGAGCCGCATAGATTTTTCCTTCTTCGCCCAGAACTCTGATCTCAGCCGATCCAAGAAAAAGCTCACCTTGCTCAGTCATTACCGGAAAGGATCCCAAAGGAACTTCAGGGCCTGAAGGTGGGTTTTTGCATATATTGCACTGATGAAAACCGCGGGCTCCCACCACGCGCTTAAGGCACATCTTCAATATCTTGTTCAGAATATCTTCTGATACGACACCAGTTGGAAATGAATGTTTGGCATCGAGCCATCCAATGTTATATATGTTTGGACCACTATGAATTTCGGAATAACTGTATAGTGTTAAATCTTCGAAATACATTCATCTCCCGCACGACCATGCAAGTTATCTAATTAGGCTCCCATTGCTCTACAGCTTCCACAAACTCATCTGGAGGCAAGTAATTATGGTCCTTTATGTAATGATATAATAAGTCGGGAGCCGCGTAGATTTTTTCTTCTTTCCCTTTAACTCTAATTTGAGCTGATCCGAGGAGAATGTCTCCTTGTGCAGTCGTTATGAAGTAAGCTCGCTCAAGAAGTTGAACATCTGATTTGGTTGGTGGAGGACATATATTACATATATGAAAGCCTCGAGCCCTCATTACACCATGGATACATAGGTTCATTACCTTGCTCAGAATATTCTCTGAGACGACACCAGTCGGAAATGAATGTTTAGCATCAAGCCAGCCAACGTTAAACAAGTTTGGATCACGATCGATTTCAGAATAACTATAGGGCGTCAGGTCTTCGAAATACATTATTTCTTTCAACCAAATCGAAGTACCGAGGAGCAGAATCAAGGATGGGACGCCCGTGCCGCTTCATGTATACGAGACTCCCGATTCATCGTCGCCTACTTTTTCCCGCCAAAATCCGGCCACCCAAAAAGCCCGACGAAAAAGGCACCAAGTCCAACAACGATGACTAATCCGCAACAGCCAAGCCCTTGAATCGATTCAAACATGGATTTTTTAGGCTAACGCAAAAGCAACAGTGGTCACTCGTGCACCCTACGAAACAATTGGCTTGATCTCCCACTCATTATTTCACTTACTAAGAAATTTCAAATCACCGTGTTTTGGAAATTTGATCCAGATTTTTCGAGGTTCGATAGTAGCGGGAAGTTTGATACGGTCGCTCGTGTCGAAGCCAATGCCGATCTGTAAAAGATCATCGATTAAATAATATACTATGTAGTTACCGGTGCCCCCTGTGATCATGACGCCCCGATCACGATGTCGTCCATTCATGATACGATCAACATCCTGCAATGTTTGATTACGCTTAAGCTCCCTAGACAGAAATTCAGACCACGTATTGTACGCTTCTTCATAAGCATCCTGTAATTGGCTCGCGCTTGGTGCAGGCTTTGTCACGCTCGGCTCAACGATCATGACAACCTTGCGAGGATTGTCGGGATCGTTCTTTGGGGACTTGCCTTCTTTTTGAGTTATTTGCGCACCTCCTATTAGCAAAGAAAGAAACGTAATAATTGAGATAATTCGTAGACCATTTTCATTCAAATTCATGAACACCACCTCTCCTTTTTGTTCTTATTCGATTTTTATCACAGCAAAAACACTTCTGTACGACTTCGACGCCAGTTCTCTCCGTATGCGGGTAACTCTTGTGGAGACTGATCCATGGATCTCGGATATCAACAAACACATTTCTTCTATCTTGTTTGGAAGTCCAACCGTTTGTTTCGCAGCCCTCACGACCTATCATGTGAAAATCACACTGGTATACTGGCGGGCGCGGACCAATAAAACCCCGTGGCGTTCGAAGTTCACCAATTACCCATCTGTACAAGAATAGCATGATCTGTTGTTTTCTCTGCGGAGGATTATTTTCGCAGTCGCAACAAGGTTTATGATTGAGAAAATCGCCTTCACAGGGTATCTCTCTGCAACCGGTCGGCACAAAGCTTTGTGCTTGTGACCATTGACTATTTGGACAAGGACGCCCTAGATGCGGCCAGTTGATGAAACGGTTAATTCCACAGGAGCGGCCTGCACAGTTCTGATGTGGCCCTGCGCCACCTACATCAACTCCCTCAGGTGGTGGCGGTGGTGGAACTGGGCCGATCGGAGGAGTAGGTGGTCCGACTACAGGCGGTTCTGAAGGTCCAGACGGAGGCGCGTTAGGTTGTATTGGCGGGGTCGTAGGCTGACTCGTACTTGGTTGGCGCCCATTTGGATCGACCCACGAGATTGGATTATTGAAAACAAATTGGTAGATGTTTCGACCACCGAGTTCCTCACTGGGATCACGGTTCAACCAGCGTCCTCGCCGCGTGGCGTAGAAGCGATTGTTGTGATAATAGAGCCCCGTTTCATCGTCGAAATACTTTGTGCTGAATCGGAAGGGGTTGGTCCCAGCATAAGCACCGACTGTGACGAGCGCGTTTCCGTACGAGTCATATTCATAGTGAGCGGCGACGGACAGTGTTTGCGTGTCACTGAAGTCCATCAATTGGCCGACGTTGCCGTTGCCGTCGTAAAAGTAGAGGTAAGGGGTGTCGTCATTCGTGCTGACTGTCCCGTCCGTGTCCTCCACGGCCAGCAGGCCGCCGATGCCGCCAGCGCCATGTGTCGTACCACTCAGGTCCAGACCCCAGGCGTATTTGCGGAGGATGGCGTTGTTGTCTTGGCCGTCGAGTTCAAGGACGACGTTCCAACCGTCGTAGACGAAGCGCGTGTCTTCAATCACACCGCCGTTGACGGGGTCGGGATCGTGCTCGACCTTGCGGACGCGGCGGCCGCGGTAGTCATACGTAAACTCCAGGATCGTGCCTTGTGAATCGGCCACTGAGACGAGGCGGTTCTCCATATTGTACGTGTACGTGAAGTCATCGTCTGCGGTCATGTTACCGTCGGCGTCGTAGGTGAACGTTTCCGCCGGGTTTGCCGTGGACGTGTATTGGTTCACGTTGTTTACCGTGTAGTCCGTCGCCGTGCCTTGATCGACGGACGACTCCGTCCGGTTGCCGATGGGGTCGTATTGATACTCGAAGTCCTGGCCCGTGACCGCCACCTGTGGGATTGCTTGGAGGTCGGTGCCTTCGAAGCGTTGGGAGCGCGTCAGCTCGTTGCGATCGTTGTAGCTGTAAAGGCTGTAGGCTTCTTCTGAATGGTCGACGAACGCCTTGCCGCCGTTGATGACGCTCGTGCGCCGGCGGAGGTTGTCGTAGGCATAGTCGTACTTCGAGATCACGGTCGTGCCCCACTTGTTTTCGACCGAGGTCAACAGATCGCGCGTCGACTCATAGCTGCGGACCGTCTCGGCGAAGGTCGTCAGGTTCGCCTCATATTCTATCCGCTCGATCAGGTCGCTGTCTGTTAGATAGCTATAACGGACGCCGCAGTTGGGCAACGCGGTGCCGCTGACGTGGTTCAAACGGCCGTAGGTGTCGAAAAGATACGTGGCTTGGAAATCGTCGTTCCAGTTGCCGGTGTCCATGCCGATGCCGAAGCCGTCATAGCGGCCAGGGACGAGCTGGGTGCCTTGATAGGTCCGCGTGATCGTGGCGTCGTAGATCGAACCTGCGATCTCTTCGGATTCGAGTTGGAGCTTTGCGTTGTAGGTGAAGGTATGGGTGCCTAAGGCGTCAGTGACCGTCGCAATGCGGCCGAGTCGGTCATAAGTGAATGCGATGTCCGGTGTGGCGTCGGTGTAGTCGATGTTGGTGAGCTGGCCGGTGTCGGGGTCGTAGGTGTA
>JAKSDK010001097.1 GCA_022360095.1 Phycisphaerales bacterium
ATTATTGTAAGTCATGTGTGTGAAATATATTATTGCCCTGAAAGCTTGTTATGGAAGTTTTTTATCAGGGGGCATGTGACACATGCAATATGATGTATCTGAGTTGGCAGATAAAATTCTCCTCCCTGTCCCGGACTAACTGTGATCATGGAAACTCCAATCTTCATACCACTGAAGAATCCTGCTCATCTGATGGCAAGACCATGTCACAAAAGGGGAGTTGCTTGATGGAGCAGGAATGAAGGGCACTGAGTGATGAATTGAAAAAAGATGATGGAAAGTGGTTGGGCACATCCTGAGACAAGACCAAAACAGTGACTACAAAGTAGCATTGACCTAGAAACAAAATGGAAAGAGACAAAGGGGAAGACCAAAACCTACATTGAGTAGGACAGAAGAAAAAAGTAAAGGGAGAAGGGGTTTGGGGGTCTTGGGATGAGATGTGAGAAGAAGGAACTGACTGTCAGAGAGAGTTAGAAAAGCTCTGTGAAGGTCCTATGTGCCATAGAGGTACACAGAGGATAGGTGTTCAAGGTGGAGGTGATTGAATAAAAGTTGTAACATGAATGGTGTGTCCTCACTACACTACCAATGTAACACATCATTTTGTTGAATCATTTTCTGACCACCTCACCTGCCACCTACTAATTTAATTTTTGTAAGAAGAATCTGAAGAGTGGTTAATGATGACTTTTTCTGGGGCATGATTAATTTGATGCTTTTCTGCCCTGTTGGCTTAAGCCAGTCAAAACACTGTTGCTAATTAGTTGCTAATTAATTATCCAGTTGCTAATTAATTCTTGGTGTTAACAACTGGATCCAAAGAGTCAGATATGCCTTGTTTTCTTTTGATACATGTTTCCTAATTTGCTGTTTTTCTTAATTCTTTTTAGTGAGGTCATTGAAACAGAGAACAAAACAGCAAACAAAAGGTATCCCAACATCTTAGTCACTTTACTCATGTTTGTGTTAATAATGTAGCCTCCCACACAGATGCAACCTTCTTTCCAGAATTCTCTCTTACTCTTCCCCCCTTCTCTCACACTACAGGAACAAGTAGGAGTGAACCCACAGAATCAAGTTGTCACAGACAATTTTTTGGCTCGTCACGCAATCCTGCATGCACACTTGCACTTATCCTGTAGTCAATGACCATTGGGGTGCCACAGATGTTGCAACCCTCTCCCTCCATTTTATTTTGTTTTCAGCATCTCTTACGGCATCACAAATCTTCAACCCTGTCCATTCAGTGATGTTGTTCTCCCGACACTTCTATTGTCGGCCCCTTCTTCTCCTTCCTTGCACTGTTCCTTGTAAAATCGTCTTGGCAAGCCCTGATGATCTTGATACATGCCCAAACCACTTTAACTTGTGTTTCTTTAC
>JAKSDK010001418.1 GCA_022360095.1 Phycisphaerales bacterium
TGCGTGCAACGGTCGCGGGCGTCGTAGGCATACGTCACCGTCGTCGCCGCGCCGTGATGGATCATCTCGATTCGGTTTCCAGCCTTGTCGTACTTGTAGTTGACCAACTGCGCCGTCCCCTCGGCAATGGCTTGGCTCTCTTGCGCCACCCGGGAACGATCGTCGTAGCTGAAGACGCTCCGGCTCACCGCGTCGGAATTGGCCGACGTGCCCTTCTCCGCAGTGACCAGGCGGCCCAGGTTGTCGTAAGCATAGCCTTCAATGTCGCTGGTGCTGCCGTTCTTCTTGCGCTCGGTCAATCGGGAGCGAAGTGAAGACAGGAAGCGATTCCTGTGATGAGGAGGGACCGAGAGGGGATTCTCTGTCCAGCATGGCACAGGCGGTATGATCATTAATCAGTCGGATTTGTAATCAGTTTCTTTTTCGTCCCCTCAGAAATGCGCTCGCCGCACTCGGGGCAAACTCCGCTCCTGTTGCCAGTGAGATTGTAACGACAGTTCTTGCAGCAGTTCGGTGGCGTTAAGCAACGACAGTCGCGCCAGAAGAAAAATACTGTAGGCAAGACAATTATGCAAAAAAGAAGCCAAAACGAACAATATGCACCGCCAAGTGAATCCGAACCCACTAACGGATAATGAAAAATATCACTTGAATATATTGTAAAGAAATCCCATCCAATCGGGATGGGCATTAAATAATCCTCAGAATTATAGCTAATGAGTCCCCGTCCGATCGAGACTGAGCCATATTCCTCTATTCGGTAACTGATTCCAAAAAACATGCTAACAGACCACACGAGCAAAAGCACAGCACAGAACAAAACTCCTATCCACTTAATAAACCTACGCTGTAAGATTCTCTTACAAGTGTCAGATGCAATTATCATCAACCATGATCTTTCTGTTCTTCGAAATCACTAGTATTACCTAATAGTTGCAAGGTACCGTATTGGTGAATCACTCAACAGCCGCAGAACGGATCACCGTCCCATCCCTCAGGATAACATGCATTATTTGCTTCCGGCTGAGTAAAGCCAAGTTCGCAAGTGCGCTCTTTCATACATTTAATATATTCCATATAGTCCACAACGTAATCTGAATTTGAGCACTGCCCATTCTGCAGACATTCAAGATGAACTGTAAAGGCTGCGCAGTCCAAGGCCGAAGTGTCTGCATGGCTCGTTGGAACTTTCCAGCAGTGTCCTTTTCTGGGCCCCTGCTCGACTATTTCACACTCAATGTCGTTTCGTCGTTGCCTCTCATGTTCCATGATACAGGGTCCTGGGCATTCGCTAAGCTTAGGTTTCAATTGCGGTGAATAGCACGTAATACTACTGCACTCGCATCTTGAGTTATTGCAGGGATTGCAGCAAAGAGTAGCGGCCCTATATTGGGAACCTCTTTGCCAAATTCCAGTCAGCTCCAACGATTGACAAAGCGTATCGCACGGAATTAATCCACTTGCGTCAACCTGTACAAGCGGGCAGTTTTTTAGATACATGAATAGCTGCTGTCGATCGTTATCAGCCGTTGCGACCCTTGTGTTTTGGCTAAAGCTATATGGCAACCAATCAAGACTTCTTTGCGGTCTGCGGCGCAATGGCCTTAGTGATTTTCCGTTATAGAACAGCGGATCTCTCGTAAGCCACCTTCCGATGACCGGATCATTAAGCCTATTTCGGTGGTCGTTGAGCATGAGCTTGCCTTCGGTCGCCGACGACGCCGTGTCCAGGACGAAGTGCGGTCGGCCCTGGAACATGAAGGGGTTGCCCACGTCGCTGAAGGCCTGGGAGACCGTTGGGCTCGACTCCACCCAAGTATTCAAGGCCGTTGTAAATAGGCTGTTGTCGTTGTTGTTTACATAGCCGTCGTCGTTCATGTCCGCACGAGGGTCCCAGCCGGCCCCGCTGAGTGCGCCGGAGTAGCGACCGAAGTCCGTGCCGTCCACGTCCGTGTTGTTGTCCATGTCGCCACGGCCCGCAGACTCTCGAATCAACGGGCGGCCGTACGGATCGTACGCATAGCGCTCGACAATCGCGCCCGCGCGGTCCAGCAGCATCCAAACGTTGTATTGACGATCCAGAACGTAGTAGTACGGCCGGTCATCATCGGCGTCCGCGAGGTCGTGGCGCATCATCAACAGACGTTCGTCGACATAACTGATGCCGTGGACGTAATGGCGCAGCTCGCTGCCGGAGCCGTTGGTCTCCACGATTTCGTTCACACCGTCGTAGTAATACTGCACCGTGTCGCCGGTCATGTCGTTGATGAATTCAATCCGTCGGCCCAGCGCGTCATACGTATAAGCTGCCTTGCGCGTGGTGCCGGTGTTGTCATGCACCGCGAGCAGGCGATTGTTGTGATCGTACGAATACTTATACGACAACCCGCGATCAGACGAATAGGCGAACGTCTGATTGCCGGCCTTGTCGTACGCCGGATTGGAGACACCCGAATACGACCCGCTGCCCGTGATCTTCGACATCCGGTTCGCCTTATCGTGCTCGTACGCCAGCGTCGGCTGCTGCAGGAAGTGGTCGCCGCCGCGGTAAATGTGGGTCTTCCGGTTGCCGAGGTCGTCGTAGTCGTACGTCGAGTAAACGGCCTGCCAGAAAATGCCGAACGACTGGAGTTCGTAAGGATCGACGTGCGTCAGCCGGTCCAGCGTGTCGTAACGGTAGTCCCGGTCCACATCGAGCTCGCCGAGGCTTGCTGCCTGATCGGCCGTGAGCACGTTGGACGAACTGTCGTACGTGTAGTTGAACTCGCCGAGGTCGTTGTAACCCGCGTCGGCCATGTCCTCGGTCAGGTGCTCATTGTTCACCTTGGTCACGCGCAGAAGGCCATCGCGATCGAACGACGTCTTGAACTTCGGCTTCGTGTTGCCCGGGTAGTCGCAGGTCGTGTCGCGACGATGGATCGCGTCGCCCAGCCAGGTGTAGTCCGCCAGACGCACCGTCCCGTTATCAATCTGCGTGCAACGGTCGCGGGCGTCGTAGGCATACGTCACCGTCGTCGCGGCGCCGTGGTGGATCATCTCGGTCCGATTGCCGCCTTTGTCATAGGCGTAGTTCACCACCTTCGCCGTCCCCTCGGCGACGGCCTGGCTCTCCTGCGTCACCCGAGAGAGGTCGTCGTAACGGAAGACGCTCCGGCTCACCGCGTCGGAGTTGGCCGACGTCCCCTTCTCCGCAGTGACCAGGCGACCTAGGTTGTCGTAAGCGTAGGCTTCAATGTCGCTGCTGCTGCCGTTCTTCTTGCGCTCGGTCAATCGGGAGCGAAGTGAAGACAGGAAGCGATTCCTGTGATGAGGAGGGACCGAGAGAGGATTCTCGGTCCAGCATGGCCTGAGTCGTCTCAAGCCATTCTTCCGTCGTCCCACCTGGCCCAGGTCCTAATCCATAATGTCCTCCAAGAAGCTTTGTGGACACAGGCTTCTCTTTGCATAGAAGCTTTTTGTCTTCCGCAGACGTTATCCAGTACGATGGTGGGGAGCCAATATACAAACGGAAATCTTTGTTTCCATATGAAACATCAATATATTGTATGTTTTCTTCCCCGCGCTTTAGTCCCATTCGTCGCAGCCGTAGTCGAATATCTTGGCCTATATCCGTAGGTAATTGAATTTCTTCGTATACAAAACTGGTTAACACCGACGGACCTACTGGAGGTCGATGACATCCTGTTATTGCAAGGAATGAAATGTAGCAGCCTGTAATAATAGATATCCTTAGTTTTGTCATTGATTGACGCCTTCATCTCATTATTACTCAAACGAGTACCATTGTGGTGCGACTTTCTTTTCGACCCATCCTCCGACATCACCAGCCCTGTATTGGAAACCACAGGTATCAAATATTTGATATCCCATACCAAGCTCAAAATTCACTTCGCCTGAATATCCCTGTGACACACTCTTCACTCGATATAAACCCACCCACTGTGGTGTCGCGCCCCCGTTGCCGGAGACGAATTTCTTGGCAGCATTATCGAACGCCGTCTTGCTCAAGTAGAATCTTAGTTTTAGGGGCCAATCTGAGAGTGAAGATAACATCATAAACAGAATGAAACAGGGTAGAGCAAGCCATCTCCACGTATGCTGCTTTGTATTCAATCGCTTCCCGTCTCGCCAATCCACTAATTCGGTAAATCCACGCGAAACATAATTCATTAAAATGATAAGGAGCATAAGCAGGCCAACCCCCCAAAACAGCAAACCTCCCTGCATCGGCATGCTAATCTCGTTAAGCCATAACAAAAGAACGATACCCAAAAGCCAAAGACTCCACCTTGACGGCAGATGCGGCCGCTTTCTCCTTGATAATTCAGAGGAAACGGTGAAGGTTTTCTTGTCATTGGGGACAAACTCTGTTCCGCACTCCGGACAAGCATTTTCTGAAAGGGAGTGCAACGGGTATTTGCATAGCCGACATATTGCATCCTCAGGCATCATTTCTTCATTCGCTAATCTGGTTTGGTGGTTCATAATCTGGGTGGTCCGTACATCTGATTATTCGCCTCACACCACTTATCTTAGTGAGACAACGCAAGCGTCCGTCATGCAATGCATCTTCGCACGACGATATTCCATTGGGATATCCCTGCCCAATTGACCAACCTACCTCGTTATTCAACCAGTCCATGCAGGCACTAGCCGAGCCCTCTTGTACTTGTGCGTATTCTCGGTTTTGCATGATATCCCTGCCGCAATTACCACAATCGCAGGTCACTTTGCTAGTAGCGTAGCAATGCTTAACTGCATTACTTGGTGCATGATCTGTGTCTGGCCACCAACCCGCGACACCTAATTCACCCACACTAGCCGCCACGGAAATTGTCACACAACATGCGCAGCTACGCGTCCAAGCGTTCGGCAACGCAGCATGCCGACAATCGAATGTTTCTACCCAGTTGCCGTTATCATCTTGTAAACATGCGTCTTCGCATTCCTCGACGCTTCTTCCTCCTATCGCGCAATCGGCCCAGTCAATATCGGCTTCCGTTATCTCAAGGCCCGTATGGTCCACCCATCTGTTGGGATTATTCAGCAAATATAGATATAACATTCGATGCCGTCTCTTGGCTCTACGAGTCATTGATCCGAGCGACGAAATATTGTAACGCAACGGATCTCGTGCTAACCACCTCCCGATCACCGGATCATTAAACCTTGCCCGGTGGTCGTTGAGCATGAGTTCGCTTTCGGTGGCGGATACCGCGGTGTCGATCACCATGTGGGGGCGGCCTTGGAACATGAACGGATTGTCTACGTCGCTGAAGGCCTGCGAGACCGTCGCGTGGGTCGACTGCGGCGGCCAGCTGTTGTCCTTGGTCAGATAGAGTGTCCGGTCCGTCGCATCGACATCGCCGTCGTCATCCAGGTCCGCACGCGGGTCCCAGATCGTGCCGAGCTGCGCGATCTTCAACCTTTGAAAATCAACATTGATGTCCATGTCCGTGTCGTTGTCCATATCGCCACGGCCGACGCTCTCGCGGATTAAGGAACGACCGTACGGATCGTATGCATAACGCTCCACGACCGCACCGGCACGATCGACTACGCTTCGCACGTTGTACATGCGATCGATCGTGTAGTAATAAGGCCGACCGGTGTCGTCGTCGTACATCATCAGACGCTCATCGACGTAACTGACGCCGTGCACGTAGTAGCGGCTGCGGTTGCCCGACGTGTCATGCTCGACGATCTCGTTGACGCCATCATAGTAGTAGCGCACCGTCTCGCCAGTCACATCGTTGGCGAATTCGATCCGTCTTCCTAGAGCGTCGTATTTGAAAGCTGCCTTGCGCGTGGTCTTGGTGCCGTCCTCGACCTTGATCAGCCGGTTGTGATGGTCATAGGTGTAAGCATAGCTGCTGCCGCGATCGGCTGAATACGCCAGCGTGCAAGGCATATCTCTACGAGGTTATGGATATACTGATTGGAGAGAAACTACTCATCCTGAGTCGTCTCAAGCCATTCTTCCGTTGTCCCACCCGGTCCAGATCCATATCCATAATTCTCGCCAAGCGTCTTTATGAGCACAGGCTGCTCTTTGCAAATGACCTTTTTGTTCTCTGCAAACATTATCCAGTACGATGGCGGGGATCCAATATATAATCGACAATCTTTATTATCATATGACAGGTCAATATATTGTAGTTCCTCTTTTCCGCGCGGCCCCTGTCTCCGCAGTCGCAGTTGAATATCCTGGCCCATCTCTTTAGGCATCTGAATCTTTTCGTAAACAGTGCTAATCGGGTACTGAGTCGGGCATCCTGTCGCTGTAAGAAGAAAAATGCAACAACAGGTCATACTGAACATTTTCGATTTCACCATCACTGTCTCCTCAACGCTACGTTAATCAGAGTCGATTGCAGTATTTCGTTATCTTATTTTTGTGGGGCCATGTCGGCCCCCAATTGTTAGTGGCCCATAATTCATCATTAATAGTATTGCCAATGCATGACAATGACAATCTGCACGACGACACAGCTTGACTTAAACATTGAGTAAAACTCGAGCATTGCCCCGCGTGCTCATAAGCCAATAACTCATGAGAAATACAAGACTGACATCTATTATTTCCCATGAGCAATCCATCCCATGTGGTCGGGAAAAAACGACGACACAAAGTAACTGCATGCACGAGTTCATGTTTAAGAATATTCGTCACTCCTGCGCACGATTGGATATTGTTTGCGCATAGACCAATGTCGCCAGAGAATATTGTTGGATTGTACCATCCGCCGGCACTGTTTGCGCAGCAAAAGCAACTTGCTTTCCCAAAACACGGGCACGCCCTTCCTGGTGGTGTTTTCTTCGCACATTTTGTGAGGAATTTAACATCCGGATCACTCTGGGCCTGTGATATACACTGTTTGCAGTCTGCTGTCGATAATAATCCTGAGGGATCCAAAAATCTTGCGGGTTGATTCTCAAAACCCGTAAATAAATGGGGAGTCTCAGGCTGGCTGGAAGACGGACCAGACTTGCTCGTCTGAAGAAGTTCAAAAGGCTTTCCTATTGCTCTGACTGAAGATGATAACGTCCTTTGATTGTACTCCAGCGGATCCCGCTTTAACCACCTTCCGATGACCGGATCATTGAACCTTGCCCGGTGATCGTTCAGCATGAGTTCGCCTGAGGTGGCGGATGCATCGGTGTCGAGGGCGAAGTGTGGCCGGCCCTGGAACATGAAGGAGTTGTCCACGTCGCTGAAGGCCTGGGAGACCGTCGGGCTCGACTCCGTCCAGGTGTTGAATGCCGTCGTAAACGGAGTGATGTCGTTGTTGTTGACCGAACCGTCGTCGTCCATGTCTGCGCGAGGGTCCCAGATCGTTCCGCTGCGCGCATTCGTGAACCGGGTCGTGTCGGTCCCGTTGACGTCCGTGTCGTTGTTCATGTCGCCGCGACCCGCTGACTCGCGGATCAACGGGCGGCCGTAGGGATCGTACGCATAGCGCTCCACGATCGCACCGGCACGGTCCAACAGCATCCAGACGTTGTACTGACGGTCCAGCACGTAATAGTAGGGCCGATCGTCATTGGAATCGGCGAGGTCGTGGCGCATCATCATCAAACGTTCGTCGACATAGCTGATGCCGTGCACGTAGTGGCGAAGCTCACTACCGGAGGCGTTGGTTTCCACAATCTCGTTCACACCGTCGTAGTAATAACGTACCGTGTCGCCGGTCACGTCGTTGATGAATTCAATCCGGCGGCCCAGCGCGTCATACGCATAAGCCGCTTTGCGTGTGGTGCCCGTGTTGTCGTGGACCGCGAGCAGGCGGTTGTTGTGGTCGTACGAATACTTATATGACAACCCGCGATCAGACGAATAGGCAAACGTCTGATTCCCCGCCTTGTCGTACGCTGGATTGGAGACACCCGAATACGACCCGCTGCCCGTGATCTTCGACATCCGGTTCGCCTTATCGTGCTCGTACGCCAGCGTCGGCTGCTGCAGGAA
>JAKSDK010000472.1 GCA_022360095.1 Phycisphaerales bacterium
ATGGCTTGTCTTATGGACCGGCGCAGCAGCGGGCCGAGAAGCGCGCCCATGAATCCCCGTGTCTCAAAATAGAGTTGGCTCAATGAGCCGCCTTCCGCCGGGATCACTTCGTGGGTGGCGGATACCGGCATGCCGCGCAGGTTGCTTTCCCAGACAAAGCGTGCACCGTCGTCGAATTCGGTTACCGTCCAGGTGGCTTCGGGCAGGCCCGGCTGTTTGAGCACCGCCTGACTGCCCAGGGCGAAGGGCCCCTCGTCAAAACGCTGGGCGCTGTCGACAGTGGGCGTCCAATCCGGCCAATGGTCGATGTCGGTCGCCACCGACCACACCAACTTCGGCGGTGCAGCGATGTGATGGGCGTGCGCGACTTTCAATGTGTTAGCACTCCTTTCGCGCCGTCTGTCGCTGGATTTTGTGCTTCCTGAGAGATAGGTGACATTTCGTTCCGATCACATGGTGTAGTGCCCCCCCAAACTGAGACACAAAAAGGGTAACAGTTCTCTGCAAAGGAGGACTGATGAAGAAGGAAGATTCGGGGCGACAGTTTAGTCGCGCCTTGAAGCTTTCCGCGGTTCAGCGCATGGCTTCGGGGGTGAATGTGAGCAAGCTGTCGCGGGAGCTGGGTGTCTCGCGCAAAAGCCTCTATCAGTGGCAGAAGCAGTTTCGCGTTGGCGGGCCGGCAGCGTTGCGTGGAGCCGGGCGTCCACGTCACGACGAACAGATGCGTATGCAGGCGAATGATCCTGCTGTGGCTATGCCGCCGGAGTCGTCCGACGAACTCTTGAAGGCGCTGGCGCGCATTGCCGAATTGGAACGATTGGTCGGCCAACAGACTGTCGATCTGGATTTTTTTCAGCAAGCCTTGCAACACGTCGGGGGAGAACGCCGTCAGAGCGGCGCACCTGGCGGGAGGGCATCTACACGGTCATCCAAGCGATGATGGCTTCCGGGTTGCAAGGCGTGATCAGCATCGAACGCATGTGTCGGCTCGCAGGCGTCAGTCGTGCGGGCTACTATCGCCATTGGCAGGTCTCATCCCCCCGCCGCGAGGAGGCTGGTCTGCGCGATGCGATCCAGCGCTTGGCACTGGCCAATCCCCATTACGGCTATCGTCGGATATCCGTGCTGCTTGGCCGAGAGGGCTGGCGGGTCAACCACAAGCGCGTGCTGCGGCTGATGCGCGAGGACAATCTGTTGTGTCTACGCAAAACCGGTTTCGTGCCAATAACGACGGCCTCTAGGCATAGCTGGCATGTGGTTCCCAATCTGGCCCGAGGCCTCCACCTGACCGACATCGACCAGCTTTGGGTTGCCGATATTACCTATGTCCATCTTGCCGAGGAGTTTGCCTATTTGGCGGTCGTGCTCGATGCCTTCAGCCGTAAAGTCATCGGCTGGGCGCTGGCAACGCAGCTCAAGGTGGATTTGGCGATCAACGCACTTGACCGGGCGATCACGGCACGCCGGCCGGCACGGGGGAGCGTCATCCACCACAGCGACCGCGGTGTTCAATATGCTTGCGCTGACTACGCGGTACGGCTCAAAGCGCATAGTATCGAGCCGAGCATGAGCCGGATCGGCAACCCTTATGACAATGCCAAGGCTGAGCGCTTCATGCGCACGTTGAAGGAGGAGGAAGTCGATGGCCGAGCCTATCGCGATATCGTCGATGCCAGAACCCACATCGGTGAGTTCATCGAGAGGGTCTATAACGGGCAGCGCCTACATTCCGCGCTCGACTATCTCTCGCCGGATGACTATGAAGCCGGCCTAACCCGATTGCGACAGGAACCCCTGACCGCGATCCAAAACTCGGGGAACTGTTACTAATTAATGTCTCACCTAAGGGGTGCACTACAATGGTTTACACAATTTGGCCTTTGGGGGGAGCCCTGGAAAGAGTGTAAACCATGTCTCCGGTATGAC
>JAKSDK010000647.1 GCA_022360095.1 Phycisphaerales bacterium
AAATGTTCTATCTATTACATGAACACCAATGAGATGCCAAACCGTTTCACTAAAATGCTTTTTTGCTGCGAAAGGCGCTATATGTTATGTAGCCTAGCAACGGTGATCTTTTCACATGTGAAAATAACATGTTATTTTGACTTGTGAAGATATCCTGTTTTCGCGCGAAAGCTCACCTGGTATTTCATTAGTGGTTATTAATATAATGATAACAAAAATTAAAGGTATTTCTCATGGCAGGAAGAAAAATATCTTACCACAGGAAAGGCATTGAAATTTGGATGCCGCCAAGTCCTTTTGGTTCTAAGCTTTTTTCTGGCCCATCAAATATTTATTTATTTATTTGTTATTATTAGCATTAAAATTAATAGACCAGGTGACCAGAATAGCGGATAGACTAGACTACAAGAGCACCAATTCAAAAACGCAACTGTTAAGCCACTGAATATGCCTCTTTAGTTTCCTTCGTCCCTTTTCTTAATGGAAAAGTGGCCAACTATGGAGCGCATATGGTTTACATTGACTCAGTCATCAAGCACAAGTTCTTGTCAGAGAGTAGCAAGGGTTGGATTATTTCCTGGGTAATACTTTCATTGCATCCGAGTGGACGGCCGCCGTACGTGTTGCCTCGTAAACTCTTTAATCTCATCATCGGAGTTAGTGGAATCTCTTTTCTTAGATGCCATCTAGTGTAGAACGAGGTGTTATTTCTTGCGGACGCAGGGACTTCCCTACCATCAAGATTCGTTTCCGACGCTTCCCACTGTGGTCTTTCCGACTCTCATCTCCTTCGAGACGCCATCTGGGTTTACCTTGATCCTTTTGGTCTCGCCATAGTGTAAATTTTCCCCCAAGTATCTCTTCTGCTTGGAATTAAACCGATGGCGTGGCATACCAGACTCCCGACAAGCCCATGTCTCCTTATCGTCACATCAGGGTGGCTGCCTACAGCCTCAATACGTTCTGTTTAACTGACCTTCGCTCTGTCAAGTGGTGACCCATGAGACACCCTTGGCCCGACGGAATTCGTGTTTACCGTACATAAAGTGCTGCTCCAGAGCGGCTCACTCGCCCCATGTAAGGTAATCCATATTCCTATCATATTCTAGGAAATTCAGAATCCTTGGATTTACAATCCGGAATTTAGCTCAAGGAGTCCGGAATCGAATTTCCACTGACAAAGATCCGGAATGCAGTACCTGTAATCCGGAATCCACAGCGCAAAATCCCGAACCCAACACTGTCTCGGATTACCTTACATGGGGCGAGCTGCCAGCCGGACAAAATTATCGTGAACCGTATGAAATGGCTCCTGCAATTTTAAAAACTTTCAAACA
>JAKSDK010001412.1 GCA_022360095.1 Phycisphaerales bacterium
CTTTATCATTGCTAAGTTTCTCGAGAACTGAAACATTAAAGAAAAGCATTATCAACTTTCGTCAACTCCTTGGTAAAAAACCCTTTTAAAAAAATGCCAGTAGAGAGGCGACGTCGTTTGTCACGTTGCCATGGTAGCAAAATTTCTGGATCTCAACAAACCGTGGTCCTAGCCGATAAAAAGAACGAAAAAATTGACATGTATGATTTTCCTGTGCATGATTGCACACAGGAACAAAACGGTAGCCCATACTTTTCTTCCATCGATCGACAACGCAAATGGCCGTCTCTATTGTTTTTGTTGACATGCAAAAATTTTGCTGTCATGGTAATGTCACGTAACACTTCTCCTCTCTATTGATTTTCCTTCGATTGGTTGGGTATTCTTTCTAATTACATTTGTTTATAGCCTTATATGTGAGCAACAATGTACTGGGACACAAAAAAATGTGTTACCCTCCTGGAATTGGTTTTGATTTGTACAACCATACTTTGGATTAGGAAGGACGACAGTCGATTTCTTTTTTAAGTACTGTTAACTGCCACCTATAAGACCCTCTCCCCTACCCCCCCTCCCCCCAGTCATAGGCTATCTACAACTGTACTTGTAACCAAAAAAATTTAAGGCCAGGGTATAAGGCGCCCTCTGGCTCTGATTATAAGCCAATTTGCGGTATCGTAATAAGCCGTGGGTTCAAGACAATTGCAGATAATAAATACCATATCATACCGTAGGGGGAGTCTGGTGTAAGATATACAATGTCTTCGGCGTCAAACACTTCTAAGAAACTCTCTTCCGTCCTGTGCACCTCAAATAATACAAAAAAAGTATTGGAATGATATGCAGCCTATTTTCAGTAAATTGGTAAAAGTAGTAAAAGTTGCATTATCAAGGAAATAAGGGATGACTTATTTTGTTTATGAGTTAAATTATTCATGGGCTAATTTATTCCCCTTTTCGTTTCTCTGTAAGGAATCTGGCCCTAACTAGAAATACTGTAATAACATTTTCTTAAACTTTCAGCCTGAAAATTAAGGCTGAGGTCCTTCAGTTTACTTGTTCCCTTTTAGCTCCCCTGTATACTCAATATTATTTTGAAATTTTGGTCAATTTGTTCTGTGGCTACTGGCTTAGAGTTAAAATTGCCTGCAAATTTTTTTTCACACTCGCTGTAGCGGCTGTCAACATGAGACTGCATTGTTACCCTCTGAAGTCATAGATTTTGCAATGTTGCCCGCTCACAGATTTTGGCGGGAAACAGTTTCATTGTTAGATGTCATGAGACTTCGAAGGGGGTAACCAATCAGATCAGGTTGTTGCGGGTTGTAAAACTTTCTTGCAGAAAGTAGAGACCTGGCCCGGGTTCATAGAAAGCCGATTAGCGCTAATCGAGGATTAAATCTCGCTAATCGCGGAATACATTTTGTCCCACGATTAGATCCTGTTCCTGAAAGCATGATTAACCTTAATCTAGGAATAAACTA
>JAKSDK010001536.1 GCA_022360095.1 Phycisphaerales bacterium
CAGGGTATTTTGAACGAATGAGTAATTGCCTGTTTGCATCCGCCATATGCGGCTATTGTTGATATGCGGGGTGGTTTGTCCGGCGACTGATTTTATTTGAGAGGAGATATTATGGAACGCGAGCTGTTGGACTGGTCGATGTCCGCGACCATGGGCGGCGTAACGGAAATCGCGGTCATGGCGCCGATCATCCGGGGGCGTGCGCCGGGCGAGAGACTGACCTATGAGGAAAAGCTGCGGCGCGTCATCGAATCGATCGCCACCCGTGCCGATCGCGGCATTCCCCATCAGCTCAACACAATTTCCAGCATCCATTTCGGCCGGATGATGATCATTCGCCCGGAACAATATCTGACCAATTCCAGATCAGGCGATGTCGACTATTACGATACCAAGGGTTCAGGTCCCGGGCCGCAGGGCAATTTCAACGTCCCCAAGCCCATGGACGAGTTCGAGATCAGCGTGCTCGGCGCCGACGGCAACGTCATCGACGCGGGCGCATGGGGAAACAACGCCGTTTCCGATACGCCCGGCTTCCATTCCTGGCTGCTGACGATCGTGTCGTTCGACGGGGACCTGAAAGTCTATTTCAGGGATATCGCGCAATTTCTCGCGCGTGATTTCGACGATGTTTTCGTCAATTGCGTGGATTTTCCGTCGCCGCGGGACTTCGAAAAGTTCTGGCAGTGGATCCGGCGCTACCAGGTGCCGGTTGATCTTTTTCTTTGCGCCTATCCCGACCTTACGGTTGCCCGGATCAAGCAGCTGGAAGACTTCAAGCGATGCTTCGACGCTTTTGTCGACAAGGTTCGCTCGCCGACGGGCCGCAAGGTGGAGAATATGGAGGCGTTGTTCGAGGAGTTCCTGCGCGAGACCGGGCAATACGCCTCTGACTTTCCGACACCGGGCGGCACATATCGCATGAAGAGCGGGAAGGGAGCCTGATCATGACCGATACCTATGCTCAAGCGCCCGATCATGCCGGGCCCGATACCGCCGCGCGAATTCAGGCGCATCTCGGCCAGCCGTCGAAATTCGCCAACGGCAAGACACGAAACTGGTCGCTGTTCGTTTTTTTCCGCATTCTCAGCAAGACCGAGATGGAGACCTCGCGGGCGCTTTTCGCCAGGCTTGCAAAGGAGGTGCTGTCTTCGAAACCTGCGAAAAGAGCATCGGCCGGAGCAACCGATTATGGTAGCGAACTTGCCTCGCCGCACCTTGCCAGATCAGCAATGCCCGAGGCAGCGGCGCCGGGTGCCGGGGAAGCGGCGCAGCCGGAAGATCCGCTGGCCGAAAATCTTGCCTGCGACGAATTCAGAGCCTGGCTGAAGCTCCTTTCGACCGGCGACCATAGTGATCTGCTGAAACAACTGGATGGTTTTCTTAAGCTGGATGCGCGCAAGGCACCCAGCGCGAAGATAATG
>JAKSDK010000299.1 GCA_022360095.1 Phycisphaerales bacterium
ATTGAGCAGTGCAGCTTAATACTAAAGTATACTTTTGTAAGTGCTACACTTTGTTCTTAAAGGAAAGGGTGCTTGGAGTTCAAAGTCAAGAGTCAGAGACCTGTGGGAACTCATTGTTATAACATGGCCTTGTCCGAAATCTGCTGTTTAACATTCAGTGGGACTTCACTCTCTATCTGTAGTAGGGTTGTATTTATAGTAGGAGAATCAGACTTGAGTTGACTGAGACTCCTTTTGTTTATTTCCAACTCAGTTCAAGACTTGCAGCGACAAAAGCCAGTCTTCCCAGAGATGGCTGTACACTCAGGCCTCACAGAGGACATATATGTTTCCTACACGAAGAGTTCACAAGCATTTTACATCCAGCTGTCCAAGACATACGATCAACTTTTACATATGATGGCTGAACTTTCCAGAGTTAACTCCAGCCTCCCTGACGATGTGCATCCACCAGATCTTGTTGTTGGTATGCCCATTTGCGCTCTTTTTGCTGAGGATGAGGAATGGTACAGAGCAGTTATTGAAAGCATACCCTCAGAGTTTGAAGTCGGAGTTCACTTTGTTGATTATGGAAACAGTGATGTGGTTCTTCTGTCAGATGTCCGACCATTGGATAAGAAGTTTTTAAATGTTCCAGTGCAAGCAGTCCATTGCTGCCTTGATTCTCAAGTGGATGCAGACACTTTTCATCAACAAGTGGATGGTAAAGAACTAAAGGCAACGTTTATGTCACTTACAGAAACAATGCAGTGGAAAGTTAGTTTATCAGATAAAGGTGGCAAATTAATTGGAGCAAAGACGAAACCAAAGGTTCAACATCCTGACATTGATGAAGGACCTATGCTAGAAGACAACTCAGACACATGTGAGATTAGAGAGTTCACTCAGCTGAAGATCAAGCCAAATGTGACAAACACCGTTTATGTGAGCCACGTGGTGAGCCCAGACGAATTTTACGTTCAGTTTGAATCTGCGCTCGACTCATTGTCAATCCTGAGTGA
>JAKSDK010001815.1 GCA_022360095.1 Phycisphaerales bacterium
ATTAGTATCCATTTGATAATCATTGTAGAAGAACTAGAGTAAACATGACTATAGAACACCTTTGAATTCCTGGCACTGAGTGTTAAGAATTAGAACTACCATGCACTCTAGGCCAAGAGAGGGTAAAGCTCTTGCGCTAGACTTATCATAAAAATATTTCCATGTTTACTTCTTTGGCCAGGACTACAATCTAGTTAAAGTTAAAAAATGTAGAACACGAATACTGTCTGTTCCCGTACTATAAACCGTGTCTAATGAAGTGTTCAATTCCAGGCTTAACACGTTAGCATGTTTCAACCAATACCATAGCTGCAATCTTCGGTTTATAAACCACACACAACCCACGATACTTTGACATGTATGCGCTCTGACGAAGAACTATCGCTCGAAACTTCAGTGCAATGGCCAATTTACTTTGCCAATTCATTTGCTTCCGATTGAAAATTATCAAGAGAAAGATACACAAAGGTAGAGAGATACATAGAAGATAAATAGTTTTGAAGCCCAAAGGCTGAACTGCGTATTTACAACTCATATTATTTACTATAGAAACTACAAAATTTTTTTGATCTGTCCTGTAAACTTGTAATAGATAAAGCTAATTTGATAAAAGAGTTAAACACCCTTAAAACCTAGGTACAATATTATTCCGTAGTTGATAAAACGTTGTTCTTTAAACAGGAGGACATAATGAATGGGGAAGTATTTAAGAAAAGCATTTTACTACGTGATCTTTACCGGTAAGAAAACATCCTTTAGACGCTCTTCATCAACTGAAAACAGCAGGTTACTGACAAATACAGTATTGGGATCTTTTGTGCTGCAAAAAGAAAAAAGTAACAAATTGCAAAACTTTAAAAAGGACATGTGCGTATATATGACCCTGAAAGTACAGTTAATAATCACATTTAAAAAAGGTTGCAAAAGTTAGTTAAAGCAAGAAAAAAGAAGAAAACTGTAGTTAAATGGTTCAGGACTTCTGATCTGCTGCTACCTGAGCGAGTCAGTTTGGTAGGTGGCTTTACCTAAAGAGATCTCCACATTTCTCTTCTTAGTCGCTGTTACTAATACTGTTCGATTAGAGACTGATGGCGAGCTCATAAATGTGTGGCAGGAAGAATAACTAATAAAGGAAGAGTGCAATGGGAAAGAAACAGTAGATTCAGTCAAACCCCCATCCCTTGGTTGCAACCAGAAGGAAGAAGCTATCAAAACTAAAACGGAAAAAGAACACAAAGCAATAGTAGAGTGCATTTTTTCGTGCTCGACTGTTTAAAGTGCATCCTAACCTGTCATGCGTGCGTTTCGTTGTGGTCG
>JAKSDK010001784.1 GCA_022360095.1 Phycisphaerales bacterium
AAGATTTTTTTTTCTGCCCTAAATTATCTAGTTGTTTGCTGATGCTGTAAATAAAAACAAAACCCTAGAGAGCATTAACTTGGAATCCAATTTTCTAACCGGTGAAGGAATAATGGTATGTATGTCACTACTTTTCTGATTATGGTATTGCATTCATAGGCGTTAAGTGTTTGACATCTTGGTGATCAGTGCTAATCTGAAAATTTTTTCTCCTGGATCCTAACACGTTATGATATGATGGTAAATTCGCACCAACCCATGGGTAGCAAAGGTACTGGAGCTTTTACTGGGCTTAACTGATTGACATTAGCACAACTCTATCCACTACCCTAACATACTACACCTGATGATTCTAGTCTGAAAAGATCTGGTGATATTTAAGAAAGTTGAGGTTAAGATTTGTTTATAGTGGAAAGCATTCCACTCAAGTCACTCAAATAATAAGAAACAAATAATCCAAACAGAGCATAGCAGGATGCCAGTATCCAAAGCGGGACTTGAACCCAGGAGTGCCAAATTGCCTGTGTAATGCACTGGTCACTTGGCCCTGCTGGTTCAATTTTTTCTTTGGCTCAAATTGTCCTATTGGCAAGCAGCAAGGAGAGATGGCTGTATTTGCAGGCTTAAATTCTATATTCCGTTTCTTTTCGGTTTGAAATTGTATGATGATGAGTTTGGAACAAAGGATAATATAACTTGAATGAAGGATAAATTGAACCTAACATATCTGTATTGTATTTTATCTCTTTTGCAATGCCCACCAATCACTCTCCTCCCATTCCTACTTTTAGACCACTCCTCAGTTAAGAAATAATAATTATTTCTTAACTAAGGAGTGGTCTAATAATGATTATTATTCTATTAACCCATTCGCCCCTGAACCGCCCGTAACCGCCCGTGCGGATCCAGGTCCTTTCTACCCTTTGTGACGTCATCAGTTTTAACGGTCAAGGACAACTTTCTTCGCTAACTTGTGCAGAGTGAAGAGATCTTTCAAACC
>JAKSDK010000458.1 GCA_022360095.1 Phycisphaerales bacterium
ATAAGCATGCCGTGTTGTGTTACAGCTGTATGTCTAACCTTTGTAAAATTATCGAGAAATCAGTCATGGGTGAATCTTTTGTTTTTTGTCCTGTGAGAATCGATCCTCGACTTGATTCTTGATAGCTTGTTCTCGATTCTCAATTCACGCAGGAATCAAGAATCGAGTCGAGAATTGAGACTCGCAATGGACTATCAACTTACTTTTGAACGGTACAGTACATTTGTAGCAGTGTACAACAAAAAGATGGTAGTAACTGCAAGCCTGTGCTGGTTATTTCACATTTTTTGTGTACCTCCAACTTGTCTTCTCCACCATTATCATTGTGGTCATCATTATCATCTTCATCATCTTCATCATCATCATCACCATCATCACCATCATCGTCATCATCATCGTCATCGTCGTCGTCATCGTCATCGTCATCGTCATCGTCACCATCATCATCATCGTCGTCATTATCTTCCACATCATCATCATCATCATCAATTCCATCATCTCCTTCATCATCATCATCATTGTGATTTTGACTTGCATCAGTTTTTCCGTCACTCCTTGATGAACTGTTGCCATCACTTCCACAGCTATTGCTAATCTCCACATTTTCACCAATGTCAGAAACACCAATGTCAGAAACATCAAGTTGATTCCTGAAATTAGAGAGTTGGAAATTTCCCCTTTCAGTGTTAAAAGAACAAAAAAAATGGTTAACAGAGTTACATGCACATTCCCTACTTACAAGTGACTACCAACTCCAGGAGAAAAGTTAGGTTTTCATTAAGTTTTCTGCATCCTGAACATCAAATCGTCATTTACTTTTTATAACAATAGCCAATGGGTGAAAATAAAAATTCATTATTATAAAACAACTTCATGTGTAGGATAGTACACACTCTCTGATCGCCTTCATGAAAGATGTGCATTTACATGCAAGTACGTAAACACAGTTGTAGCATCACCATGTTTTGCTGGGTTTACACTGATCAACCAACCACAATTTTGAAAGCAGTTTTGAGCTTAAATAAAACTCTACGGGCCAAATATTTAAACGTAGTTTAGCCAGTGTTTAACAAAACTGGTCATTTTCAATTTGCCCAATGATTTTATCTAAACAATATTTATTGTGAACAGTGTTATGAAAGCATATAGAAAAGACTAGAAAAGCATTAATCTTCTTAAAACAACCCACCAAAGAAGAGAACTGGAGGTTCAAAGATTCGTTAAACTGCAGCTTAAGTTAGACTTCGTTTAAATGTTTGGTCCCACAAGTTTACATTATTTTCCCATTTCTTTGAGGTATGAAACTGGCAAAAACCTTTACTACAAACATGCTTTATCAAAGTTTTTCACTTTACTGACATTTTAAGCGAGAAACAACCACATTTTATGGCATCTTTTTTGCAAAGCAAGAACTGATCACCAAACTTTGTGTACAACAATTCACGACTAGTAAGAATTTCCCTTTTAATCAATACAAGTAACAAAGAGTTTGTTTCTTTTTCTTGGGGTGCGCATGAATCGAGCAAGGGTCCACTTGGAAGGTGAGGCAAAAAAGGACAGGCTTCCTTAGACTGGAACTCTAACGTTCTTGGCCACTGGTTCCCGTGCTTGAAGGCAAAACGAGTACGAAACCGTGTCTCCTTCGGGAGTCACCGGACCGGGTGCTGCCTGCCCCGGTCCATGAAAGGATAGTTACCTGGTTGATCCTGCCAGTAGTCATATGCTTGTCTCAAAG
>JAKSDK010000431.1 GCA_022360095.1 Phycisphaerales bacterium
CTGATAATCCATCACGGAACATTCTAAACTACGGAGTATTCCACATCTGCCGGGTTTTGTGGTGGGTTTTGGTAAATGAACAGGACATGGACCCTCGCGACGAGACTGCTGTTATGGCTGTTGCTCGGGAGGAAAACAACTTGCTCGAGACCGCATATGCTCGAGCGAACACCATTCTCTCTGAAGTGGTTGACGAGAATAATGAGAGCCTCATCAATTTGAATAATTACTTCAAGAAGGCGCAGTCGCAACAAAACATCAATCAACACCTGCAACGTCAGCTTGATGAAGCCAGAGAAGCTGCGGAGGGTTGATTTGTGACGTTTTCAACGTCTGCTTAGCGGTCGCTGTTGCACAGCGATCGCAGGAGCCTTGAATGTCTACTATGGGCCGTGAGTGCCAATCAAGTCTCGCGATTGGAGGTCTCAATCGGACTCAAAGCAGACATCAGGTTGGTTTTCCGGACGTCCGCCCGGTCGCGCACAATCCATCCGCAAAAGCGGCGGTCATGAAGTCAGCAATAGCGCTCCGGCCCGATCCACTGGGCATCGGAATAGCGGTCTCCATGCGCCCAGCCGACGGGCAGGACAGCATCGATCCGTTCCAGATCCGCTTGCGCAAGCGTCAGCCCGGCGCCCGAAACACATTCCCGCAAATGTTCGACCGAGCGTGTCCCCGGTATCGGGATAACATGGTCCCCCCGGGTCAGAAGCCAGGCGATCGCGAGGCCCGCGGCCGAAATTCCCATCTCCGCGGCGAGACGCCGGAAACCCTCGGTGATCCGCAGATTCTCCGTCAGGTTCGGCTCCATGAAACGCGGGTTTTGCCCAAGGAAAGGCACATTCGCGATCCGCTGCGGCGTGATCGGATTGTCCGTCAGCAGCGAACGCCCGACGGGCGAGAAGGCTACGAGCGCGACGCCGAGCTCGGCGCAGGCCTGCACCAGCCCGAGATCGGGAAAGCGGGTCGAAAGCGAATATTCGGATTGAACGGCGGCGATCGGGTGGACCATCATCGCGCGCCGCAGGGTCGAGGGGGCGATCTCCGAAAGCCCGATCGCCCGGGTCTTGCCCTTCTCCACAAGCCGGACGAGATTGGCCGCAGTTTCCTCCGGTGTGAAGCGCGGGTCGCGACGATGGGCATAGAAGAGATCGACGCAATCAACGCCCAGCCGCAGCAGCGACGCATCCAGCTCCGCTTCGAGATGTTCGGCGGAATTGTCGAAGGCGCGATTGCCGTCGGCATCGCGGGTAATCGTTGCCTTGGTGGCGATCACGAATTCGTCCCGCGCGCCGGGATGGGCTTTCAGATAGGTGCCGATCGCCTTTTCCGACTTGCCCATGCCATAGACATTCGCCGTGTCCAGGTGGGTGACGCCCAAGTC
>JAKSDK010001064.1 GCA_022360095.1 Phycisphaerales bacterium
CAAGGATGCTTTTTCAACATAGGATTAACCACCTTGAAAATATGTCCCTATATCGTGAGCGTAGTAGATCCAACAATGCCGATGGCATTTGAACTGCTATGGCTTTACACAGGCCAAGGATACCGGTGCCCATCTGTCACTCAAAAAGGTCCCCTTTTTGATCAAAGCCTCTGTGCCTCAATAGGGAGTTCCAACCCAAGGCTTTGGTACTTGAGGGCTTTCACAAACAGGGATTCTATGGATGAACCATGTAGGACACTGCATCTGTGTTATGCAAGCGTAGTACGTAGAAAGAAGCTGTCTGTTTAAGAAACGGGAAATCATCGAACAGCGAACATATTCTTTTGGGATCAAAAAGTTTATTTATTTCTAGACTTTACTCACATGCAAATTACATATGGCAAATGCGAAAACAAGGGACTTCTGTAAATATAAGTAAATGGGTTGATAACTTTACAAATGATTTTATAATTTTAAAAGTACAAATTAATGTAAAACTATGTAAATATATGTGCAAATAACTGATATTACTGATAACAGGAATCCATCAGTTCACTAAATAATCACTTAATATTTCTAGACATTGCTGTTTCCAGCTGGGCAATTGTTAACTCCCCACAACCATTCTCTTAAATCATTTCCTCATGAATATGTTTAGACAGACACTGACGATACACTAACATTCATACTCGGGCCCAAAATTTAGGAAAAATAATACACAATAAAAAAATTAGTACAGAAAACAACTGTCATAAAAATTCAGGGTACTTATAACCGTCTAGCCGAAGTTCCAAACTCGCAACTCAGTTAAAGTTAAGAGGTAATATGGTACTGTTATCATCATTGATGGCTAAGTGATCCTGTACAAGACGGTCTCCTTATCAACTTAATGCGAGTACCTTGGAGTTAAGTGAAATTAAAGGAGAAACTATATGTAGCTTTTTGCTGTACTGCTATTCTGTGATGAAACAGATTTGTATACATGAAGAAATATACACTGGCTCAGTTCCAAAAGCTTTGACTTACAATTTGTATCATTGGTAAGTAAGAATTTCACACAGAATCAAACCCACCGTTTTGCCAAAATAATGTAACAGTGTTTACATTAATAGGCTGAAGTCAGTAATTAAAATCCTA
>JAKSDK010001185.1 GCA_022360095.1 Phycisphaerales bacterium
CGTCTTGCACCCACGGATCACCGACGAGAAGTACGCCCGATGTGAGATGATGATCTACCGGGCAATCGGCAATCATTTTTAAGCTGGTGAGGGATGGAGCCACGCGAATTCTGAAAGATTCGCAAAGGTACTTGGAGTCCGGTCCCTTGAATGCAGCAAATGGAGCTAAGCAAAGTGGACCGTCTGGGACGAGTATGACTTCACTGCCTGACAAAAGATCTTGGATAGGATCAATGATAGTGTCGTACAGTGTGCTCAAGGCTCCTTCTTGAGAGTGCAAGTATTGAGTTTGTCTATCACATTTAGGTGATCGTTTATCTGCCAATCTTTTATCCTTCGTCAAATCAAGTGAGCGATCTTCACACTGCACATCCTCTCTTGCACCAGTTTTCTCCAAAAGAGACTGAAAGAAAGTGTTGATCTCATATTCACAACTGACTTGCTTTCTTCTTAATTCAACCTCTTTTTCGGGCTGACAGACCCATAGAATTAATTCCTTCTCTACAATCGCCATAAATATTGTATTCGGAGGAAGGCCACTGCACAGTTCCTGAAAGGTTCTATTTTCTTGAATGAATTCCGCATCATTCTCTTCAGATGTATAATTTAGTGCCATAAGGTCTTTTAACCCCTGTGCCCGTCCTTTCTCAGCAGAAAACAAAGCCTCCGTAACCTTCCCTTCTTTTAATATCAGCCACCATAGTGCAGTGTATAGTCTTTGGTACTGATCACGTAAGCTTATTTTCCACTCGTCGTGCAATTGGGGACGATCTCTGATACTATTCAACAAAGAAATACCGAGCTCGTAATATTCAATAGCCACTGGAACTTGGCCTAGACATGCAAAATTAGAACCAAGATTTGAAAACGTTATTCCCTCTTGCAATACTTCACCCAATTCTCTTGAAATTTCCAGGGTACGTTTATGGTAGTCTATTGCTGTTTTAAAATCTCCCAGACTTTGATAGGCGTTGCCAAGACTGCAACAAGCTGATGCTTCCCCTGATCTGTCACCCATTTCTTTCACAATTTTTAGGTGACGTTTATGGTAGTCTATCGCTGTTTTAATGTTTCCCAGACTAAGATGAGCGATACCAAGATTGCCATAAGCGGATCCTTCCCCTTGTCTGTCACCCAGTTCTTTCACAATTTTCAGGTGACGTTCATAGAAGTCTATCGCTTTTGTAGTATCTCCCAGGCTTTGATAGGCGTTACCAAGATTGGCATACGCGACTCCTTCATCATATCTGTAACTCATTTTTTTCGCAATTGGTAGGCCACGTTTATCGTACTCTACAGCTGTTTTAATTTCTCCGAGATGGTCATGCGCACTGCCAGGAGTGCCATGGGCCTTTTCTTCACTTGAACTGTCACCCAATTCTTTCGAAATCTTCAGCTGACGCTCATGGTAGTCTATGGCTGTTTTAAAATCTCCCAAGCGGTGATAGGCATTGCCAAGATTGCCGTAAGCCTTTCCTTCCCCTGATCTGTCACCCAATTCTCTAACAATCTTCAGGTGATCCTCATGGTAGTCTACGGCTGTTTTAAAATCTCCCAGACTGCGATAGGAGTTACCAAGATTTCCACACGCCTTTCCTTGTCCTGATCTGTCGCCCAATTCTTTTGCAATTTCCAGGCAACGTTTATGATAGTCTATGGCTCTTTTAAAATCTCCAAGACTTTGGTAGGCGTTGCCAAGATTGCCATACGCGGCTCCCTCATTCCATCTGTCACCCAATTCTCTCGCAATTTCCAGGATACGTTCATGGTAGTCTATGATTGTTTTGAAACCTCCCAAACGGTTATAGGCATTGCCAAAATCACCATACGCCTCATCGTCTTTCAGTTTTTTAGCTGTGTGTGTCGCCTTCCTGCCAGTTTTCTGGGAAACAAATTACGTACAATATATGTCTGAATGGATTTGACACAAGGTGCCCACCCCTAGAGAGCCAGGTCCCAGAATCACGAACTCACCATCCCCACCCATGACAATCATGACTAGCCACTCACTCCACTGGGCTCCGTCTAAACGAGGCTTTAAATTAGCCTCGCTAAATATTAATAGTCTATCTGCACACATTGACGAACTAAGAATTTTGCTTTCCGACAGACCTATTGATATCTTAGCCATAAACGAATCTAAATTGGATGACA
>JAKSDK010000656.1 GCA_022360095.1 Phycisphaerales bacterium
ACTGAAAACACGGCATATGAGTTGTCATGGTAACTAACCTAGCCAAGATAAACACTTAAACGTTTATTCCAACAAACCAAAAACTTGGCTAAGATTTTGAAATTTAGCTATTTAAAGAAAAATATATTTTTATGATAAACGAATTCACTGTCATTGCTAAATCTGTACCTTTTTGGTAGACTGAGAAAACAGCTGAAATTTTGCAACACCTCCACTGGTTTCTATGCGAAATGATGTAGATCATGCAAGGAACAAAATATGCAAAAATCACTACTCTAACGGTTAACCACAATGGAAATTTGCTTTAACCCATCAAAAGCACTAACAGTGTTTGTGTTGTGACATGTCATGAGTTTGGATTTTCTTTGCTCGTTCCATACCTGCCATTGCACAAGGAGATCAGTGGTGATGTCACAAATTGACAGCTGTTTTCTTAAGCTACCATTCTTGCTTGGTGTAGATAAAAGATGCAGAACAGAATACTGCAACTCTGACAACAAAACGTACAGACAACAGCAGAGTAAACTGTATTTACTCAAGAGAGCACCATAGTGCATATAAAATTTCTTAACTTGTTCGTTTGGTGCTTATTTGAGAACAGCAGTTATTTGGGGGCGGTGATTGGGCACCTTTATAATCGTCAGTGACTGTCATTTCTTTCCTTCCTTTTTTTTTCTATTTTTTTCTTTTTTGTTTAAACATGTTATTTGATATCTTAGGAGGTACATAGTAAGAGTTAGTTTTAAAGGTCTATCTTAACTTGACTACGAGTGACTTTTTAAGTGTTGTCACCCAAGTGATTTTTGAGCAAAAGTACTCACTAATGACTCTGGCGAATGGGACAACCTGTGGAATGAATTGGGAGTAAGTGAAAGTTTTATTTTTAGTTTGACTATTCAGTCATAGTATACAGAGAAACGTGATCTATAGACTTTGGTTTGAATTCTTGACACTTACAGTGCAACTACTGTAAAAAGGACAAAATTGTTCAATTGGATCACAGCAAAGCAGCAATACATTCCGAAAAAGCACCGGTAGATGTTTTTTAGCAAATCAGCAGCTCATAAGGAAACGATAAGCATTTCAAAGCACAAAATAATTTATAAATTATTTCGGTTATTATTTTCTTTTAATCAGATTTGTCAATTCTGACCAGGTTACAGTAGGGACACTGTAATAACAGATTTATTATGTCAAAGTGCAAGGGAGAGTGTTTTTGTAACATGGGTTACATTGCGAGGGAGGGGTGGGGTAACATTGCAGAAGCAAACAAGCAAAACAGTGGATCCAACAATGCGTGGCAC
>JAKSDK010000069.1 GCA_022360095.1 Phycisphaerales bacterium
AAGAAGAGGTGGCCCCCTTTCCCTTCTCACATTCCCCGTTCAACAGCACCTGCTACGCAGGCTAGAGTGGGTGCTACTAAAGGTGTGAAAATTAGGGTTAGGGTTCTAGTTACAAGACCTTTAACTGCACCTGAAAACCTGCACACCTGCAAATTAACCCACTGGCTCTTACTAACATCTGCTGAAAAACAGCATTTAAACTTTTATTGCTACAAAATTACATAATTCAAGTTCCAGTGATAAATAAATAGCCACAATAGGTAAACAGCACACCACATATACACATATCTACCTGTAAAGCTCATGATTCCTTCCATTTTAGCTTTCTCTTTATTTTCCTTGTCATCAGTGAGAAGAACAATCCTTATCCTTAATTCTTCATCATTTCCACCTTCACATTCCTTCATATGTTCATCATACCAACTGAAAGAATAGCATGTATTCAAATAAAAATTATTATAATGACTAAATACATATACAGTAAACTAGTCGGTGTCCCTTTAGTTCAACTTTTCTGACCACAACACCTTGATTAAAAAAGAATTGTAAATGTGTCCTGTAATTTTGTAGATGACTCCCAATTTTAAGGGTCTGGGAAGGCTTGTACGAAAATTGGACTTAAAACTAAAAACAAGACCAATCTGGGCATGGCTCAAGATTTATTTGACCCCTAGTTATAGTACCATTCTAATTCAGTCTTCCAAATTCAGAATTTTCATTGAATGCTTTCCTCCTTTTGCCATATCTTCTTCTACTGTTCTTCTTTATTTCTTCATGCATGTATGGGTCGAAATGATGACATTCCCTGCTGAGCACCCTAAGTGATGCCAAACTCTGTAATTTACACCCCTACGGGTATAAATAAGTTGAACAACATCACTGCCTCTTTCATTATGGGATTCCATATCCCACCCCTTGACCAATAAATATTAATTTGAATTATTTATCACAAACTTGCCTTCAGTTTTTTTTTCAAATCAAAGTCCAAAATCTCAAGCTACTACAGTACTTACCGTAACTTTCTCTTTAAACTAGTCTCTTTAAGACCTGCAGCTCTTAACATACTATACATGTAGGTCAGACAAAGGAAAGATGTATTCAACAGAGCAGGCATAACCCTCTGCAACTCAAGCATGCTAGTCTCTTTTCTCAAGTAGAAGCTTTCTTTTTCAGCTAGCTACTGTACAACCCACCTTGCTGCCGTCCTTATTGCCCGATCATTTCTGTCATTTGAGGATTCTTCCTTTCTTCTCTCTATGTAGGTTTCTCTGTAAATGAGCAGGGTTAAAAGTACAAAAACCGCTTTGAAGGTGTCAGCAATCATATACATCCTATAAGGTTCAAATCCTCAACTTTAAAGACAAGATGGACATGCTATTTGTATAACACTACTAACATAAAAATAACTGGGCATGCCGTGGTGTATCGAGAAAGATAACTAAGTCATAAAATACACACGTACGGCAAAGTGTACTGCTTTATACAGCAAACTCCCTTTATAACGGACACTGTAGGGACCTCGAGGTAGTGTCCTCATTAGCGAGAGTCCGTAATAGCGAGAGTTTATTTCAGTCAAACGTCTATAATAATTCATTTTTGCAGGGGATTTAGCTGCTGTCTGTATTACTGGGGTGTCCGTTATAGCAGGGTGTCTGCAAGACGAGAGTTGACTATACATACTGTAAATTATCAGCTAACCTGTGATGTTCATTTGAAAACACATAAAACTTTCTTTCCTTGTTAGATATAATATCTCTTATTCTTTTGTAAACTGAGGCATTGAGATGCTGAACCTCTTGTAAAACAG
>JAKSDK010000871.1 GCA_022360095.1 Phycisphaerales bacterium
CAGCCTGGAGTCCGTTATGTTCACACTAGTCTGTACACATACGTCAAGGTTACCATCTTCGGAGACCTAGGGGCAGATAGTGGGGGCGAGGGAAAGTCTAAACGGGCGGGAACAAGTGGCAAGACTCTATCCACAAGGTATTAGGTTAAGGTTAAGAAGTCTATGTACATTAAGTGGGAAAAGCCTCACCTTAATCAACGGGTCAAACTCATCAATCTGACGCTTTCTCTATAGATACGTGCGCGCGCGTCTGTTAATTTTATTAACTTTAAATTTATGTAGCATATTGTTTTCGAACGCAATGTAACGTAACAGGCACGTTTTATCAACTGTAAGCTTTCATAACCGTCAGACTGACGTTGACGGATGTACCGTCGAAACATGTTTGTTAAAATTTAAAAAGTCGCACTATTTTTAAAAATTTCTGCAGTTTTGCTGCTGTCTCGACCATTTCAGAGAATGGGAAGCTTTTTACTTTTTTTCGTGCCATTTTTTCCCGCCCATTTGGACTTTCCCTGGCCGCCACTATCTGCCCTTGGGTCTCCGAGGATGTAAGGTTACCAGATACCTTCCTGGGTGCCTCACGTGCAGTCGGAAATAGCAAAACCCGGACAGGTTTTAAGCGCTTTGGCTTCCGAAACAATAAAAAGTGAAAAACAAATCGCTTTGAGTTTTAGCTTTCAAAGGGTGATTCGGACGGACGCATTAAAAAATGGTTTAAAAAAAACCGACAGTGCAAGTTTATACAGAAGAGTTTGAACATAACTCACTTTGAAAATTGCACTTTGTTGCTCAGTCTCGTAAAGTCTCCCATGGTCAATTCACCTTATCTGGTTGCACGATGTAACACAATCCCATTCCTCGTGAATCTGTGTCAGCTTTTTTAGGTCCATTTATATGGAGAAAAGTTGTACCGGGTAAAAGGGTCAATCCGCCGCCTGCCCGAACTACCCTGGATGAACCACCTTTCCATATGTTCCCTTAACCCTTTAGGCCCAAAGAGTGATCAGCATCAAATTTCTCCTTGTAATATCAATGCTTTGTAAAACAG
>JAKSDK010000791.1 GCA_022360095.1 Phycisphaerales bacterium
AGCCGTCGCTAGGTGCATCTGTTTATGGTGAGCCGTGAGAATGTGGATACGCCGACTATGACCAGCATCACGATTAGTCAGAAGGAAATCAAGGAAAAGATCTGTAAGTTAAAAGTGAAGAAAGCCACAGGGCCAGATGGAGTATCTGCGCGTCTTTTAAAGTATGCAGGTATGACTATTGCCCCATCTCTCACGAGCGTGTTCAAACAGAGTGTTGAAGCCTGGAAGCTGCCAGACCAATGGAAAATAGCTAGAGTCAGTGCAGCTTTCAAAAAAGGACGAGAGGAAGATAGAACATGTTACAGACCACTGTCTATGCTTAGTATACAAAGTAAATTAATCGAATCCTGCACGCAAGTAATATCACTAATCATGTGGTTATGCAAAATTTACTTGATAACAGATAATGGGCTTATAGGAAGGGAAAGTCAACAGAATAGCTATTAATACACCTGAGAGGTGAAGAGAAGCAGTAGAAAGAAAGCTTTTTGTGGGAATACTGTTTGTGGATTTCACTAAAGCTTTCGACACAGTGTTGCACAATATATTGCTACAAAAGGTGAATGACCTTGGAATCAGAGGAGATATCTGGCTATGGTTAAGGAACTACCTTACAAAACGAAGACAATTCAACAGAATCAACGGATCTGACTCCGATACACACATTATAGCTCACGGAGCGCTGCAAGGGTCGGTCCTCAAACCCACATTATTCTCCCTCTTCACAAAATCACTACGCTCTGCGGAAACTTATCTGTATGCAGACGACACAGCCATATACTGTATCGCAGAAACGAGGGATTTGCTAACAAACTCACTAAACAATGTTCTAGCTGAACTCGAGGAATGGTGCGACAGAAATTTGATGGTACCACACCCAGAAAAATGTAAAGCAATGATCATGCAGCGCAAATCAACATTTACTGGTCCTATCCAATCTCGTCACCTTGGCAACAACATCATAAAGTGGACAACCTCAGAAAGACTCCTCGGAGTACAAGTTG
>JAKSDK010001529.1 GCA_022360095.1 Phycisphaerales bacterium
AACATTCAGGTACTATTAATTATTCTTAAAAAAAGAACAGGTTTCCATTGCTTTCTGATTACACTTTTTCATTGAGATGTGAAATAAACTACACTGGAAATGGTCTAATTAGGGAAACAAAATAATTAAAATAGAAAAATACAGTTGTCCTGCATTTGTTGGTTTGTCCAACAAATGAACAATAGGGAGCAAGCCGATGGTGCAGTGGTGAGAGCACCCACTTCCCACCAATGTGTAGGCTCAAGCTCCTGCCTTAGGTGTCTCGATGCACCCACAGGGGAGACACCCATTCATTCATTCATTCTTTATTTGCCATATATACAAAATTTTACAATGCAAGATGGAAATAATATGCAATTAAAGAAAAAGTAAATGGCGAGGAGTTCTGAAAGAAACCACGAGGCTTATAATGAGTCAGGTCTCCCCACTTACGATAAACTAGTCTTGATATGATAATTGGAGACTGAGCCTGACCAATGTGGCCTGGGTTCTAACCCCAGCATTAACATCATAATGCAGGTTGAGTTTGTTGTTGGTTCTCTCCCTTGCTCCAGGAGGTTTTTCTCCGGGTCCTCCAGTTCCCCCCCCACCCTGCTCCCTCCTCAAAAACCAACATTACCAAATTCCCATGTGACCAGGAACCAGGTAGATGAGGAACCACTGGAAGGATGTAACTCTAAATTGTTATTCAGTTTTTTTATTTATTCATTCAAGGTCTGGATGATGCTCGAAACACAGCTTGCTTAGCATGGAGGATGGTGTCTGATGGATGCATCATGCAGATAACAAAAAGCACTGATGGGGTCCGGGTGAATATACCTAGAACATAGAGTTAAAAAAATAAGACAAAATAATAATTGCTCCTTTGCTAAAAAAGAATGACATTTTGGCATTTGTTAGAAAATTAGTTGCATTTGTATCATACATGTATTACTTGTACTAATTTATTATAAATCAAAAATATATAACATATAGAAGAAATGAGTTACCATTATCATGTGCACAATAGACATAACAAAAGGAAATAAGTTTGTATGTAACTCACCGAACGGTCAAAGGTGATTCTCGAAGATTTCACCGAAGTGTACAGAATAGTATTAAAAACATTTTTGCGAACAATGCTGAGTAATAGAAAAGATAAACTTAAGTGGTATCCGAGCAAAGCAGAGTTTGTTGCATTGTTACAATAGACTGCTCCCCGTTTATTAATTACACTGACCAAAGTTTTTCAAAAATGTAGTTAATATAATCTATGGTGAACAATAAAATTAGTTTATGATGCGTAGTTGTTTAATAATTGTTGTGTTATCCTCACCAAACTAGCTTAAAAGCGCAAATTTCCAAAAAAAAATTAAGACCAGCGTTCCCTGTCTTTTCTCTTACAGAGACCAAAAAAGAACTGTCAGATTTTTTTTAGAATTGATTTATTATAGCCACTGACCTCGCTTTATACGTCATCTTGAAGGGGGTCGGCCCAATAAATTTGTTATAAACGGATAAGAAAAATGACACTGAAGGTTG
>JAKSDK010000037.1 GCA_022360095.1 Phycisphaerales bacterium
ATCTTTTGGGTGTTAGGCGCTTGTATCACGATCATGATTGCGTACCTTGTAAGGGACTGGAGACATGTACTTCTTATCGCCAGTTTTCCACCTGGACTCTTCTATCTTTTGTGGAGGTAAGCATGTATATAACTTATGAAGGTTTCAATAGGGTGGTGTCTTACACCTAAAGTTTCACCTTTTGCGGCTTAGAAGGATATTAGCCCTTGGGCCAGGTATGGTGAATCAATCGCCTATTAGTTAGGACTATCCAGCCAGATCAGTCGATTCCTAAATAGCTGAGCCCGAACGTTTCAAGATGACCGGTCAGGCAGGTCAGTTCCGACATTTGGAAAGCCCTTAGTAACTTGAAAGTCGTCTCTTCCTGATTGAACAAATTAGCACTAGTTGACACGTGGCCACCCGTAAAATGTTTCGTGATTTCGTGAGATGCCAGTATTGTTTGTGTGACTGGATTCCACAAGATTGGCTGATAAAAGCCATAAAATCTAGCTTTTCTCTCGAACTATTATTTTCAAGCCAGGAGTATACATCACACCAGGAGCCATACGGAAAACATGCACAACAATTCCTTTTTAAGGGCAAATGCTGTTAAAAGTATCGAGGCCTTCCCCAGATATTAGTTCAACTGACAACCTCTCCCCACCCCCTCCCCCTCAATGTTTAAATTCGAGAAAGATGGGTGGAAGGGTCTTTCCAGATGCCCCAAGTTCTTTTGACCTCCCTTGCAGAAAAACGGGTGCCAGCCTGCTCTCCTGGTAACGGCCACTAAATTGCGTCCTAGATGCCAGAATAATTCCTTTCCACGACAGCCATCCAGGAGCGACAAACGACATACAACCTGATTTACTCACTATCATTTCTTTATCTCAAGGAAGACCGCGTACGCGTGAGTTTTGACTTCCCATCAAGTCTCAAACAAGAAGAATCATTCCTACAATTGTTTTCCTTTTACCTTGCTGACGTGCATTTTGTTATAAATTTAGAGTGTTTCCAGAGTCTCTGCGGTGGCTGGTTGCTCAAGGCCGTTTAAAGGATGCACATGCCCTTCTTAAGACATACGCTGAAAAGAGCTCTGTGAACGTGGACTCAGATGCCCTCAGCTCTATGCTGGAAAGATGCAGAGCAGCGGAAAGCGAATCAAAGACTGGGATCAAGAGATCCCCACTCGATCTCGTACGAACGTCGAGAATGAGAAAAAGGACGGTGATTCTGTGCTATAACTGGTAAGCCTGTCTTGGTATTGTATTGTTTATGCTGAGGCTTCGGCGTCTTAAAAAA
>JAKSDK010000093.1 GCA_022360095.1 Phycisphaerales bacterium
CGCGCCGCGAAGGAAAAAGAATCACAACTTAAGTGGCCCAGAATACTCTCATTTAGTTAATGATATTAACATGAAATCCGGAATTAAAGCTGTAAACCAGCAAATGTTAGATTCTGTTTGCAATGTTCTAAAAATGCGTCAGGTCCTACCTTAAGGATTTTGGGGGACTTACGGTAGCCATTCTTTTATGTGGCAGGTGAAGTTTCCTCTGACGTGTATACCAGAACCTGGGACATTTGTCTGTGTGTCTGAAATTATTGGTGGCCACAAAGACTCATACAGAGCTCAAGTTCTTACAACCGAGCATGCTGCTAATGGAAGCTTTAGGGCTCACGTGTTTGCTGTGGACAATGGCTTTACTACAAAGGTGGCTGGGAATTGCTTGTATGTTTTACCAGAGGAGTTGCTGGACATTGCCCCACAGGTACGCTTCCTTATATGAACGAAACCTAACTGGTATCTAAAATAACGTACATCTTCAGCCCCCTGTTAAAGTGTCCTGGGGGTCGTTTCTCGAAAATCCCCGTAACTTTTTGGGTCCGGGAAGTTGTTTTACGTTTGACGCGTTTACGTTTAAACGTAAACGCGTCAAATTGTTACTTAACGAAATAAAATTAACTGGTTTGTGAGGTAGGAACCGTGCTACTTTTTAAAATTTGCCCTCGGACTCGAAAATTTACCAGAACGTTCGAGAAACGGGTCCAAAGGCCTTTTCATCATTTTACAGCGTCAAAAATGAAAAATGGAAATATTCATAACCTGAAATTTCCTTTAAACCCCTCAAGCTCTAGCTAAAAATATATTCTCAGAGGCTTTGTCTATAAACCTCCTTAGCTTGTATGTTTTGTTTTTCCAATAGAAGTTCCAGGGGAACCTGACCATTGTCTTTTCATGAATTATGCGTAGATATTTGTCATGCACTTGAATAAGACAAATGTGAAAGAAACACTTCCCTAGAGTATTATCAGTTTATCAGTATTATCAGGTAATGATGTTTATCAATTAACTTTTACCAGAAATCAAATAGCATTTCCTTTTTAACTTTCAACTCTCAGGCAACCTTGTGCTGCTTGTCTGGAATTCAAGCCCCACCAA
>JAKSDK010000467.1 GCA_022360095.1 Phycisphaerales bacterium
AACACTCTGGACTATAGCTGTTGCTGGAGCGTGGGCCATTAACACCATCACTCTCCATCTCAGCCAGTCTTCCCAGCTGCTTCCTTGGGAAACCAGAGTTGTTGATATCTCTTTCAAGGCCTCATCTTGAGGTGTTCTGTCATGTCATTTCAATCAAGGGTTAAGAAAGCTTAGATTTATGGATGTTCTAGGCTAGCCTGCAAATACAGCCACCTCTCATCACTCCTAGCCACCAGGAGACATTTCAAGGGAGAGATGTCTGCATCAGAACAACAGAAATGCCATACTGATGAATGTAAATCCATTTTTTAAATGATAGACCCTTTTATGGTTTTTTCAACTTTTGACATTGACCAATTGGGAAAAATCTGTCGACACCACTGGAAATTACTACAATTGCCAAGTTTGAAAGTCATACATCTTCTGTGAGCAAAGATATAGCTCTGTAAAGTTGCAAAAATTTACAGACCTTGCTATGGCGGAGAGCAAGTTTGTGCCCCCCACCATGCGAACATCTGTAAAATCTTGCAACTTTGAGGAGCCATATCTTAGTTAGTTTTCAACAATTCACTGTCAAACCACGCAATTTTACTAATTTAAAGGTGCTCTCTTCGGCAGTTTTGACGGATTTTCCCTAACTTGTCCATGTCAAAAGTTGAAAAGAACAAGTGAGAGGGTCCATTACTCTGGTATTCACAGGGTTCCAAAATTCAAATGCAAATGAATAGCAGCAAAACTCAAATGCATCTTCTTCTGAAGAAGAAAATGTTCCAAGTATTTAAATTTGACCTTTTTGACCAATCAGAGCTATGGATAGATTTATATCATCAGTATGGCATTTCTGTCATCCCATTACAAACATCTCTTCCGTGAAACACCCCCAGCGGTGAGGAGTGGCAAAAGACAGCTGTATTTGCGAAATGGTTCTAGGCAGGTCAAGCTTGAATGGATAATCATGTTTAGACTGGGACTTTTAGAATACAGCTCATCCATACGCTAACAACACAGTACAGACATTGTTAGATCCAATGCCCTTTGATGGCTAGAGTCAGATAAACCTGATTCACCTGACCCAGATATGTTACTATGTCATTTTCAAGTTAATGTGTTACTAAGTTAAGAGATTCTCATTATTTTGCTTGACACTATTGGCTATGGAAACTGTTACTCCAAGACAGAAAAATGGCATCTATTACACTCTGTCATGATGACCTG
>JAKSDK010000786.1 GCA_022360095.1 Phycisphaerales bacterium
TCGCCGGGATGAACGGATCGCCGTTGGGCTGCACCGGTTCGGCTGGAATCCCTGTTGAGACCGTCATCCAAAACGCTGAGCCGTCGCTGCCATCGTTATTCGTGCCGTTCAGTCCTCTGGGCGAAAGGATGAGGTCGACGACATCGCCCTGATTGGCATTCAGGTAATAGGTACGGGTCTCGCCAACTTCGTCGGTTCCCCCAATGGTCGCCGAATCGACGCGGACACCGTTGTGGTGGACGGCGCCAGTGACACCGTTTCCGGCCGGGTTTGTTTTGCGCACGTGCCAGGTAATCGCCAGCGGTGTCACTTCGGTCACCTCCGCCTCCCATCTCCGGATGGTCCAATGCACGTCGCCGTTGTTGTCGCCATTGGGGTGGGAATTTTCCTCAGCAATAAAGGTCCAGGGGACGTTGCCGTCGGGCCAGTCCCAGGCGGAACCATTCCACCACTCCACGTCGTCCGTGCCGAATTCTGTAAAACCAGTCTCTGGATTGTAATCGGTGCCACCTCCATCGTTCGAAAGATTACGGAATCCGTATCGCCAGTTGTCCTGGCCCTGCTCGCCAGAGAATTCCGCGATGGAGTCGGCGATAAAACCTGGGCTGTCGCCAGGATCCTTTGGATTGGTTCCCGCGGTGACTTCCTCGCCGTCGGTAAAACCATCGTCGTCCGTGTCGGGATTGTTCGGCGGAAGACCCATATCGAATTCCTGCTTGTCGGTCAGCCCATCTTCGTCAGCATCTCCGTCCGCCGAGAGAGCGGCGAGGTCGCCCGGGAAAAAAGCGAGTTCCCAAAAGTCAATCAGGGTATCGCCGTCCGAGTCAGTATCCTGCCCCGGGGGGATGTAGAGGTCTCCATTCGGTTGGAAGGGCGTGGCTGGGATTGCGGTCGAGATTCGCATCCACGTAGCCGAGCCGTCGGAACCGTCACCCGGGTCACCGTCGGCGCCAAGGGGTGTGAGCGCCAGGTCGATGTTATCGCCATCTTTTGCGGTGAGATAATAGGTGCGCGTGGCTCCTCCAGCGTCACCTCCAGCCAAGGCGAGCGTATCGACTTGCTTGCCATTGAGGTGCAGGGATCCCGTAACGCCCGTGCCGGCGAGGTTGACTTCACGGATGTGCCAGGTCACCGCAAGCGGGACATCATTTCCAATCTCGGACGCTACCCAGCGGCGGATGACCCAGTGCTCCTCATTGGGAAAGCTGTTTTCTCCGTTCGGATGAGCGTCTTCGGGGCCCATTGATGTCCATGGGCCGGAGCCTTGGTCTCTGGGAAGCGCCCAAGAGGTACCCGTCCAATCGTCCTCCATATCGAACGCGATAAAGTCGTCATTCGCGTTGTAGTCGATATCGCCGCCATCGTCGAAGAGATTGCGGTAACCATACCGCCAGCCGTCTTGCCCCTGTGTTCCGGAAAACTCCGCGATGGAGTCGGCGACGACTCCCGGGTTGCTCTCGGGATCCTTCGGGTCGCTGCCCGCAGCCAACTCCTCGCCGTCAGTGGCTCCATCGCCGTCGGTGTCCGCTTTGGTCGGATCAAGGAACATTTCGAATTCCTGCTCGTCGGTGGCTCCGTCGCCATCATTGTCGCTCGACGCATTGATAACCGTCAAATTTTCGAAAAACGCAAGTTCCCAGAAGTCGAGCAGGCCGTCGCCATCCGAGTCGCCTTCCTGGCCCTTCGGGATGAACAAAGTACCATCTGGCTGAAAGGGGAGTTTCGGCAGGTCGACGATTACATTGAGCGAAAAGGCGGAACTGTCAGATCCGTCGCCGCGTGAGCCGTCCGTGTTCTCGGGAGTGAGCGCCAAATCCACGATGTCGCCCTTGTCCA
>JAKSDK010001929.1 GCA_022360095.1 Phycisphaerales bacterium
CACAACTTCTCTTCGAGGGGCTGGTCTTCATCCAGGTAGCTTTGCAGCTGACCTGGGTGGCTGAACTGTTCTGCTTGGATCCACTGTGCGTCTTCTACTGGGAATCCCTTCCATAACACCAAGTACTGCTTTATGATTTGATTTCTTTTCTTCACCTTTCTCCACCTCAAAATCTTCTCGACTTCGTAGAATGGTTCTTCGATTTCGGGAGCGTCTTCTGGAGTCACTGGCTGGTCCTCTTGTAGACTTGCAGCATTGAACCTCTTTAACAGGGATACATGGAAAACATTGTGTATTTTCCATGTGTCAGGCAGGGCCAGTCGATAGGCCTGCTGCCCAATGGTCTCAACAACCTGAAAGGGACCCACAAACCGCTTTTGCAGTTTTCCGGGGATACCCTTTATTTTTAAATTGCGGGTGGACAGAAGTACCATGTCTCCTGCTGTATACCCGACATCCCTGTGCTTCTTATTATAATAGCGTTGCTGCACGTCTACTGACCTTTTCAGGTTTTCCCGTGCCAGTGTCCAGTCAGCATTGACTCTTCGAATGAAAGAGTCGACGCTCTCTGTAGAAACCCCCTCTTTGCCATCTAATAGCTGTACTGGCATTACCGGTTCACGCCCATAATTAAGGTAAAATGGGCTGAAACCAGTACTGCTATTTGGCATGGAGTTTATAACCATTTCTACAGTCGGCAGTACTTTTTCCCAGCTAGATTTTTCATTCATTTCGTGTAGTAAGCATCGTAACGTTTGGCTTACTACAGCGTTCATACGTTCTACCACCCCTTGCATTTGGGGGTGATAGGCAAAAGAATATCCAAGGTGAAAGACTCAAAAGTGAGATGATAATTACTTGGTTTGAATTTTTCGATAAAGCTTTTGATATTTTTCGAATTGACCAACTGAAAATAAGCAACTGCTTGAAAGTCTTCTTGAGTAGCCGTATATTTAAATGTTTTAAGCAGAAAACAATATTTCTTCTTGAAAAACCGAGACTTATGGTAATGATAAAAGCGATACCTGTGAATAGAATTACCGCTAAAAAATCGAAGGAATGAGCG
>JAKSDK010000469.1 GCA_022360095.1 Phycisphaerales bacterium
AACGCCCGAGGGTCAGATCCTGACCCTGTCGTCTGCATGAAAGTGAGATTCCAGGCCAAGGTAACCAGAGGTTTTTCTCTCTCTCCTCGTCGCTTTCGCGACTCGTTGTCGCCGCTTCACGGCTTGCTCTTGATCTCTTTCGCGAAGAAAAATCAAGAAAAACCTCTGGGACCAGGGCACTAGGAATGGTGATATCTGTTGATCCCCGATTGGTTATTAAGCTCATTATATTTGTGTTTTTATTATATTTTAATTTTGTTCCAAGATTGTTGTTACCTGAAACACTTGAAATTAGATTCGTTTTCCTATTTCTCCAGAAAGACATTACAAGACATATCGTAAAGACTTGACTGTGTTGAACAGTCATTGTTAAACCATAGCTATCAACATGCAAACCATCAACTTTTATTTTGTCTATGTTTTTTGGGACAAATTGTATGTTTGGGTTTAGACCTGTAAAACTAACTCCAGAGGATGTTGTGGATATTTTATATTTAGCCGCATCACTAAATTCATAGAATTTGGTAAAATATTGCCTATATATATGATTTTCGAGAAAGGGATATATCTTTTTTACCAATGCAACTGTTTCGCTCAAGTTGAATATTTCTAATTGCTTTACTATTTGCATTGATGTCAACATTGAATGAAACTTCTGTCGGTCTTATATCAAATGCTGTGTGATAGTCGTAAACTTTATCAGGATCAATATTGCTTACACTTCCCATGATTCCGTAAGCAATAATGTAAACTGCTGTAAAGTTTTTTGGATAAACTTTCAAATCATTTCCATCCTGTGGAATATTAACAAGTATATGAAGAAAATATGGATGTGATGGTACTGTTTTGAGAAAATTAATTATCATTCGGTGATAGTACATAAACTGTTGATTGTTATTGGCGGTAAAGTATCTATGACCGAATTTCTTAACATTGTAAATGTAATTATCTCCCATATCCAAATATGTTTTCATTGCTTCTGCTTCGTTAACTCCAATAAAGTTTTCTTTTACTTCTTCGTAACTAACTAATGATTTAGTATCTGCTTTGAGTTGAGTAAATGTTCTCTTTGCACTGGTTTGAATATTATAAGAATTTTTCAAATCAATATCAGCTGTTATGTCACCAACTCCAGCATTATCCAATTGTTTGCGTGTAACAGCATCTCTTGGATCTGAGCCATCAGCAAGATTTGTTAGTTTTTTATTCTCCATATCATAATTTCCATCTGCGGTGAGGTTGAATCCAACTCCTGGAGCGCCTTGAATTCCTCGCGCAAATTGTTGTCCAGAGAATGTTCGTTAAATATTCCCATTTTAACTATTGCTTAGACAGTTAATCATAAGCGGCGTAGCCAAGGGAGGGGGTAATAGGGGGAACCGTAGGTTCCCCTATTGGACACTTCCAGTGAAGTTTTTTGCAATGCGCTTCTTTGGTTTATCAACAAACAGAAATGAATACGGTTCTCGACTTGCTGCTTTATAATGTTTTTTATCAACTCCCAACTCAGGTGATATTCTGTTTGACTCTCTCGATGATGGAAATTCATATAAACAGTAGTGAGAACAATTCAATCGGATATCCTTTGGAGTTTTGTAAAACGACTG
>JAKSDK010001036.1 GCA_022360095.1 Phycisphaerales bacterium
ATACAAAGGCTCTTATGTTTCCACAAGTGCAGGGTAAGAGTGTTACCGACACACTGACACGCTACAAGAGATAGAGCCCAAGACACGAGAAAACACAATGGCCGATGTGTTGACCAAGGCACTAATTGAGGCTCTGGCTGCCACGCAGAAATGTTTACCAAGACACTAGGCAATTCACTGGCTAATGTAAAAGCGACGCACCACTTCATGCCCTATCTGATAAGTTAGCAGAGGTTGAGGCTGAAACACTGTACAAGACATTGAGTGACGTGAGGGACGAGACACTGGGCGAGGTAGTGCGTGACACACTAGCAAAAGATGCAGGCCAAAACACATGGTGACACACACGGCGAAGTGAAAACCAATTCACTGCTTGACGCGCTCCTGTACTTGCTCGCTTAGGTGGTCGACACGGTGGTTGTCACGCAAGCATAAGTAAAGGCCAAAACAGTTTGCGACATTGGGAGAGTTGCACACTAAGGCACTGCGTAACATACTTGCTGACAAGCTATTAAAGAGAAAGGCTAAGACACTTGCCAAAACCCTTAGTCATGTGGATTCTGACTCACTATTGGACATGCTGTCTCACACGCTAGCTAAACTGCAAGTTGAGAAAGGTGCAGACAGTATGTGATGTGAAAGCCTTGGCACCGGTAGAAGTGCTTGCATACATGCTAGAATGCAGAATTTAAGAGACACATGCCACGACCCTCAGATAGATGTGGAAGTTTAACGCATTGGTCAAGACGGTGTCAAGACAGTTAGCGACGCACTAGGGCATAAGAAGGCCGACCCACTTCGCAACAAGTTGGCTGCCACGCTACTTAAGATGGAAGCCAAGACAACTGGTGGACAGGACGGCTTGCACGCATCTAGAGGTAAGAGTGAGATCGATGTCGACATATTGAACTATGTAAGGAGAAATGGAAGTGGAGGCCGAGACACTGGTCGATGCCCTGTCTTACGCGCTAGCAGAAATGAAGCTCGAGACATTTGGCAACACAGTGGCCGATGTGGAAGGGATCGGTTACACGATACGCCAGTTGAAAGGGAACACACTTTTCGACACTCTGGGTGAAGTGTAGACCGAGCCACTGGTCGACACGCTGGCTTAGATGGTAGCAGAGTTGGAGCCCAACACACTTGGCGCCACTTTGGGCTCTGTGGATCCCTAGCTACCGGTTGAAACACTAGCTGACACTTGCAGAGGTGGTGGCCGAGAGTGTTCGCGAGACAGTGAACAAGTGAAAGTTAAGGCATTAGTCTATAAGCAGACAGACCCGATTCCACAATTAAAGGCCAAGACATCTTGCTACACACTGAGAGATTAAGAGGCTTAGAAATGCTGACGGAACAAGAAACATAGCTGGAAGCTAAGACAAAACACTGGGCGACGTGAAGGCCGAGGCAGTGGTCAACACGCTTCTTGACACAATATGAGAGGGGGTGGCCAAGCGGTGGCGGACACATTATGCTGTGTGCACACCGAAACACTATTCAACACAGAAGGTGATACTGTTTTAGCAGTTGAGGCTTTCATAGATGTCGACACACGAAACGAAGTTGAAGCTAACGCACTGGTCTATACGCAGCCTCAGACTATTTCACAAGTGCAGGCCAAGAGTGTTGCTGACACACTGAGCGATATGAAGATCGAAACTTCGGTCGACACGCACACTGACGCAAGCACACTTGATGACAGGAACACTGGTCAACACGCCGAGCAATGTCGAGGCCAAGATACTTGTTGATGCTCTGGCTTTTAAGCTATTCGACAGAGAATCGGGGACACTAAGAAACACATTGGCCGATGTGATGACCCAGGCACTCTCCTCGCTCATCTTCACAAAAAAAACGCCCTTGAATGTACAAACCACGAAAATGAAAGGCGAACCGGCGGCGAAGAATGTTGAAAACACCGGGCGACTTGAAGGCTGCGAAACTGTACGAGATACTGAGTGCTATGAAGACAGAGACACTGCTCGACGCGCTGGATGACATGGTAGCAAAAGATAAACCCCGGGATACTTGGTGAAGAACAGGGCGAACTAAAAGTCAAGACACTGTTGAAGGCGCTGGTCAACGCGGAAAAAGTGCTTGCTACAGATTAGTTTTGGCAAGACAGTGTGTGATGTGCAAGTTAAAGCACTGCTCAACACGGTGCATCACAACCTTGCAAAGGGGGAGGCCAAAAACCAGGCGACAAACCGCGCGATAAGCAACCTTAGGCATCCGCAGACAGGTTAAGAGAGGTGAAGGCTGGGAAAGATGGCGAGACACTAATATATCTCAAGGCCGCATTACAAGTCGTAACACTAGGCCGCATGCTAGCAGAGATAACGACAGAGACAGTGGCGAAACATTGAGAAATGTAGAGGCCAAAGCACTTGTCAACACGCTTGCTGACGCACAATCAAAATGGTGTTTCGCAAGACATTTGCCGACACACTAACCTGTGTGAAGTCCGAGGCACCGGTAAAAACAAAAAGTGACAGTATTTGCAGCACCAAAGCCTTACACCGAAGTGGAGACACTGAACGAAGATGAAGCTGTTGCAATAGTCTATACGCAGGCTCACATGTTTGCACAAGTGCTGGCCTAGAGTGTTACTGACACACTGATACACTACTATATGTTAGCGCCAGACACTAGGAAACAAACTGGCCGATGGATGGTCGACGCATCAATTGATGCGCTGGCTGACACGCTAGCAGAGGTCAAGGCCGAGACACTAGGCGACAAACTAGCCCATGTGAATTCCGAGGTACTACCTTAGGCTTTGGCTGACTCAGTAAGACAGGTCCAAGCTGAGACACTGTGCAAGACACAAGGTGATATAAAGACGGCGACACTGGTCAAAGCGCCGCGTGACAAGGTAGTAAAACATTGAGGCCAAAACAATTTTTGACTCACATGGTGAAGTAGAAACCAGGGCACTTTAAGACACGCTGGCTTATATGCTAGCTTAGGCGGAGTCCGAGGCACCGATCGACATGGTGGTTGCCACACTAGCATTGGTGAAGGCCCAGACATTTGGCGACAGTGAGAGATGTGGACGGTAAGGCACCGGTTGACACACCGGCTGACAAGCTATCAGGCGGAGGCAATAATCGACACGTTATCTGCCACACTATCAGAGGTAGCACCCAAGACAATTGTCGTATGTAGAAACCGACGCATTCGTGGAAACGCTAGTTGACACCCTTGCAGAGATTAAAGCCGACAACTTTTTGCGAGACGGTGGTTGATATGGCGGCCAAGACACTTGTGAAAACGATGTATTACAGCCTACCCAAGATAAAGGCCCAAAGACCTGTTGACGCTTTGCGCGATATGGACCCTAAGGCATCAGCCAACACGCTGGCTAACAAGGTAGCAGAGGTGAAAGCCGACAAA
>JAKSDK010001788.1 GCA_022360095.1 Phycisphaerales bacterium
ATGTGTACAGATGCAAGAGAAATGTATGTTTCGCCGGGCGGAAGTGAAACCTCGAATTGCAGCGAAAAAGCGAAGTGCACACTCGACCGAGCTTTACAACTCGCTTCTGGTCTAAACTCAACGACTATATTTGCGAGTGAAGGAAACCACTCGCTTAAAACAAGCCACAATTTTACCAGGATCGCTTCGTTTGCTCTTATCGGAAGTCGTTCCCGTCATGACGTTCAAATAACTTGCGAACCGAATGTAAGCCTCTCATTCTCCCTCAGCGAAAACATCACTTTCGGAGGAGTGAGGTTTCGAAAGTGTGCTGGATGGCATCGAAGTTCTGTCGGAGTGAAAAAAAACTATCCAAATCTAGAAGGCGCAAAATTCAGGACCGCCTTAGATTTTCGGTATTGCAGAGACCTTCGAATGTACAATGTTGAAATTTCGTCCTGTCCAGGGCTTGGCGTTAATCTGCATAATGTCGGGGGCACAGTGAACTTCACGGATTGTTTGTTTACAGATAACTTCATTTCACATGAAAGGAGACACGACGGATGGGAAGATGCAAGTGGCAAGAGTAGAAAGTACATTTACTCAGGTGGGGGTGTTTACGCTATGTTAAATGCGTATGGTTATGATACAGTGAATGTAACCCCTAGAGAACACGACTCGTATCAACACAACAATAGCTATGAATTTACAGGCTGCCATTTTCGCGGAAACAGAGCTCTGTGGTTGAACGCAGACAGAGCAGAAGAAGTCAACACACCAGAACGCCCGTTTAGCCGTGGAGGAGGACTAGCAGTATATTTCTTAGGCAAAGCAAGTGGATGCCTCATCAAGATTAAGTCCTGTGTTTTTGCAAGAAATCACGCATCTTGGGGAGGGGGTCTTCAGGTTGAAATGAGTGGGACGACACAGAATAACACCCTTGAAGTGGAAGCAACAGAGTTTAGTGAAAACTGCGCTTTATTGGCCGGTGGAGGTGTCCGAATAGGAAACTTGCCTAAAAAGGGAACCCAACTCCGTATAAACCGATTCATGATGACCAACTGTTCATTTGTAAATAACAACGCTATATATGGAGGTGGAGGGTCACTTTATGGAACAAC
>JAKSDK010000008.1 GCA_022360095.1 Phycisphaerales bacterium
CAACTACACCCGCTTTCTGACCGACTCCTTCTATCTGCGGGCGCTCTGGACGACGATCGAGACCTCGGCGCTGGCCGCCCTCTTCACCCTGGTGCTGGGCTTTCCGGTTGCCTACATGATCGCGCGGATGCGCTCGCGCTGGGCCATGGTGCTGATCGCCGGCATCGTGGTGGCGACCTTCGTGACCATCGTCATCAAGGTCTACGGCCTGATCGTGATCTTCTCGGCCAACGGCCTGCTCAACAAGACGCTGATCGGCCTCGGCATCCTGTCCGAGCCCTTCACCATCTTCGGCAACGTGACCGGGGTGGTGGTCGGGCTGATGCACTTCACGCTCGGCTTCGGCGTGCTGGTGCTCTACAGCGTGATCCAGACCATCCCGCGCTCCCTGGAGGACGCCGCGGCGATCCACGGCGCCAGCCGCTGGCGGGTCTACTACCGGGTGATCTTTCCCCTGGCGCTGCCCGGCGTGACCGTGGGCGCGCTGATGATCTTCAACATGTCGATGGGCGCCTTCACCTCGGCGGCGCTGCTCGGCGGCGGCCGGGTCTTCACCCTGCCGGTCCTGGTCCAGCGCGTGGTCATGATGGAGCTCAAGTTCTCGATGGGCGCGACTCTGGCCGCGATCCTGCTGGTCTCGGTGATCGCGATCAATCTGCTGTCGATCTTCGTGCTGCGCCGCATGAAGGCGGCGCACCTGGTGGTGGTATGAGCAAGCCCGAAGGCCTGAGCGCATGACGCGCGCGGCACGATACCGCGTGACCCGGCGGCTGAGCGTGCTGGCGTTCCGCGCCTACTGCGCGCTGTCCTATATCTTTCTGCTGTCGCCGATGATCGTGGTGATCGGCGCCTCGCTCAACGGGCCCAAGAGCACGAACGACGCCTCCTTCCAGTTTCCGCCGGAGCTTCGCCTCGCCTGGTTATCACTCCACTAACAGTAAGTGGTTGTTTTATGTACTATTTGTGCATATACACAGGTTTAATAGCCCTTGTATTCCCCGGCCGGCAAACAATCCCTTACCAGCGCATAGCTTGGGTCGGTATGCGTATTTAGGTGGTGACGCCGGTTTTGTCTGCGGTTCAAAATTTAGAGTCCCATGTTCACCCTAAATCGCTTCTTCTCGCTTGTCTTTTTGTTTGAAACGCTGCAACTGAAGCCTCGGATATACCGAAAAAAATTATGCCGATAAAAGTTGAATTTGTTCTCCAGTGGTAATTTGTAGATTTTCGCTTACATGTAAATGAGCACGTTGAAGCAAAAAAATTGGGGGGAACTTGAACCTTTAAAGCTACATTTCATGCTCTCGTCTTTAACTTTACTCTATTCATTGTAAAGATAGCATACGATACGATCCTATTCTACACTAACACCAGGGTAAAGAGCTCTTTATAACCTTGTTTTTTGTTCATTTCAGGATCGCTGTTACTTGTGTTTGATGGGAGCATTACAACTTGACTTAGGAGGAGCGCCCGCAGGGCCTGCTGGGACAGGAAAAACGGAGACCACTAAGGTGAATGAATTACATTAACAATTTGCTTTGTATCTGTTCAAGAAAATAGCCAATTATTTCATGCATTGTGAAAGGGAACATCAAGCCAACACCCGTAGTACTTTTCCTCGCACTCTGTGCTACATGTATTCCTATTTGTTTTCTGTGGAAACTTTGGTGACAGTAAGAGATCTTCCGTACCGAGAAATGCGTAGCTGGCAGCTGATTCCTCATTGTAGGAGAGTGATTGAGTGTCCCCTCCACTCTCTTCTCGGAGTTTGACATGTAGTAACACACTTCATCCTTTGTTTGGTAAATAACACAAATGTACTCTCTACCTCCAGGATTTAGCCAAAGCCCTTGCGAAACAGTGCGTGGTATTCAACTGCTCCGAGGGGCTGGACTTCAAGATGATGGGAAGGTTCTTCTCTGGATTGGCGCAGTCAGGGGCCTGGTGCTGTTTTGATGAGTTTAACAGGATTGATATTGAAGTGTTGTCTGTCATTGCTCAGCAGCTGCTTACCATCAGA
>JAKSDK010000532.1 GCA_022360095.1 Phycisphaerales bacterium
AAGAACAATTCGTATCTCTCTATGTAAATAGATTTTATTAATGAGCTTGTGCCGCGTCTTAAGAATCACCTGTAATAGTTGATTTTACTTTCTCTTTCACATGATTTGTATGTCACTAGACATGATTTGTATATCAAAAAAGCGGTCACCTTTCATCCATCCATTTCAATAAAAGCAAATGGAATCACTTCTCACTATAGCGGACAACCTCGAACCGTGACTCCGTCATATAAATACGCGACACCGAAGAAAGACGAAAAAGCTAACCCTTTTTGATCAAATTATTTTAATGTTTAAACTCGAAGCTTTATATAGTGTCAAATAATTATAATTCACTTTTACCTGTATGACTTGTAACAATAACTATAATAATTTTAGGAAACTCACCACAACTTCCCTTAGCTTCAGGTTTTTCCTGTAATGCCTTGAGGTAATGAAACATAAGCGGACATGTCAGCAATCATATAGATATATTTATGGATATGGAGAAAAAGGACATCTTACGAGGGTAGTCGCCCGTTCCAGCTGCCCGATCGACGCTTGCTCTAGCAACAACGTGAACAACTTGCGTATCAGGCGCTTTTACATGAACTGACCAGTGGCGGATAAGCCAAAAAAGAGAGAGAAAGTTATTTTCTAGATCAGGAAACCCTCCAATCTCGGAACTAGATTAAGCCCCCACTTACTTCAAGATCTGAATTCGCCAACTCTGACCTAAAGAAGATTTACCAGTGGACTAGATACGCTGTGTATAACCCGCGCAATCATAATGAAGTCCGAATACCAACACAGCAGCGGTTTACATAGGAAACCTCCAGTATTTTACACTCAACACGCATACACAATATTTGGAGAAAAATATAGTCTCCCGTTCCTATGCTCTCCTTGTCCCGCTCAGAACGATAATCCCAAATCACGCTCCCTTTTTGCTCTAAAATCCCAAATCACAGAGTTTAAAGAAGCAAATTAACGATGCCGAAAAACGTTTTGGGACACTCTATAGGAAATTTGGGGTCTGTTTACCTCCAGAGTCAAGAAGAGATTACCAAGCATTCACTGTCCCCTTTCCCAGTGTCAATGTTGCACTGAAGTTCAACAGGAAGTGCTGTAAATGGTCGGATCCGCCTTATTTTAATCTTGCTGACCCGTTACCTTACCTATAGTTCTTTCTTATGGTAGAACGATGCAAAGGTGGTGATTTTAAAAAAATTGTTCATCTAACTAACTAAGACACAGTCCACTGAGTGATAGGAACAAGCACTGAGAAGTAAGCGACACCGACGGCAGGTTAAATGTCGACCAAAATGTTCAGGTACCTATAACTTTAGATAGTTGCATGTAAAGTGGGAATTTTCAAACATATCATTTAGCATTTAAAACAAAAAAGTGACTAATTTACTAGAATCCAAACTTACATCAATCCATGGTTGAAGCCGTTGGATTGCACGTCGCGGTAGAGGGCGTTCGACTTTACAGCCAAGAAAGTTGGAGTCTAAAGGAATATAATGGCCACAATCGTGGTGCAGGCATTTTTTCTCTTTGTGCAATTGGCAGGGCTTGGTGTTGTTTCCCATGCAAATTGTGCATCGAAAACAGATCTCCCATGACATCGAAAGTAGCCAGTGACACTCTTTTTGAAGTGTCTTCATGGATTCCTTTACAAACCTAAGCATTAGTAAGAAAAACATCGAATTATATGAGCCCGGATAAATAAAGATATATTTAAGGAATGTTGTTTCATGACAGTACTTAGGGTACATTTTAACAATTGGAGGACCTTATAGGACCTTAGGGAGGCAGCGTGGCCGAGTGGTCAGCGCGTCGGACTCGCAATCCGGCGGTCCCGGGTTCGAGTCCCGCTCGGCCACTTGCTGGATTTGTGCTCGGTCGTCCCGAGTTCAAATTCTCGGCCACGCTTGTAAATAGCCAACTGGTTGCCTTTTGCCAGTTGGGGTTTTTAATCTTGTTATCTTGTTTTTGAATTATTTGTTTCTAAATATTTGAGGGGAGTGCCTGTAAATTAGCTG
>JAKSDK010000200.1 GCA_022360095.1 Phycisphaerales bacterium
GTTGGCTATTCGGAGGACAAAGGCAGTACTTTCTTCCTTTAATACTTGCTTTCAAACTCGCGACCTTCCTATTTACAGCCCACGCAGCTTTACCAGCTGAAAGTGACTCAGCTGGAACAAAACTTCCCGCACTTTTCGACCGAAGTGCTATTTCCAAGAACACTTCACGTGCTAACACAGGGTGTAAACAGAAAAAATAATCCCTCAAACTGAAAGATTCGGAAACTAAGAAAGGGATATCAAACACAATATTAAACTCAGACGTTTAATATAAAGGTTTTTTTTATGTATTTATTCTGATTCAAAACGTTTAGACACAAAATCGCAAAATCTCGGATAAAGACAGTGTTTACAAAGGTTTGCAAGAAGATGGACAAGTTCGACCATATTAAAATGTCTTGCAAAGTTCAAAAGTTTGTAAAAATTCTCGAGCCGATACTTTGATGCCAAAAAGAATTAAACCATTATGATAACGTTTACATTTTGAGAATAAATTACACAGCCTCGAAATTATTTCGGGAGCATAAGCAGCTTTTGTGAAAGAAAAAAAAACCGAGAAGAACAAAACTTACAAACCACGATGAATTAATTTGAACGTTGTTAGAGTCGCGTTTCAAGTTGAGATAAAATTATTCCCTGTTATTATGACACAGTGTCTGACTTGACTGTTTGCCGGACTCCGCTGATCTTCCAGCAGAACAACATTGATTTCGCACGCAAAAACGCGGGTTGCTAGACGATTTCACACCAAAGCTCTATTACGCTTACTGCGCACGGGAGCTCCGCTGAACTTACTACACGCTACTTTCTCCTGCAGGTTTAGCTGGGTAAACCACGTAAAACAGACGGCGGAGTGTATCCTTGACCGCTTGCCTGACTCCTCTGATCTTCCAACAATAGAGAACAGGGTTTAAAGATGAATTTAAGTGGAGAAGGGTTATTGTAAGCCGGACGGAAAGATTATGGGATGGGGCATATGGATGACTTAACGTACTAACAACACCGTAAGGAAGATAACAGGCTA
>JAKSDK010001115.1 GCA_022360095.1 Phycisphaerales bacterium
AAGCCTGTCTTAAGTCTAGCCTGCTCTGTAACTGGCTCGCCAGACCAGTCCAGTTGTAAGGGGAATTCCACTTTTAACCAGGACTTAATCCAGCCAGATGAGTTTATTTTTACTGAAAGGGTGCACAGTGGTTACATGCATACATACATAGATACAAACATGCATACATGCATAGATTCCGAGAAATACAATGTTTTATCCAGGGTTTTCATTAAGAATTCCGAGTAGCAGGAGAAAGCCAAAGGCTGTATAAGGAGAATATTTTGAAGAAGGCTCCATGTCTGAATAAAAGGTAGTCATACGCTACCAAACGTTAGCCAGAGAAAGCCTGGTAAACATAGAATTCTTTGTTCTCTGATGCTTTATGAACACCCTGTTTATCAACTGATTAGATTTGACTAAGGCATGCCTAGTCAAATCTTCGGTTGATAAAACATTGCACTTCTGATATTCTCACTCTAGTCCTTCTATTGAGCACTCTGACAGCAGTTCTGCATCAGCTGAAATCAAATACATACATAGATTCTTTATTGGACCTCCCTTAAAAGGGCTTTTCAGTAACAAGACAATTCAGGCCAAAACAAAAAATTAAGAGAAAAAAAGGAAACAACACTAACGTATAGAAAATAATTACAAAATAATGTATCGGATAGGACTAGCTATTTACAAATTTAATTATTGCTATTGGAAAGAAGTAGTTTGACAAGTTGCCATTTATTAAGATGTTAACCAAGTCAGGAAATTAAACATTATCATAATTGATGCCATTCCAATGCTTTGCCCCTCACTAGGAGAAGGACTGCTGACTGCAGATCTCGATGGGATTTCAGAATGTTTAGCTGATCACTCTGTTTTGCACTTCTCGTGTGAATTTGACCATGTCTGCTGAAATTTTTGGCCAAGTAATTAGGAACAAGGTTTTCTTGGTTGAATATACATTTAAACATATCATTACGTATACATGCAGCCTCATTTAAGTAGAGTTTGTCACCAACAGGTAGTCAGTTTAAGGAATTAATACCTTGTGAAATGTGATCAAACCTTTTTGAGTAGTTGGTTTTAGTTAACAATTGCAAGAAAATGCCGATATTTCATTTTCAAGATGACCGGTCTGGCTGGCCAGTTCTGACTTATGGAAAGCACCCTTAGCGTTTCTAACCATTTACAGTTATAAGTTGATCAACCTCTAAACTGGGGTTAATGACCTCTTAGGCAGTCATATTTTCGTTTATATTCATTACGTTGCCACTATTATAAGAAAAATTAGAGGCGGGGGGGGAGGGGGGGTACT
>JAKSDK010001083.1 GCA_022360095.1 Phycisphaerales bacterium
ATGTATTAAGTGAATCAATTATTAGGTTTTTTATCTTTTACCTTTACAAATATGCTCTGCGTACATCCCAATTTATTACCCGTGACTAAGTTAGCGAAGGAACAACTCGGAGTAGCCAAAAGCTAAACATCCCTCTTTTCAGAACAGCCTTCGGACAGAGAACCTTTTATTACAGGACTGTTTAGGTTCGGAACAATTTAGAATCTTTTCTTAAATTAAGCCCATCTAAAAAACTTTTTAAACGTTCCTCAAAGAGCCAGCTTTTAGATAATTTTGTAAATACTTCTTAGTTAAGTTTAAAAACATTGTAATTAGTAATTAGCTAACATTGTAATTAGTACTAGGTTAAGTTTTGTAATTAGTTATTATAAATAATGTAATATATATAATCATTGTTCCTGAAAAGCTCCTTTGGCAGGTAACAATAAAGTATGTGTTGGTCGAAGTATTGTAATGAAGTGTGAGGTGTGTGTGTTTATGCTTGTATAGGTGCGTGTATGTATGTATGTACACTCCATTTCTCCTTTATTCATCCCTATTTGCAATATTGCGTAAGTGTATGGGGTTCGACCTATCGTACTAATTATTCATAGTGAAACGCCCCGTACTGCTGCAAAAACGAGCTATGAGAGTCATCAGCAAATCTTGTTATGGTGCTCATACAGACCCAATATTTAAGACTCTTTGTATCTTACCGCTAAATGATATGTATCTAGCAGAAATAGGTAAAATAATGTTTCAATATAATACTGGGTCGTTCCCTTTTAAATGTATGCGTTTTTTCAATTTTTTTTTTTATGTACCTTATTCCTTCGTATTATTGTTTTTCAACCCGTTTACCGTTCAGTTAAATTACCATTACGTTATCTTAAATTTGTAATTTAATAGGGAAAGCCCTTGTTGTATAAGCCTCATTGTTCTTTGGGCTTTCTTGCTATATAATCCAACTGATTCCTGTAATTTATTACTGTTATAATAAGGTGGCGAAATAGCATGTGCATAGAGTTCAACTTATGTCACAACGTGTAATTCTATC
>JAKSDK010001014.1 GCA_022360095.1 Phycisphaerales bacterium
AGTTAAAAGAAGGAAAACCTCTGATGTTGTTTATTGAAAGCTAATTCAAAGGTCACATTTCACCATATCACGAGCTATATGATTCGCGTCTAGTCTTTCAACACTTTATTTCAAAATTCGGTCTAGCTGTAGTTCTTGTTACAATTACACGGTCGGCGGTTAGTTAAGGGCGGAAAGAACTCTGTAAGGGAATCTGTACGGGCGTTCCCTCCCCCTTTCCCCCTCTAGTCTCCCCTTGTTTTTTGTTTTGTTTTTTTCTTCGTGAATTTTTCTCCTGCGCTCTACTATCTGAACACATGGAACAGGCTACGTTTTTCATGACCCCCTAAACCTTCTAGACACATCTTTTCTAAACCGGCCTCCCCTCCCCCGATCAAAAGTCTATGAGTATCCAAGAAAATTTGATGAGGATATTATTAGAAAACTTTTTACAGCTGGAGGAGAAAGTAAGAGACATTGAGGCTGGTCTTGCTGAACAATCAGAGACATGATCAAACACATGACTCAGACAACAAAAGGAAAACGCGGTCTCAAAAACACAACCGAAGAAACGCTATGAAGTGCAAAGCTTCTAGAACTGCAAGCAATATGGAGAAAGATATGGGCCTGTTTCTTACATCCAAGAGCATGTGAAGGACTTTCTAGGAAGCAGTGATGAAGGGGCAGGAACTACTGTAATTAGTGATAGTAAAGACAAAGAAAATGATCGATCAGATGAAAAGTATGAGTCAGTTGAAAATGACGAGTCAGATTAAAGTTGAAGGGATGTTAACTGATTCAGTTTAAAATTGTTATTGCAAAGATTATTAATAAAAATTTTGTTTTCAATACAAATAATTTTGGTTGTTTATCTGATGACACTTTTAAAATGTCTTTTATCGTTACATAAAATTTGCTGACCCACCCCCTTTCTGCACCTGCCCCCCCCCCCCTCTAATTTTTGACCAGTTCCTTTTATTCGGCACATGTAAAATGCGACTTCTCAATCAAATGTTGAACCTAAGTCGAATTTTTGACTGTTTCAGTCGCAGATTCGACAAAATTTTTTTCATCTGAAACTGTCGAATTTAGTTGATTCAGAAATCCCATCTCAAAGCAGTTGCCTCTCG
>JAKSDK010001496.1 GCA_022360095.1 Phycisphaerales bacterium
TCAGCAAAGGTGATTACAGCATCTGTCTTTTTGAAGGATATAACTAAGTTAGTGTCATATACATAGCTATGGACGCTGCATTTCTGTGGTGCTGAAGGAACAACATTAGTGTATATGCTAAATAAAAGTGGTCCGAGTACACTTCCTTGCGGAACACCGCAGTTAATTGGTAAGTTTTTGTTTGTTTGTTTGTTTTTTTTTTTAAGTTTTGATATAACAAAAAAAAACTAAAAAAATCGCTTATGCAGGATTAGAGTTGCAAATTTAAAAATTCAATGAAATTTATTTTCATTTAGCTGATTTAAAAGCTTTCGTTCGTTTGACACAAAGATATTTATCCACAAGGGCATATAATGCCTAATAGTCCTTGCTAGTGGTTCCATCGTAAAAAAAGCCTCTCCTCTTTTCATCCATATATTTGTAATTTGCTTTTAAAAGGTAAGAACAAACGACCAATATATGTGCTGTTCGATAAAATGCGCCTAAATGCAGTTACATTTTAATCTGTGTTAAATTCTTACATACATTTTCCTTTTTCTTGTAAATTTCATATGCAGTTGGACTTCCATTAACCGGCCACCCTCTGTTTAGCAGCTAGTAATTAAAGTCCCAAAGTGATTGTAGAAGAGAATTGTAGATTAAACCTCCATTAAGCGGCAATCTTTATCAAGCGGCGACGGCCACCTTTGGCCGTCCCGTACGCGGCCATCAAGCACTTGATTCAATTTAGTTTGGCTTTTTTTTTCAATGTGATTTAGGAAAATACAATCCCACCTGCAAGTGACAACTGACTGAGGGCCAGTAAATTCCATCCCGTCGCCTGTTGGTTTTAAAATATAAAAGTGATGTTTCTGCTAAAGAATTGTATGCTAATTTACGAGGAACTTCTTTATATTGAGCGGCCAACCTCCATTAGGCGGCCTCTTGTCAGTATCACAAGGGTGGCCTCTAAATGGAGGTTGAACTATACAATAATACTCTTAGGAGAATTTTACGTAAAGTAGTTTCATGATGTAAATAGTTTTTATTCTTATCTTGTACATGACACGACCCCATAAGCTTTATTAGAGTGTTTAAATGAAGGATTTGCTTTTTATCCGGATTTGATTATTATATCTATCGCGAGCCTGTGCGTTTCAATCCTCTACAACCTATAAACAACATTTTCAACATACCAAAACTAAATTACTTAAGACATCTTTAAAAAAGCATTAGATACTAAACAAAATCATATAAAACAAAACCGTCCTCGCTAAACAGATAAGATAAAAAGTTATAACACTAATATTGGTCGTGATTACTACTTCATGATCATGATATTTGCTTTTTATCGCTTTGTCTTAAATTTATGGACTGGCCTTTTTTTCAGTTCTCAGTTCTGCACTGTGTCTTTACTTAACCGCCCATTGTTTACTGCTTCGCAGCCAAAGCTTGTTCGAGGAAAATAAGCATGATAAGAGAAAAAACAATTGCTCTCGGTATCATTGCTACAACATCAAGTAAATTTCAGTCGAAAGTAATGATCACCGACGGCTGTTAGCGTTCATTAGATGAATGACAAAAACAATTAATATGATTGCAAAATCATAATCCTGTCTGTGAGGATGATTATGTCCCCAGTCCTGAAGAGATTTTGTACACATCAAAACTCAATTGGTATTCGTTAAGTCTCTGTAGCCGTAAGTTCTTATACTGATACCGGATAACTGATCAGACAAGACTATTTCAGTGTTGACA
>JAKSDK010000236.1 GCA_022360095.1 Phycisphaerales bacterium
ATTCCCGGTGTTAAGAGACATGTACATCTGAACATGCAAATAAATGAGTTCCACAGATTTCACTGACCTGTATCTTCTTGAGACTCTAGTGCAAGTCTCATGGCCAAGTATTTGGCCAGATGATCAACTACAAAAAAAAAAGTATAAAGATAAATCAGTATATAAATAAATAAAGTAAAGGTAACAATAAAGCTAGTAAACTGAACCTATAGTACTGTATCATTTTCCAAGACTGTTAAAAGCATTTTAGTGTGAAGTATACAGCTAGCACACCTGAAGCATTTGCTGTTGTCTTGATGTAACGAGTTTGTTGAGCCACCGTCTCTGGATCGTGATCTTTAGGGTGTGGTTTAAAAACAAGTTCGATTTCCTGTTGATAAAAGCAGTGATTAAAGCACTGATCATACCAGAGTTTGATAAGACCACATTCGAATCAAGATCATGTCAACAATGACACAACATAATTCTACCATTCAAAGAAGATAGTTTTTGTCTTTTTTTATATGGTCAAACTACAGCAACAAATGACACTCTGCCAGTCATTCAGTCAATCAGCAAGCTAGCCGGCCAGCTAGTAAGCCATTACATGGGCAAGAGTCGACTTGCAGTCAGTCAGCCAACCATTCAGTCAGAATGTCAGTAGACAAGCAATGAGTCATTCAGCTAGCCAGTCAGTTTTTTAGTCAAACTGTCAGTCAGTTATTCATTCAGTCAGCCAGTCAGTCAGTGATGCATACTCAGTCAGTACAATGTAAGTCAATCAATCAGTCAACCTGTGAGTTAGTCATTCATTAAGTCAATCAGTCAGAAATTGACTGTCACTTGGAATGTCTGGTTCTAACAATCTCATTGCTCACCCATGATAATTTGACACTTCTCTAACTCTCAGTTTCACTATTTTTCATTGATAAAAGTAACGTATTTAATGGTTAAGATAAACAACAACATAAGCAAAACATTGCCAGATAAGTAACAGTCATGCATTTCCCAACATGTATTTGGTCAAATTAACTTCGACAAAACTTTATAATAGGCATTGGTAAGCATCAATATTACTACTCAGTACAGCTACAGCAAGCCATGTGCAGCATGTGCAGTAGCACTTTCAGTACTCACATTTTGAGGTTCTGATGTTTCTGCTGCTGCTTCTCCAGTGGAGTCCAAAGTGTCTGTTAAAATAATGGTGAAGAACACCTTTAAAACTGCATATTTTTACTGCAACAATGGAAGGAAACTTTCAGTATTGTTTAGAGCTAAATTCCCTGGCTGTTTTGGTCGCCATAGCAAATAGACAAAATAATTTTCACCTTAGCTATCTGAAAATTAACCCTTGATAATTTATGTTCTGTGTACCAGCATCCTTCAAATTCAACAGTGATAGCTTGGTGGCCATTTTGAATAATTCTGTTAAACTCTCTCTTGAGAGTGTTTGCAAGCAGAGCTTCAACTGTACTCCCAAAAGGAGTTGAACCTATAACCTTCTGGTTAATGTTGTTCAAAAACTCACTTTCACTGGCATCAGACTCAGGATCAGAGGATGTTTTCTGTCTTTTTCGCACAGTATTGCTGCCTCCCTCTCCTGCAGATGGCTGCCCTGTTGAACCTGGTGTTCCTGGTCCCCCTGTTCCCGCTAAATAGGAAAAGCAGTTTTTTACAAGTGTAAAAAAAGTGAACATGACATACAATGAACTAAATTAAAACTAGGGAAAAACATGACAGAAACACTGTGAATAGCAAAGCTGATACTTCCAACAACCTCTTTACACTCAATTATGTATGTGTACCACAGCTGTGATGTATTATTTCTACATCTGTACAAAAACTACAGCAACTCTATAACCACTTTAAATGAGA
>JAKSDK010001725.1 GCA_022360095.1 Phycisphaerales bacterium
ATTTGGCATTTGCATTGGAAGGGAGTCATCGAACGTGTTAAATAAAATTTGCTTGTTTCAAAAATGGACGTTCTCTTTATGATATTCATTAATTACCGCCTTAACGTTTTGGAAAAGAATTCCTTTGACTCTTGACAATATAAAAAGGTGTGTCCAACTGAATCTGGGTTAAAGCAGAAACGACATTTGTCATCAGCTAATTTATATCTCAGTAGTTCTTTCTTTGTCGTGATTATTCTGTACACAACCTTAAAAGTGAATTGTCTAAGCTTATTATCTTTCGAGGACTTACATATATTCGTTCACAAGACAATCACCCCAATCAGGAAGTTCTGAAAAGCTTTTTTTCCAAGCCTTTACTGCGCAGGGTTCTGAAACAAGTTTCTCGATGAACGAACTGTAACAATTTTTTCAGCGGAATTTGGCTAAGACTATTGTTATTATAAGTTTCTCCATGAACAAACTGTAACAATTTTTTCAGCGGAATTTGGCTAAGACTATTGTTCTATCTTCCACTGTATCTTATCTTAAACTTGTATCTTGTAAAGTAAAGTACTACTAAGACTGAACCGGTGACCGGTTATTTAATGTACTCCCCAGAGTGGCTATTTTTAGTTTACACGGTCAAGTCTTCAACGTTTGCATATAGCTGTTGGTCATACAATTTCATGTTTATATATTAGCCCCTGAAAAGAAAAAAATACATATCATCATTTAAGAAGCCATATCAGCAGCCTTCCTACGCAGAGGTCTGTTTAGCTAAGTGGAAAGGTTTGGTTGCGCAATTGCTCTTAGACAGTAAAATACTAGTGGTAATAACAACGATGATAATGATAATGCAAATGATAATGACAATAATAATGATAATAATAATAAGAAGAATAAGAAGAATATTTTTATAAATAAATACGCAGAGGAAACTATTGTCGTCCATTGGTCTCTTACTATCAGCGTGTTCGCGCAACTTAACAACATAATCACTCCAATTAACAATAACTACGTAATACAGTAGTTTTTCATGTAGGGTACAAAAAAACAAGCATGGAGAAAGGTCGCAGTTGGCTACCAAAGTAGCATAACAGAACCCAGGTTAACCTAGGTATGCAGCTCCACACAATTTCAG
>JAKSDK010001061.1 GCA_022360095.1 Phycisphaerales bacterium
ATTAATTTCACCCGCAAGTATTGTCATCAATTTTTACTGTGAGTAAAATTAACCAAGCTGGCCATTGGTTTACATTAGGTATGCAATCTAACTGGGCCGTGCCGAGTAAGTTTGGATTATGTTTCGCTAATGTTGATGAGTTTTTTTTAAAATTTTCTCTTTTTCAATATCATTACGATTCATCTAAGCTCGCTCCTTGGGGAGGACTCTCTCCATTACCTTTTTAGTTAGTATATGAGGCAAAAGCAATAAGAGCAAGCTTGCTGGACTTTTATAATTCATGATCACTTTTGCGAGTAAATTTTCCTAAACAAACATGGCGCCAAGAAACTGTCAAACACCACAATAAGCTCAGTAGCACTCTATCGAAAGGCTTGCCCACCTTTACCTCTGGTAATGATTTTATAAAGTTACCCCGGAGACCTTGCCGAACATCGGGACTTCGTAATTTGCTGTCGTTGTTGTTTGCTGTTTCCTCTATTAAAGAGATTTATTGTTAGCTAAACACAAACGCTTTCGCGACCATTTAAAAGCTGATGAGGCCTCACGCGTTTAAACACCTGCAAGAGTCTAAAATGCCATAGTTTATGTTTAGTTTATGTTCCCCTAATTGTTTTAATAATCTATGGATCATGCTGCTGGGTCTGTCTGTACTCCGATTTTCAACTCAAGAAAAAATAAGCTATTTATAGTCAGTGGGAACAATTGAACCAACAGTGACACCATGTAAATTCAAACCTTTCTTAATAGCCATACATAGTTATAACACACGTTTCTTTAAAATCTCGTTATAGTTCTTTCTCCTATGTATACTTAAAATAAATTTAACGCCGTATTTCACGATGTGACAATTAAGCTGTTGAAATATGTCTTTTAGTATAATGACCACCCCGGAATTACGCATTTATACGCAAACTTCCTTAGCAAACAGTACGCCGCACTTTTTTTTCTGCTGTTAGGTTTTTTATAGATCGTTGAAGAGAATATGTTATGTTGAGTTGTGAAGCATAATGATCGTATTCGGGCTCAAGCCTGTAAGTTAGTCAAACGCCACAGTAACTTCTGCTCCTTTTTAAACTCATCTCGGGACATATGGCTTCTTGGCCGAGTTTTTTTATACTTTCTCGAAAAAGGTATCTCAAGCGGTACTTCGCCATAATTACGCTGTTAGGAAGTCTGTCTTGCATATTTCTTTACATACGATACACGCTTTCTGAAACACTCAACTTTTCCTCCAAGTCATTTCGTAATAATATTTTGAAGTACGAAGAAGCAGAAGGAGGAATGTCGTTTTCTGTACAAA
>JAKSDK010001448.1 GCA_022360095.1 Phycisphaerales bacterium
AATTCTTAAATGATCATGATAGTCTTGGTAAAATTTATCTGAAACCAGATCAGACTTCTAAACAAACCCAACAGTGCGTGGCCTTGTTAAATTCCAGCCTGATATTAGGAAAAGAATGAAAACTAGCCACTCAAGAAGTGGTGTGAAACACTCAACTTTGTGCAAGTCAGACCAGACACCAAGTAGATCTGTTTGATCTTGGAAAGCGTGGAAGGATTAAATTTCAGATCAAGGATTGTTTATCAATATCTATTGTCCGTTATGAATGTTTTCAGTACGTTCATTTGTCTTTGAAGTGTTTAAAGTAAAAATAGCAAAGCAGTTGCGGTTGAGTTAAAGGATTACACATAGAAAATGGACCCCTTCTGATCTTGTACTGTAAAGTGACAAAGGTTCTGAATTTAAAGGAGCTCTGCAAGAACGTTTTCGTAAATTGCGAGTAAAATTGCTATACAGCTGCCCAAACCATCCCCACTCCCTTGGAAAATATAAGTCATTGCGCTCATGTTCGTGCTATAAATTCCATAGTGTGATTCTTTAAAACTGGCGGGAAGAAAGGTCTTTATTAGGCGAAAGGGCTGTCTGAAAACCAGAGGATTTTAAATGAGGAACCAAAAAGAAGTACCAAAGTACATATCTCCATTTGAAGTGTATTTTGCTCACACAAGCCTAGTTACCTACTAACCAAGCTTATATACATTTGGGACCTTTATTTCATTTAAGGCCAAAATTTCCTACATGTACATTTAGGGTCAAAAGCTATTACACTTAGGACCTTTATTACATTTGAGGCCTCAACAGCTTTGAGATATTCCCCATAAAGATATAACGCCCCCTTTGGAACGGATATCCCGGTATAACTAACGATTTTCCTTGCCCCAGTCACGGTAAAATGCATCAGTCGGAAAAATTCCAATACCCGCATTTTACTGGACACATTTTGCCAGTCCCTAAGCAGTTCGTTGTATTAAGATTCCGCTGTACAGTAATAATGTAAGTACAAGTAATACTGGATAATTAACGGTTATTCACTGGAGTAGATGGAGGAGACGGTGTAATGTACTGAAAACTCAGATTCTCAGTGTCTTAAGGAAACTTAAAAATTAACATTTTATTTTTAACTTTCTTGGAAGGTGAGAGCAGCGCACAAATCGTTCCGGGAAACAAGTCCGTCGAGTCCATTGAAGGAACTGCCAAAGTCGCTATTCAGATTGGAGACAGCTTGAACATTTTGTCAGGGTCTGACGTATCAATCGATTGCATCGCTAGTGGGACACCTCCCCC
>JAKSDK010000915.1 GCA_022360095.1 Phycisphaerales bacterium
GCAATGACAGCATGTGACGGAGAAGCGGCCGGTGAGGATGGAGTGCGTCCCGCGACATCCGCCGACGGCAGCGCGGGAGTTTCGAACGTACCGTCGGAACTCCTGCGTTCGCCTTTTGATCTGCCGTCGGAGTTGTCCGAAGCGCTCAACGGGCTCGACGCACCGAAGCTGATGAGCGTGTGTGTAAGAAGCGTGCAGTTGCTTTGTGTCGGGCGGTGAGCTGAATTACCGGCGTTTATCCGTCGCGACGAGACCAGACGTAAGGGATGTCGTTATCATGAGGGTCGGCACGGTGCTCGTCGGGGTTCTCATAGTTGTAGCATTCCGTGGTGACGTTCACGACGAAGCATTCGATGTCGGAGACGCACATCCAGCCGTGGTACACGCCGGGCGGGATCCGAACTAAGCCGGCCAAATGCTCGGTGAGGTAGATTTCGTTGACTTCGCCTCGGGTTTTCGAGGCTTCCCGGGCATCGTACATGGCCAGCTTGATGGCCCCTTTGAGGCAATAAAAATGGTCGGTCTGGAGCTTGTGATAATGCCAGGCCTTAACTACGCCGGGATACGTCGTCGTGAAATAGACCTGTCCGAATTTCTCAAACCAGGGATCATCGGCCCGCAGGATTTCACCGAGCCGTCCGCGCTCGTCGGGCAGGACGCGGGCCCGGCGTGCGCGAACACCGTCGATCACGGCCTCGCGCCCGCGGATCATCAGTGCTTCATCGGAGCACACCACTTTGAGCGGCGGCAATGACGATTTATCGATAGGCATGGCTTATCCCGATTCTAATGATTATCAGCCGTGTTCAACTTGACGTTAGAATCGCTGCTCGAAGTTGTCAACAAGTTCCCCGCGTCGCGTGTATCGCAACGGCACACGGTATAACATAGAGCAATCGCAAACGCAGGGCGTGCTACTTTTTATGGGCATGAGTTCGAAAAAGCCGACCATCTTGATCACCGCAGGCACGCGGCCGGAAGCGGTGAAAGTCGCACCGTTGATCCGCCTCTTGCGCGAACAGGGCTGGGCGCGCGTTCGTGTTTTGGCCACGGCTCAGCATCGCGAGTTGCTTGATCAGGTATTCGAATTTTTCGAAATCAAGCCGGACATCGATCTGAATATCATGCAGCCGGAGCAATCGCTACCCGATCTCACCGGTCGCCTGGTTCCGGCGATTGATCGGGTCCTTTCCGAGGAACAGCCCGACATCGTGCTGGCCCAGGGAGACACGACAACGGTGATGGCCACGGCGCTGGCCTGCTTTTATCGACAGATTCCCTTCGGCCATGTCGAAGCCGGGCTTCGAACGGGCCGCAAGTATTATCCGTTTCCGGAAGAAGTGAACCGAGTATTGGTGAGTCGTCTGGGCGACCTCCATTTCGCGCCGACGATGAGGTCCAGAGATAACCTGTTGCGCGAAGGCACGCATGAATCTGCCGTCGTCGTGACGGGCAACACGGTCATCGATGCTCTGTTGTGGGCGATCGAACGGGATCTCCCGAAAACGTTTGAGCCGGTTGACGGTCGCAAGATGATCCTCGTTACGGCCCATCGCCGCGAGAACTTCGGAGCGCCATTGGAAAGCATCTGTGCGGCACTGTGCGATTTGGTTGAATCGCGCGATGTCGAGGTTGTCTATCCGGTGCATCCCAACCCCAAAGTCGTCGAGACCGTCGAAAAGCACTTGAAGGACAAACCTCGCATCCGGTTGGTTTCTCCCTTGGATTACGCCGAATTCGTCGCGGCCATGAAGGCGTCCTATCTGATTCTGACGGACTCGGGCGGCGTGCAGGAGGAGGCGCCCTCTCTCGGGAAGCCGGTCCTCGTGCTGCGTGATGAGACGGAAAGGCCCGAAGGGGTTGAGGCGGGAACGGCGTGTATCGTGGGACCGAATCGTGAACGGATTATTGAAAAGGCCGTCGAATTGATCGATCACGCAGATGCCTATGATCGCGTGGCCAGGGCCTGTAATCCTTATGGGGACGGAAAGGCATCGACGCGAATCGCCGACGTGATCCAGGCCTTCCTCGTGAAGGGTTCGATTGGTGCTTAGGGTGCTGATGCAAAACCGTCCGGATTCACAAACGAATCCCGGCGGCGATACGGTTCAGATGGAACAAACGGCCCGCGCCCTTCGCGGGGCCGGTCACGACGTCACCGTTTCTTTTGAACTCGACCCTCACTTGAGCGATTTCGATCTGGTTCATCTTTTCAACCTGACACGACCGTTTGAGACCTTTGCACAGGCGGAGAACGCGAAGAGGCAAGCGAAGCCGTATGTCCTCTCTTCGGTTTATTGGGATCTGGATGCTGCCGTGCCGTGGTACGCTTATGAGTTTCCGCGAAATTGGTGGCGCCGGCTCATCCCGGAACGATTCCGGCGGGCGATGAGGCGACGCGAGCTTGCACACGAAAATCCAAAGGATTTGCAACGGCGGATTCTTCGAGAAGCGCGACTCGTCTTTCCCAATTCGGATGCGGAAGCGTTGCATATCGTGGAACGGTTTGACGGGTTGTCGCCGGACAAGTTCTGCGTCGTTCGAAACGGTGTTTTGCCACCGCCCCGCTCCGACGACACGTCTGCCGAGGATTACAAAGGTGCCTTTGTCTGCGCAGGTGCGATCGGACCGCGAAAGAATCAACTCGGCCTCGTCAAAGCGTTTCGCCGACTACCGAACGAGCGGTTGTTGATTCTCGGCGGAACGGCGCCGCGTAGCGAGCGCTACTATGAGGCAACCACGCGGGCTGCGGGGCCGAACGTCGAGTTTCGCGACTACATGCCGCATCATGAAGTGTCCGGCATCCTGCGAAACGCCAAAGCCCTGGTGCAACCCTCATTCATCGAAACACCCGGACTTTCAGCGATGGAGGCCGCCGCGGTGGGAACGCCGATTGTTGTGGCCGATGTTGTTCCGGTGCGAGAGTACTTTGGCGACTTGGGTCATTATTGTGATCCCGCGTCGCCACCGAGCATCGCCGAGGCCTGTCGAGGGGCCTGCCTGGCCAAAAAACGAGATGGGCAAGACTTCGTCGAGGCCTATGAGTGGATGACGGTCCTTGAAACCATGACACGAGCCTATGCCGAACTGGAGGCGCGGAAAACTCTGTGAAAAGTGAGTGTTTTCTTTGAAGGGAACAACCCATGCCAATCCCCTCCACGCCCGATCGGATACTTTGGCGCATTCATCTGGCCTCGCCGCCAAAGGCCGTCTATGAACTGATCGCCACCGACACAGGCCGGGCACGGTTCTGGGCGGAATCCGCCGTTGAGCGAGACGGGGCGATTGATTTTGTCTTTATCAACGGAATGCGAAACCGGTCTCAGATTCTGAAGCGAACCCCGCCGCACCACTTCGAACTCGATTATTTCAACAGTCGCGTTGTTTTTGAACTCGCCCCGGATAGCAAGGGCGGAACGGATCTGACATTGACGAATACGGGTGTTGATCCTGAAGAATGGGACGAGGTGCTGCCGGGCTGGCTCAACGTGCTGTTTCCCTTGAAAGCCGCGGTCGACTTCGACATCGACCTCCGCAATCACGATGCCGCACGGACCTGGGAGCAAGGTTACGTCGATCAGTGACGCTCGATTGTTAGATTCCTGATGGTCGGTAAGAAATCAGCGAGCGGACGTTGCGCGGGGACACTAAGTCGGTCTTTCATTTCCTGCGTTGTGAATCCTCCGAAAAGCGCCTGATCCCCCTTGCTTCGAATGCGTGCGAAGCTCTGCCCTTCGCGTAGGCGTTCAAAAATGATGCCCGAAAGGGCTTTTTCGGATTTGCTTAGCTTGTCACGGGCGGCCAGACGATCCACATCGCGAATTCGTTGTTCGATGAGCTCTTGCTTGCGGGTTTGGACCGCAAAGTAAGTTTGAGCAAAGGCAATCTGATCCTTTCCAGGATCTCCATTCTGGGCGATCAAGTAGCAGGCGTAACGCGTGAGAGCGACATCCGAAATCTCACGTTGGGTATCGGAACCAATGGGGACCATTTTGCTGATATCAGCAAAATGGTCTTAAACTGGTTGGCCTGCATTTTCGCAGGCTGTTTTTGCTTTTTTGATGACATTCTCAAAATTTCGCCATTGCGAATAGCCCAGGAGAACTTGAATATCACGGGCGAGCCAATATTCGACACCGTCCTTAACGTGAGCAACAGCTTCAAAGTCGGTGTAGAGCTTTCGGACAATCTCAGTTTTCATGGAGCGGCTCCGTCCATCGGGAATGAGAAGTATTCCTATCAAATACCTAACAAAGGATATTCCGTCAGGGGCGTGTGTCAAAGTCCGAATCGATGCGTTTATTGTGAATACCAGTGGGGAATGATTCGTATTACGCCCCTAGTATGCGGAAGCATTGATAATGCTCGAAATGCGTTCGGCGGCCCGGCCGTCCCAGAGTTCGATCCCCTGGCAGTCTTTGGCGCCGTCAAAAGAATTGGCCGCGGCCTGCAAAATCCTGGTTTTGTCTGCGCCGACCAGGACGTTCCAGCCGCTCGTTACCGTTTCAACCCATTCAGTATCTTCGCGCAACGTGATACAGGGAACTTTATGGAAACAAGCCTCCTTCTGTACGCCGCCGGAATCCGTGAGAATTTTGACCGCGTTCTTCTGGAGCATGATAAAGTCGAGATAACCGAGCGGCTCGGTCAGCGTAATGTGTTTTGCATCAGCCAATTTTTCATAAAGACCGGTGTTTTCGAGCAATTTTTTTGTCCGCGGATGTAAAGGCAGGACGAGTGGTTCCCCGAGTTCCAGGAAGGCTTCGACAATGCCGTTTAAGCTCGCCAGATCATCTGTATTGCCTGCGCGATGAACCGTGGCCAGCAGATATTCCTTCTTGCCGACGCCCAATCGTCCCAGAATCGTCGAGTTTTTCTCCGCGCGATCGACCGCTTCAAGGGCGACATCGAACATCACGTCGCCGACAAGGTGCACGCCCTCCTCGACGTTTTCCCGCTTGAGATTATTGACGGAAGTCTGTGTCGGGCAGAACAATAATTGTGAAACACGGTCGGTCAGGATGCGATTGATCTCCTCGGGCATGCTTCGGTTAAAGCTGCGAAGACCGGCTTCCACGTGGGCCAGCGGCAAACACAGCTTGGCAGCTGCGACGGCGGCGGCCAGTGTGGAATTGGTGTCGCCGTAAACCAGGACCATCTCGGGTTTTTCGTCGAGGATGACCGGCTCGAGGCGCGTCAACATCTTGGCCGTCTGTTCAGCATGTGAGTCTGAGCCGACGCCCAGGTCATAATCGGGAGCAGGCAGATTCAGCCCTTCGAAAAAGACCTGCGACATTTCGTAATCATAGTGCTGGCCGGTGTGAACCAAGATTTCCTGGTGGTGCCGGCGAATCGCACGGGAGACCGGTGCGGCTTTGATAAACTGAGGACGGGCACCAACGACGGAGATAATCTTCATGGGAAAAGTTTAACGGACCGCGTGATCCGGCACACCTGCAAATCTTCCGGACTGCAGGGCTTCAGAGGACCAACGCTTGACGTCACCTACCGAAGACCCTTCGAGGAGTTTCCGGATGACCGTCAGATACCACGGGACCGGGTCGATTTTTTCGGACAACAATTTGGCGCGCCGGTCCTTGAAACAATCTTTGCGGCCCTCCATTGCCAGCAATCGCTGGAGTTCTTCGACCAGTTCGTTTTCCTGATCCGGACGGTAGTCGAAGGCAAGTCCGTAGCTTTGCAAGTCTCGGATGACGGAGATGATGCCTGCGAAGGTGTTGATTTTGAAGGCCGGCGTTCCCAACAGCGCAGATTCCACGGCCATGGACTGGCTGTCGCCCAGAAAAAACTCGGCAAACGCAAGTGCATGATGGACGCGCTCCAGGGGAATGGACATCCGGAACGGCTCGAACTCCGCCGGCAGCGGTTTTTCACTCGAGATGAAGATTTGCATTTGGTCCCCGGCCAGCTTGATGATGCGGCGAATCAGATCTTCACTCATTCCCCTTGCGCCGACGTCGTGATAGGCCTGAAGTGAACTGAGACGGATCAGGGCGTAGGGCGTGTTGTCGTCGATGTCGAGTTCGCGAATGACGTTGCGGTCCGGCGTAAAACGATTCGGGTGCAGGTAGAACATCTTTTGGTAAGACGGATAGGTCAGGTGCCGAATGCCGTAATCCTCATTGGTGAGGCAGTCGGGCATGACGATCGCGGAAGCCAGGGGATAGGCGAGCCAGCGGAACTGAGGAATGTATTTGGCGTCGTCCTCGCAAAGAATCACGGATTTGGCTTTGAGCAATTTGGCGACCCGTGCCGCATTGGGGCTTGTGCCGGTGATCACTGCAGGACGGAATTTCCTCACCAAGCGAAACATGGCTGCTTCGCGACGCAGGAATTCTCGCAAATATCCGATTGAACCGATGCCCGCAGGCGCGAGCACCGTGTAGGAAATGCCGAAGCCGTCGAGCAGTTTGAGCGTGATGTCCTTGGCCCGCGCCGTCACGACGCATTCGTAGCCGGACGCTTGCCAGGATTCGAGAACGGGCCGGAAGTGGTGAACCTGGGCCGGGTGGCAGATGTCAACGATGATTCGCACAGCTTAACCGCCTTTGAGATCGCGGTTCGCTTCCATGTCAAAGAGCATGGCAAACAAGAGAGACTGGAGTCCGGAGACGAACAGGAAGGCCGCGAACAAGGCGCTGGTTGCTGAGACGAGCGTGCCGGTGAGGCGATACAGGATCAGTTGCAAGCCGAACAGAACACCCGGGACGAAAAGGAGGAAGCCGAACGTGTAGAAAAAAACCAGCGGATGGAAGTCGCGAATGATGTACTTATGGACCATTCGCTTGATGAACAGTCGTGAAAGCAGGATCGACAATGTGAAGATCACGCGGCGAAACTTGATTCCGCTCTTCTCGCCGATGTCATAGACCGGGTTCACCAGGATGTCCATGACCCGCATGTTGTAGATATTCAACGTGACGAGGAAGTCGTTCGGCATGCCGTAGCGCGGGAAGATGTTTTCCAGCGGTAACAGATGCAGTGCTTTCTTGTTGAGCGCCGTGTAGCCCGTTTGCGAGTCTGTCACATGCCAGTATCCGCTGGCAATCTTGGTCAGGAGCGTTAGTGCCGAATTTCCAAGGTAGCGGGCGTGTGGAATTTTTTTCCAGGCTTCGCCCGTCACCAGGCGATTCCCCTTGGTGTAGTCGGCTCGGTCTTCCACGACGGGGTCGAGCAGATTCGGAAGGTCGGCCGGGTCCATTTGGCCATCGCCTGCCATCACGACGGCGACGTCGATGTCGTGATCCCGGCACCAGACGTAGCCCGTGCTGATTGCCCCGCCGACGCCGCGATTGTTTTGATGTTGAATGAGATGGACTTTTGTCTGGTCCGTCGCAAGTTTTCCAACTACTTTTACGGTCGTGTCCGTGCTGCAATCGTCGACGACGACAATGTGATCGACGAAATCGGGCATGGTGTTCACCGTGCGCGCGATTTGCGTTTCCTCGTTATGGCATGGGACCACGACGCCGATAATCTTGTCTCTGTACATGTCGGCGACATTGAACTCGGTTCCCCGCGGTGATGCAATCATAATTGGCATCAAGATGGAGCGGGTGAAAATGTGTGTCGCGGCGGTCCATCGACGGAAGAACAAGAGGCGGCGGGACTTGGCTTGTCGGCGCCGGATGGTTAATATCTCCTGATGGAATCTGCCCGCACTAGCCGGACCTCATAAGCGGCTCAGGAGAGACATCTTATGGCCAATCATGACCGGGTCGCAGATCTGTATTACGGCCGGATTGATCGGGTAGAGACGCAGAACGCCTGCAGAGATCGGGTCCACTGGCTTTGTGAGAAGGCCCAGGGCGAGCGTGTTCTGGACATCGGTTGCAGCCAGGGGATCACCTCCATCATTCTCGGTCGAGAAGGCCACTATGTTGTCGGGATTGACATTGAGGCCAATGGCATCGCGTCCGCACGGGAAGCGCTCGCGATCGAGCCGCAGATCGTTCAGGAGCGAGTCAGCTTCAAGCAGATGGATGCTTACCGAGCCGACTTTTCGCCCGCTTCGTTCGATTCGGTCATCCTCGGAGAAGTATTGGAGCATCTGGTTCAGCCGGAGCAGTTGCTGGCTCGGGTCGTTGAATGGCTCGCCGATGATGGTCGACTTGTCGTCAGCGTGCCGCACGGCTACCACCCTTATCATGATCACAAGCGCTCTTTTTACCTGACTCAATTCGTCGATCTGATTTCTGAGCGATTTTCCGTGGTTGATGTGACCGTGTTGCACGATCGCTATCTCTGCGGCGTTGCGACAAAGCCGTTGATCGGCGAAAAGCCCGTTATGCCGTCGCCGGAAATGATGCACGAGTGGTCGTCGGTTTGTGACGTGGCACTTGAGCGCTCCCAGCGCCTGGCTTATGCGAACAGACTAAGATTGCAGGCTTCGGTGCAGGAGCTGCGAGATCAAGCGGGGAGTCTGCGAGAAGAGCTGGAAGAGTTGCGTTCGGCGGGTGAGTTGCTGCTTGTTGAAAAGCGCAAGCGTGAAAAAGCCGAGCGGCAGGCCCAATATCTCAAGAATCATGTTGCCCGGACGCAGGAGGAGCTTGAGGTTCGCATGAACGAGGTGCGATACCGTCTGGGGGATGCCCTTGTTTGTGCGATGACTCCGTCCCGCGACACGCTTTTGCTTCCCCTCCGCCTGGTCAAATTGTTTGGCGAAGGCATGAAGAAGCGTCGGGACCGGCGATTGTCCAAACGAAAGAGCAGACGGAAGAATGCGGCCGCTCCCGTTGCAAGCACTGACACACCGGCGCCCAAGACCAGACCATTGCCTGGGTGGCTTTCAAATCTGGAATCCGCGGCTCATCTCGAGGAGCCGTTTTCGGATGTTCCCAAAGACCAGATCGTCCGCAAGGAGTTGCGTGTTGCCGGCATTATGGACGAGTTTTCCTGGCGGGCATGGCAATACGAAGCGGACTTCTTCACGTTCACCCCGGAAACGTGGAAGTCGGTGTTGGAATCCAGAAAACCGCACCTTCTGTTCGTGGAATCGACCTGGCACGGCCTGCAGGACGGCTGGCATTTTCAAGTCCGCGATCTCGGACAGCGACCCGACAAGATCCATCATTACGCCTTACCCGAAATCGTCGAGTGGTGCAGAGATCGGGACATCCCGACGGTTTTCTACAACAAGGAAGACCCGCCTAATTTTGAGTTTTTCATCGAGGCGGCCAAGCTCTTCGACTTCATTTTTACTTCGGATGCCAACTGCATTCCGGATTATCGCGAGCGCGTCGGCCATGATCGTGTGTTTGCATTGCCGTTCGCCGCGCAGCCGCGGGTTCACAACCCCGTCGCCACGAGTGAGCGGCGTGGCAGTGTGTGTTTTGCCGGGACCTGGTACAACCATCGCCATCAACAACGACAGGCCGATGCAGAGGCCATCCTGAAGCCCGCGCTTGATTTTGACCTTTTCATTTTTGATCGCATGGCAGAAAGCCCCAGCAAGAACTATCGTTGGCCGAAAATCTATCAATCGTCGGTTTACGGATCGTTGCCGTATGCCAGGATGGTTTCCGCGTACAAACGGTTCAAGCTGTTCCTGAACATTAACAGCGTGTCCGGTTCACCGACCATGTTCGCCCGGCGCGTTTTCGAACTCCTTGCCAGCGGTACGCCTGTTTTGAGTTCAGAATCGTTGGGCATCGAGGCGATTCTCGGTCGAGAGCTTGTGGCCATGAGCGGCAATGAACAGACGACACGGGAATTGATGGCCAAGATCCTGGAGGATGACGAGTATCGTGAGCGTCTTTCCTTGTTGGGCCAGCGCAAGGTTTTCTCCGAGCATACGTATTGTCAGCGACTCGAAACCATCTTGAAGACCGTGGGTGTCCATGCACGCGCGTTCAGCAAGCCCACGATAAGGGTCGTCACGGCAATCAACCGCAAGGCCGATGTTGAGGCGATCTTGGACAACTTCCGGCGGCAATCTTTTGAATATGCAGGATTGACGATTTGCACCAGGCAGCCGTCGTTGGTGCCCAAAATACAGGAAGCCGTGCGATATGATGCCAACATCACGGTCGTCTGTCGGGAGCGGGCATGGGGCGGCCTCTTTCAGCAGGCGATGGCGGAATGCGAGTCGGACCGGGTGGCGGTCATGCGCCCGGGCGATTATTACGGACCGCATTACTTAACCGACTATGCAAACGCCGCGCTTTACGTCGGTCAGGACGCGATCGGTAAAAACAAGCATTACGTGTCGGAGAACGGGGAAAGGCCGGAAGTGTTGAAGGGCGGGCTGGACTATCGATATGTCCCGGAAGTGTGTCCTTGGACGCTTTGTCTCAAGACCGAGCACGCTCGCGAGGTCGCGGAGAAAATGCGAGACTGCACCTCAATTTTCGAATGGTGGGACGGGGCGATGCGGTCCATGGAAAAAACGTATTCGGCAGATCCGTTTAATTACGTCCGCCGCGCGCCGAATGAGATCGACAATGATGTTCGCACGTCCAGCGAATCGTCATTAGGCATGACCAGAGAACAGCGGCTTGGAGCGGCGCTGGTCTGACCCAACCTCGGGGGCGAACTCATTTTTTCGTGACGAATCGACAGGCTTCGATCGCGAACTTCGTGATGCGGAATCGACCGTCCCCGGTCATCCGAAAGGCGGGGATGAAATAGCGATCTCGGTCACCTGTAAAGAGGCCGACTTCGTTCTTCCCCTGCGTCAACCTGATTTGTCTGGAAGACGTCGGTGTCGTCGCGCCGACACCCGAATAGAACTTCAGTTCCGCGTAAGCCTGGATCGGTTCTTCAAGCTCAACCTCAAACGTCAGCCAGAACTTGAAGCCGGCCGGCAACTGGAACTCGGTTGGAATCGAAGGGGCGACGCTAGGTTGGAATTCGATGGTTCCGGGGCTGCCCGCTTTTGAAGGCACAACGAGAAGCTGATTATGGTCATGGTCGATTTGTGCGGCGGATGGATCGGCCAGACTCCAATCGGCGATGTCAAGAAGATTATGGTTGTGCTCGACGACACAATCGATTGGTCGTGCGGCCACATGATAGCGCAACACGGGCCGACTTGTTTTTGAGAAGAAATCGGCGTCTCTACCTTGTCGGCTGGTGAATTGATACAGGATTTCCGCCGTGCGAGACTTAAAGACGTGCCGATACCGTGCCCGTAACTCCGGGACCAGCTCGTACCCGTTAATCTCGATGAGGTTCGGTGAGCCCTCATCGACACAGGTGAAGAAACGAGGATCAAGCGTGGGTCGCCGTCGCCGCACGAGACCGTGTTGTCGGCGTACAGGCAGTCCGTCGGACAAAGCCGGGTGCAAGAGTGCATCAAACGTTCGTACGACGGGGTAGGTCTCCGACGCCTCGGTGACCAACGGTCTGTCGATGAAGCTGAAGCCGCCGGATTCCAGCATCGCGTTGAGATCGATATCCATCAACTCCGAATACACAACGACGTTTGACGGGCGGCGGGCGTAGGGTTTCAGCGGCATTCCACGGTGCCAAATATGATGGATGCGATACGTGAAATACTTCGAGATCGCGATCTTGGTCGCTCCCTCGAACGTCGCTTCATTGACCGCCCGGGCCATGTTTTGCACAAAATCGGTGCGGTACAGGTTTCCTGACCAGCGGTCGATTCCGCGAAGATAGCCGATGGGCGTCAGGACGATCGCCAAAGTGATCAGTCTCCACAGCCAGCGGCGAGACGGTCCGGTCAGCTTCAGATTTCTGATATGACCGAGCACCCATGCGAGCGTGATGGCGAAGACCGTGATCAGGAACGGAAAGGCGGGAATGTAATAGCGGGCCTGGAGCCGTGGAGGGTAGTAATGTTTATAGCTGTAAGTTCCGACGGTCAGGAAGGCAAAAATCCATAGGCCCAGAAAATAGACGCTCCAGTTTCGTTTGCGGATAAAGGGGTAGGCCACCAGGCACGCCCCGAAAAGATATTTCAGATTCTCAGGAAGATTGCCTGAGCCCAGCTCACGGCCGGCGGCCTTGAATCTTGCGATGGGGTTGTATCCGCCGTCTCGATGGAAATTGTCAACCTTCTCAAGGTCTTCCTCTTTTTCACGCTCCAGCATGCGGACATAGGAGCGCCCGGTCAGATGGGACAGAACTCCGTATTCAAGACCAACCATCGCAAAAAAGCCGATTGCGAAAAATGCGCCAGTGACGACGCCCCTGAGCGACCAAGGTCCCCATCGCCGTTCGTCGGAGATGTTTGCGGTTGAAGGCGAATTCGGAGTCGTTTGTTTCCCGGTTTTTGATCGAGGGCGTCGCGTCCATTCGGTCAGCAACCACAACATGAAATAGACCGGCAGAACGACCAGCCCGACTTCTTTGGCCATATAAGCCGCGCCGACGGAGGCGCCGGACGCTGACATCATCAGAAGTGTCATCCCGAGCCTCCCGCACGGGCGCACTTCGTAGGCATGGATGAAGGCCAAGAGGGACAATGCGAAAAGGCAGGCAATCGGCAAGTCAGGGTAAATGCCCGTGCTGAAGATGATAAACAGTGGAAACGTTGCCGTGGTATAGGCCGCGAGAACCCCCGCAAGGCGGTTGAAAAGTCGCCGGGCAAGCAGGTAGACCAGGACGATCAGAAGGCCGTGGAAGAAAGTGTAAGAGGCTGAGATGGCTTGAACGTTATAACCCGAAAGCCATCCCGCAAAGATGTTCCAGGCCAAAACCGTCAGTCGCTCGTGTCCGACTCGGGGGTTCTTCGAGAGAATTCCCTCCGAAGCCACGAGCGTGGCGGCATCGAAATATCCCCGGTCATCACTGGCGTAGAACCCGTTGAAGAAAAAGAGGTCGATGCCGATGCCGAGCACGATCATGGCCGACAACAGCGTCACGGCCTGGCGTCGGCTGGGCCAGGCTTCCGTGGCCGGAACGCCATTTTCATGCTCGGTCCTGGGGTGGCCCGAATCGGGGATGTCAATGGCATTCATGAGGACTGCTTCACGGTCGTCGGTTTGCTTGGGCAAAGCCGCCCATTTTCGGATTTGTACTTGAGGCCGCAACGCGGACAATCAACTTCATGTTTGAACCCGGGCAGCACTTCGCCGCATTCGCAGGCCCAACCTGTTTGCCTCGCGGGGACGCCGACCATCAGCGCATAATCCGGAACATCTTTGGTCACGACCGCTCCCGCACCGATCATCGCATGGCGGCCGATCGTGTTTCCACAGACGATCGTCGCGTTGGCTCCAATCGAGGCCCCCTCCCTGACCAGCGTTTCGCGATTGAAATCGCTTCCTCTCTGAGGATATTTGCATCGCGGGTCCGGAATGTTCGTGAAAACCATGGAAGGGCCGCAGAAGACATAGTCCTCCAACGTCACGCCGTTGTAGACGGAAACATTGTTCTGGATTTTGACACAGTTGCCGATGGTGACGTTCTCTCCGACGTTCACGTTTTGTCCGAGACTGCAACTTCGGCCGATTTTCGAGCCGCTTTGAACGTGGGAGAAGTGCCAGATTTTCGTGCCTTCGCCGATCTGTACGTTGTCGTCCACACAACTTGTGTCGTGGGCAAAAAAACCGCTCGTTTCGGGAGGCGCGCTCGGCCTCGTCGTTGCTGCCCCCTTTTGCGACAAAAGACTCGCGGTCGCCTCTTCCAGAATCTCCAAAACCTCGACGCCGTTTTGCCCGTCCGCGATTTCAATCGGACGGCCGTCCAACCGGTCCGCAAAATACTGCAACTCAGTCGTTAACGGCATCGCCCGGTCATAAGGGATCACTTCTGTGGGGCCGTCCCGCTTGATGGGTTCTCCGCGAACCCAGTCGATGCCTTTTTCGAAAAACAGGATGTCTTTGTCGTCGGACGAATCCTCATAGGAGAACATCCCTTTGGATCCGATCGCGACGATCCGGTGTTCTTTGAACGGGTGCAACCAGCTTAGGAAAATGTGCCCGACAATATTGTCGGGATATTTCAAAATGGTCAGCGTCGTGTCGTGCAGATGAGGTTGAATGAAAGCGCCTCCACTGGAGACGATCTCTGTCGGGCGTTTCCCAATGAGGTACTGAAAAATCGAGATGTCATGCGGGGCGAAGCTCCACAGAATGTTCTCTTCCGTCCGCACGGTCCCCAGATTCAATCGATTGCTGTAAAGGTACTCCAGCTTGCCGATCTTGCCGGCGTCAATGAGCTCCCTGATCTTGCGAATTGCGGGGTGGAAAAGCAGAACGTGCCCGACCATGAGATTCACGCCGTTGGCCTTGGCAAGATCGCGAAGGCGCCGAGCCTCGGGCGCTTTCAGGGCGATCGGCTTTTCGACAAGCACAGGTTTCTTGCAACGAATGATCTGTTCCGCGATGGTGGCATGGGTCTCCGCCGGCGTTGCGACCGTGAATCCGTCAAAGTCCGCATCCAAGGCGCTTTGAACGTCCTTGAAATAATGAATCTTCGGAAACTGCGTGCTTAACTCGCGCCGTCGGTTGTCGTCGGGTTCAACAATGCCGGCCAAGTGGCCTAGTTGCGCCAGCGTTCGAATGTGGTTGGCGCCCCAGCGGCCGGCGCCGATGACACAGATTCTTTTGCTCATAAGGCTATCGTTCTCCCCAATTAAGTCTATGCGTTTCGATGACCTGTGCAAGGATGCCGTCGCGCCGCAACGCGGCGTGCTGACGATTGCGAAGTGCTCGCTGTGTTGGAGCGCGCGAGTGCGGGCTTTTGGAGTGTAGGTCCGTAGACAGTGGTTCGCATGGAGATTAAAGTCATTTAATGGTTCGTACTGGTGAAAAAAATGGGGAGCACCAGGCCTATGCAAAGCCCGACTCGAAGGGGGTTCCGACCGAGATCACCCAAACCCTCGAAGAGGCGTTGACCGCTGCCGAAGCCATCTTGGACGGTTCGCCTCCCAATGAAGCAGGCCCGCGCGGCGTGGCGTCGTTTCGGGCTTGGATCGAAGGGGCAAGCCAGGCCCAGGATTGGCCGGACCCTTCCCATTGGATCCAAAATGACTACTGGCGGGAAACCAAAGCGCACGTCAGCAATCTAATTCAAACTTTGCGGTCCGATCCGTCCGCGCTCTCGCGCGAAGCGAATACCCCATCTCGTTTGAACGATGCCTTGAAGTCGTATTTGACCTTTGGGGCGATCTATTCGCTCATCTATTTGGAACCGTCAGACTCAGATAGCGAGCAGCGCGAACTGAAGTATGACCTTTCAAATACACAAAGGGTCGACGCGCTGGAAGCCGTCGTGAACGGCTGGGTGATCCCCGGAAGCCAGGAACAGGTGCCAGGCATCGCCTGGCTGCTGCTCAACGAGCCGACCTATGCCCAGTTCGGATTCACCAGTCTAAAATTCTATTTTACCCATATCGACTACTATCTCGAAACGCTTCGGCTTGGTTCAAATGCAAGGAAGCCGGCCATTCTGCGGCGCCGTTTCCAAATGGAGCCTTCGATCCTCGCCGATGACGTTTGGGTCAGGTTCATGATTCGATATCACAAGCGAGAAGTGACGATTCGTGAATCCATGCTGAGTCTGCTGTCTCCCTCACGTGATGCAAAAGAAGGCAGTGCAAGAGCAAGAAAAGAATTCTGGGCTTTGCGAGGCATCAAATTCGAGGCACACCCCGGCGACGTCGTGGGCATCGTGGGGCGCAACGGCTCCGGAAAAACAACGCTACTAAAAGCCCTCTCGGGCATTCTGGGGGCCGACCGAGGTCGAATTGTCGTGAGGGGTAAAGTGGGGTGCCTGTTGAGCTTTGGCGTCGGTTTCAATAACAATTTGAGTGGAAAAGAAAACGTCTATCTCAACGGTTCAATCCTGGGGTTGAGCGAAGAGGAAATCGATAAGCGGCTGGACCGAATCGTGGAATTCAGTGAGCTCGGTGACTTCATCAACGCGCCGGTTCGCACTTATTCGGCGGGAATGCGAGGCCGGCTCGGTTTCTCCATCGCCGTTCACATTGATCCGGACGTCTTGATTCTCGACGAAGTACTTAGTGTGGGCGACGCCTACTTCCGTGACAAGGCGGGCTCGATCGTGGATCGCTTCGCAAGCGAGAACAAGACCGTGGTCATTGCGAGCCATAGCATGAACTTGATTCGTGAACTTTGCACTGCAGCAATCTGGATTGAAAGTGGGCAAATCCGTATGCAGGGTTCCCCTGACCAGGTGACTCGGGCGTACATTCAGTTTTCTCGAGAGCGCGCAGATCGCCAACGGAGTAAGCCGTGTGCGGAATTGCAGGAGTCCTGAACCTGAAGCCGGGTCGCCCGAGCCGGTGCGAGATGGAGCGCATGGTGGCGCTCATGTTGGAGGACATGCCGCACCGTGGGCCGGACGGTCACGACATTATGGCGACCGACGACGTGGCGTTGGGGCATCGCCGTCTTGCCATTATCGATCTTACCGACGCCGGTCGTCAGCCGATGTGCAATCGAGATCAAACGGTCTGGGTTGTCGTGAACGGTGAGATCTACAACCACAAAGACCTCATGTCGAATCTCAAGGCGGCAGGCCATGGCTTCCACTCCAACTGCGATTCCGAAGTCGCGGTTCACGGATACGTGGAGTCCGGCGCCGAGATGTTCAAGTCGTTCAATGGAATGTGGGGTATGGCCGTCTGGGACGACGTGAAGAAGCGACTCTTGCTCTCTCGGGATCGCATCGGCGTCAAGCCGCTCTTTTATTTTAGAACCAACGACTATTTCATTTTTGCTTCAGAGACGAAACCTCTGCTCCACTTTCTTCCGCGGCCGATTCGTCACAATCGGAGCTATTTGTTCAAGATGCTGCAGTGGGACTTGGATGATCCGCAAGAGACGCCCTACGAGGACATCCACCCGATCCCGGCGTCCAGCGTGGTCACGGTCACCCCGGATGGCAAGCTCGAGATCGAGCGTTATTGGTCGCTGAGCGTGGAGAATACGAAGACTCAACTGACCGAGCGGCAAGCCGTCGATCAATTCATGGAATTGTTCAGCGATGCCGTCCGGCTGCGGATGATCTCTGACGCGCCTGTAACTTTCTTTCTCAGCGGCGGAATCGATTCTGCCAGCGTTGTCGGCGCCGCCAGGAAGCTTGCAGGACCCGGCTTGTCCACCATTTCTTCCGTATTCCTGGATCAGGGATTTGATGAGGGGCAATACATCCAGGATCTCATCAAGGCCTACGATGTCCGCCCCATGATCATATCGCCAGAGCCCAACGGTCGTCTGATCGACCTCTTGCAAAAGATTGTCTGGCATCTCGACGGTCCTGCGACCGCCCAAGGGACTCTTCTTCAATGGTTTTTGTTTAAGACCGCTCATGACCTCAGCGGCTGCAAGGTCGTGCTTTCCGGAAACGGCGGTGATGAAGTCATGGGAGGATACCATCCCTATTATCGACCCTATTTGAATTCATTGATCCGCGACTACCACGCGACCAGGGACAGACGATATCTATGGCGCTTCCTCCGCGATTCGTTGGCCCTCAAACGAAAGCTGGGTCGAAACTATGTCTTTAACTATCCGGTCAGCTGTTTTGAGGGTAAGGCACGAACACGCATGCAGCGATATCGCGAATGGCTTGCCGGCCCACCCTCCGGCCTCTCGCCGACGCGAATGACCTTTCTTAACGACGGGTTTGTGGATGAGATGCAGCGACAGCTCGAAGGGAAGCCAGGCTCCGAGTTCATCGAGGACCAGGTCGCGCTCGGCTTGCAGCGCACGATCATGCCCGGCCTGCTCAAGAACGAAGATCGTATGAGTATGGCTTGGTCCGTGGAAGCACGTCACCCGTTTTTGGATTATCGACTCATTGAGTTGCTGTGCAGCATGGACTATCGTCTCAAGACGAAGGGCATCTCAAACAAACACCTCGCTCGTATCGGAATGAAGGGCATCATGCCGGAATCGGCTCGAAAACGGATCGACAAGATGGGGCTGCCGACTCCGTTGGCGAACTGGTTGCGGGGTACGGAACGTGAGTCCTGTCGAGAATTCCTAAGCTCCGCTTTTGATGATTACAGTGAGATGTTTGACGGTGAGAACTTCCGGCGAATATTCGAGCTGCATCAGACGGGCGATGTCGACGTCAGCAAGAAGGTCTATATCGCGCTGACGACCGCGACCTGGCTGCAACAGCTTCGGGATGCAAGCATGAAGCCCGATTTCTGGCGCCTTCAATCCGTTGCATGAAAGGCGCGGGAATTCCTCGATTTATTTTCGAAGAACGATCTCATCCACATTTCGAGGTTGATACATTTCCAGAGCATATCACCCAGGCCGGCCTTTCCGGACAGATGATCCGTAAGCGCCTGCTCCACCACGGAAAATCTCCAGTAAGGACGTCCCCTGAAGCTCTCGGACTGGATGATGGAACGAGCAAAGTCGGCGACCTCTTTCTCTCTGAAAAGCGCGTCCGTGGGGGTTTCAAAGCCCACCTTGTCCTTTCTTGCCCGAATGACCGGTGGAATGAGATCCTCGGTTGCCCTCCGAAAGAGAACACGGGTTCGGCCTCGATGGATTCTTTCCTCTGAAGAAAGCGATAACGCGGTCCTGACCAGGTCGATATCCAAGAAAGGGACCCTGCACTCGACGCCCCATCGCATCGAACATTTGTCTTGCCAGGTCATCATGTGCGGAATCGCCGTGGTCTCCAGCGTCAGCCGCATGATCTCGTTCAAATTCATCCGTTTCCATCGTACGTCCCCATTCTGCGACAGCTGTTCAAGATAATCGTGATTAATCCAACGATTCGTCCATCGCCTCCAGGCA